>CAZITB010000184.1:0-3850 GCA_964542055.1 uncultured Candidatus Kuenenia sp.
TTGATAAGCATGGGAAATGAAAATGGCAAATTTGAATAAAGTTGTGTTAGTGACAGTATTGTTTACAGCAGGGGTTGTGTGGGGGCAGGCATGTTGTGAAAAGAATAATGTTAGATGTGTCAGAGTGGAAAAGGGCGAACTGGAGGGGTTGTTGGATGCGATGGGTAAGCGGACAGAGACGCTGAGAACATACGATGCCAATATAAGTTCGGCTTTTATTCAGCCGCTTTTGGAAGCGCAGACAGTCAGGTGGGGGAAGATTTATTATGTTGATGACAGTAACGAAAGTAAGCTGAGGATAAATTTTCTGACGCGTCAGGATGATGATGCCAGGGCGCAGTCGGATAGGCTGGATTATTTGTTTGATGGAGTGTGGCTTGTTCGGGTTAATTATTCGACGGGGCATGTGGAAAAGAGGCAGATCGCAGATGAGGATGAGCCGGAAGATGTGCTGGGGCTTGTTAGTGAGAATTTTCCGCTTATCGGGTTTTCGAATATTGAGAATTTGAAAGAGGAGTTCGAGGTTGAGCTTATTGACGCGAACAGGGCGGAGAAGAAGAGGGGATTGGAGCATGTGAGATTGATTCCGCGTGAGGAGAGTGATTTTGCCCAGGAGTATCAGCAGATCGATTTTTGGGTTGATACAGATGCGATGCTGCCGGTGCGTATCGATTCGCTTACGGTTGAGGAAGATATTTATCGGTTGGAGTTTGAGGATTATAAAATGAATAAGCCCCTTGAGGGGGAGCTTTTTGAGCTTGAATATCCCAGCGATTTTACTGTTGAAGTTAAAAGGCTTGAAAACAGTTAACTAGGATCTAAGAATCTTTTCAATTCTGGTTAGTTCGTCTTGATTTAATGGGGATTTGTCAAGGGTGGCGACGTTTTCGATTATCTGCTGGGGTCGGCTGGCGCCGATAAGAGCAGATGTTACTCGGGGGTCTTTTAGAACCCATGCGAGTGCGAGTTGGGCCATTGACATTTGTTTCGATTTTGCGATTTCATTTAGCTGGATAACTTTCTGGACTCGCTGTTGTGTGATCTGGTCAACTTGTAGGAAGCCGGTATCGCGTGCGGCGCGGGAATCTGGGGGGATGTCTTTTAAGTATTTGTCGGTGAGGATTCCCTGAAAGAGCGGGCAAAACGCTATGCAGCCGATGCCGCGTTTGCCGAGTACGTCGATGAGACCGTCTTCTATCCAGCGGGAGAACATGGAATAGTTTGGTTGATGGATGAGGCATTTTGTGCCCATGGATTCGAGGACATCTGCGGCATTTGATGTTTGTTCGGCGGTGTATTGAGAGATGCCTGCGTAGAGGGCTTTGCCTTGTTTGACGGCGGTGTCGAGTGCGCCCATTGTTTCTTCGATAGGAGTTTCGGGGTCGGGGCGGTGAGAATAGAAGATGTCAACGTAGTCGAGACCGAGTCTTTTTAAGCTTTCGTCCAGGCTTGCGAGGAGGTATTTTCTTGATCCCCCGTCGCCGTATGGGCCGGGCCACATGATGTATCCTGCTTTTGTGGAGATTATTAATTCATCGCGATGTTTCGCAAGGTCGGTTTTGAGAATCTTGCCAAAGTTTTCCTCTGCTGAGCCGGCTTGCGGTCCGTAGTTGTTTGCGATATCAATGTGAGTTATGCCAAGGTCAAATGAGGTTAAGATCATTTCGCGGGCGTTTTCGAATGGGTCAACGCTACCGAAGTTGTGCCAGAGTCCAAGCGAGATTGCGGGCAGCTTTATGCCGCTTTTTCCACACCGGTTATACTTCATTTTTTCGTATCTGTCTTTGGCAGGTTTGTACATAATATTTCCTTATTTGCTTTTTCTGCCCTGACGTCGTCGGTCGGCTTCTTTTAGAAGCTTTTTACGCATTCTAATGGAATTTGGGCAAATTTCGACCAATTCATCTTCCTGAATGTATTCGAGGGCAGCTTCTAATGACATTTTTCTTGCGGGGCGAACTTTTGCGGCATCGTCGCGGCCTGAAGCGCGGACATTAGTTAGCTGTTTGGCTTTTGCGACATTAACGGGGCAATCGTTGTCTTTGCAGTGTTCGCCGACGATCTGTCCTTCGTAAACCTGGTCGCCGGGATCGATAAAGAAAAAGCCACGGTCAAATAAGGAGTCCAATGCATAGGCGGTGGTCGATCCGGTGTCTGTGGCGATCATAACTCCGGCTTGTCTTTGAGGTATTGCGCCTTTCATAGGTTCGTATCGTTCGAAATTGTGATGCATAATCGCCCGGCCCTGGGTGGCATTTAGCATTCTGACGTGAAGGCCGAAAAGTCCGCGTGAGGGTATCATGAATTCCATGTGTACGAAATCTGTAGTGCCGGATTTTGAATCCATCGAGATTAGTTCTGCGCGGCGGTCTCCGATCAGGCTCATAACGGAACTCTGGCAGTCGATGGGGCAATCTACAACCAGGCGTTCTGTTGGTTCCTGGCGGTGGCCGTCAACGGTGCGGATGATGACTTCGGGTTTTCCGACGCAAAGTTCGTATCCTTCGCGACGCATATTTTCGAGTAAGATTCCCAAGTGCATCAGTCCTCTGCCAGAGACTTTGAATTCATCTCCTGACTGGCCCGGTTCGACACGTAGTGCAACGTTGCTTGTGAGTTCTTTCTGGAGTCTTGCACCGATCTGGCGGCTGGTAACGTATTTGCCGTCTTTGCCTGCTAATGGGCCATCATTAACGCGGAAGGTCATGTGCATGGTGGGCTCATCTATTGCAACAATTGGAAGCGGGGAAGGTTTTTCAGCACAGGCGATGGTATTGCCAATGTCGATGGGGTCGAGTCCGGCAATTGCGCAGATGTCTCCTGCGGAAACGCATTGTACCTCACGTTTGCCGAGACCTTCGAACTGATAGAGTTTTACAACTTTCTGCTGGGTATGGTTGTTTTCGCGGTCGATGACTGTTATCCACTCTGCTTCGGAGACGTTACCAGCGAAGACGCGGCCTACTGCAATTCTGCCGAGGTATTCGGAATGGTCAAGTGTTGTTACGAGCATTTGCAACGGAGCATCAAGTATATCTTTGGGCCCCGGGATATTGTTGATTATCGCGTCAAATACGGGTTTTAGATTGTCGTTATCGCTGTTGAGGTCTTTTTTGGCCCAGCCGTCACGAGCAGATGCAAAAACCACAGGGAAATCGAGCGAATCATCGTTGGCCTGGAGCTGTACGAACAGGTCGAATACTTCGTTTACAACATCATCGCATCGTGCGTCTTTGCGGTCTGCTTTGTTTACGACTACAACGGGTTTGAGGCCATGTGAGAGGGCTTTTGAGAGAACAAAGCGTGTTTGCGGCATGGGGCCTTCGAACGAATCGACAACCAGGAGAACGCCGTCAGCCATTTTCAAGACGCGCTCTACTTCGCCGCCGAAATCGGCGTGGCCGGGGGTGTCTATGAGGTTTATCTTGTATTCGTCACCATCGGGTGTGGTGTAATTGACGGCGCAGTTTTTACTGAGAATTGTGATTCCCCGTTCGCGTTCGAGGGGGTTTGAGTCCATTATGAGTCCGTGCTGGCCTCCGGCGAGTTTGTCGAGATCGGAATCGCGGAACATTCCCGACTGATAGAGCAGTTGATCGACCAGAGTTGTTTTTCCATGGTCAACGTGGGCAATTATTGCAACATTACGAATTTTCATATAGATTATTACCTTAAAAAAAAATGAAGATCAAGCATTATAGTCTCGCTATTGTATAAGTCAAATGTTAAGAGGTTGTTCGGGAGCAAAAAAAGTTTATTTATATTGTTTATAAAAACAGGAAGAATACTAGTTTGCAAATAAGAAAACATTCCGTTGGGCAGACTCTCGGGGAAATATATATATATAAAG
>CAZITB010000185.1:0-3823 GCA_964542055.1 uncultured Candidatus Kuenenia sp.
AGATGTATCTAGCTGTAAACAAAGAACTTAAGTTTTATTCAGCAAATCCTAAATAGCAGTTGCTGTGGAGGTTGTGATGGAGGGTGTAGTCATGGCTGAAAAACTCCTATCCAAATTAGAAACGGCAAGTCGTCTTTCTATGACTATTCGCACATTTGACCGGTATAAGCCAAAGCTGATAGCTAGAGGACTTCAGCCCGTCAAAATAGGCGGGTATTTAAAGTACCGCGAATCAAGCCTTGATAAAATCATTTCTAAAACTGCAGAAACCGGGGAGGCGATATGTTAGAGAAGATTCTAAGTGAACTGAGTATTGAAACCATAAAGCATGAAAACGGGCAGTTTTTATGTATTTGTCCGGACTGCGGTACTAAACATCTTTATATTAACCGAAGCAGCGGTCTTTGGGACTGCAAGAAGGGTTGTGATAGAGGTAATCTTTTTGAGCTTGTCCGAAAAATAAAAGGTTTACCTGACAGGCAGTGCTTTGAGTTTCTTGAAAAGTATGGATATAAGGAAACTATGGCCCCTAAAGCATCACCAAAGACAAATGATATATCTTGGTTCAGAGATCAACTAAAAAGTGCAAATGAGGGCGATATTCAGAAATTATGCGAAATTAAGCAGGTCAGCGGCAAAGCTTTAATCAATTTCGAACCTTTGATTCATAAACAAGAGCCTATTGTCTGCATACCGACATATACCCCATCATGCGGCAGTATATGTGGTTATTTAAGGGTTGGCAATCAAGGACAGCCGGTAACGCTCAAAAACAGAAAACAGGAGAAATACCCTGCTATCGGTGGACATGGTCTTTACGGGGTTCACTGGTTAAAACGTGAAAATCCTGACACAATAATATTCTGTGAGGCATGGCGTGATGCACTGGCAGCCATTGAGGCTGGGTTTTATGCAACCGCTTCATCAGGGGGAGCATCTACCTTTAAGGATCAGTGGCTTGATCTATTTAAGAACAAAAATGTATACATTGTCATGGACGCTGACAATGCCGGTGTAATGGCGGCCAAAAGAGCGGCTAAAAAGATTTATCCACTTGCAAAGAGCGTATCAATTGTAAGTTTGCCTTATGAAATAACCGAATCTCACGGCAAAGATCTTCATGATTATCTGAAGCTTGACAAAGGTGATATGTCTGAGCTTATCACAGGTGCGGTTGAGTATGAGCCTGATATAGATGTTAGTGACGCGATAATACTTAAAAATGATCAGCCGGATCACATAGCAGAAATGATCCAGCAGTACAGCAGATCAAAATTCGATACTGTTTTAAAATTCAACAGCGCTGACGGCTGGAGCAGGTACAAAAATAACCGCTATCAAAGGATCGAAAATGAAAAAGAGATAGATGTATTTGTCCGAAGATGTATCCGGAAATCTGTCATAAAGGTAAAAGAAAAGCAGGAAGACGGTTCATATAAGATCAGATATAAACCTTTGAAACGTAAAACAAAGGGCTTTGTTAATGATATTAAAGGGTTTCTGGAAGCCTGCGATGATGTTTATATAAAGCCTAAATCGATGGCACCTGCAAGTTTAGACGGCAGTTTAAATCCCAATAATATCATTGCATTGCAAAACGGGCTTCTGGATTTTTCAGTATATCCTTACAAGATATATAACCACAGTGAGAATTTTTATACTTTTAATTACCTTGACTATAAATGGGAAGGTGAGAAAGACAGTAAAGTCTGGATTGAGTTTCTGCTTGATATTACATGCGGTGATGAAGAATTATTTATACTTTTGCAGCAGTGGGCAGGATATCTTTTGAAGCGATCATGCCAGCAGCAGAAATTTCTGCTTTGTTATGGTGATGGTGCCAACGGCAAGAGCGTGTTTTTTGATGTAATGATGGCACTGCTCGGCCCTGAAAACTGTTCAACAGTTCCATTATCCAAGTTTGATGATATTCATCATTTGACCCAGACATACGGCAAACTTGCCAATATCACAGATGAATCAAGCAAAGGTCTTGATGAAGAGGCAGAGACCGCTTTGAAGCAATATACCGGCGGTACTCAGGTTACATTCAAAAGATTGTATCAGCAACCGTTTAGTGCGTACCCGACAGCAAAAATAATGATCGCCACAAATAAGTTGCCGCGTTTTGCCGATACATCCAACGGTATCTGGAGGAGAGTTTTACTTGTACCCTTTAATGCTGTTATTCCAGAGGATAAGCAGGACAAGCGTTTAGCCGAAAAGATTAAGTCTTTTGAAATGAGCGGTGTTTTGAAATGGGCTTTAGAAGGTATTCGAAGTTTGGAGCAGATGACGAGATTTATTGAACCAAAGTCAAGTATCCAGGCATTAAAGCAGTATAAAAGAGATGTTAACCCGCTAGTTATTTTTCTTGAGGACAACTTTGAGCAAAGCAATTGTGATCTTGACAAAATTCAGACCAGACAGCTTCGTTCATGGTATGAGCAGTGGTGCAATGACCACGGATATAAGGCGAAGAATGATACAAATGTTGGGATACAAATCAAAAAACTCTGGCCACACGTTGAGAAAAAGAGAATGCGTCAGGGTATGGACAGAAGTATGTACTACACCGGATTGAAACTCAAAAATGATTCGGAGTTAAATGATGTCCTATGATTTTTACGGTTTTGTCCATAGGTTGTCCATGGGTTGGACATACCTAAGGGGCGGACAGAAATACTATAGTTACATTATTAAAAGCCGTATTTTTTTACTCCTGTCCATACTGTCCATAGGTATTTTCTATAAAAAGATAATAAGGAAAAAGGAAATGAAAAGTATAGATATATATGCATGTATAAAAAACAATAGGAAAAAAGGTGTGGACGGTATGGACGGTACTGACAGTGTAAATAACACCGAACATTTATCCGAACTGTCCATGAGAAATCTTTATTTTGCAAAGTGTTACATCCTCTGGGGCGAATATTACAAAAGCAGCTGGAAAAGTTCAGATGACCGCAGAGTCTATCACGACGGTAAGGCCCAGACAATCTGTGTCCGGCTCAAAGGGGCTGACAGAGATGATGCTCTTTCAAAAATAAATAACGATGAATATGAATTTATTCGATGGTTGAATTAGACTATGACCAGGCAGTGCAACAAATGCAAACGCACACTTGAGCTTAACAAGGAAAATTTCCGCCTGGGCTGTGATGGTTTTTGGCGGCGCGAATGCAGGAAATGTGAGCGGCAGCGAAGGAATACGAAGTATAAAAAACAAAAACCAAAAACAAGAGCCAATAAAAAAGTAGATCCTTACAAGCAGGCTAAGAAAAAAAGATATGCCCAGCTTTTAAAAGAATACAGCAAAGTTTTAAGGATCCTCAAAAGAAAAAAAGTCAAAGTTAATGCTCCTGCCTGGTATGTGGATAAAATAATTGAAGAGGCAGAAAAGTTTAATCGTAAAACGGCTTAGTTGGCACGGCTGATGATGTTTTTAACAGTCGTATGATGCCAGATTGATTTATCTCTGCATTTTATCTGCTGTTGCTCTAGCTTGCGGCAAATACCGCGAAGTGTAAAGCCTGACTCATTCATATTGGTTATTTTTTTAATTATTTGCTGTTCATTAGCATCTTCGATCAATCTTGCTGAATCATCTGGATCGATGGCAAACCCATATGGCGGGTGTTTGCTCATTCTTTTGCCGTTAGCTTGATGTCTTATCATTGCAGCTCTAGTTCTGGCCGCTATTACCTTTCGTTCATATTCAGCTAGTGTTTGGAGTATCTTGCGTACTAACCAGTCTTCATCACCATCTGCCGGAACTTCGACACCGTATTTTGCTAAGTCCTTGCTATTTCGTATCTTAGAA
>CAZITB010000186.1:0-3766 GCA_964542055.1 uncultured Candidatus Kuenenia sp.
ATTTTATCCGACATCAATGCAAAAACCGATGTTAAAGATTTGCCAGATGCAAAAAGTAAGCTACTTGTTTTACGACCTGTTTCCTATAAACTAAAACCCAAATACAAGGGCAATGAAAAAGCTGATGCAAAAATTGCAGAAAAGGCGGCAAAAGACCAGCTTGGTTTAATAGCCCAGGAGGTACAAGAAGTATTTCCTGAGATTGTTTCGGAAAGAGAAGACGGTACATTGGGCATTCGCTATACCGAACTTATCCCTGTTTTGATTAAAGCTGTGCAGGAACAGCAGGCTGAGATTGATGATTTAAAGGCCAGGATTGAGAAACTTGAAGGCTCAAAAGATTAGGAGGAATGCAATATGAAACCTAAATATTACTTTTTTCTGGCAGTTTGTTTTATGCTGTTTGTTATTAGTCTCCCGTCATTCGGGATGAGCGGTGATACCACTTTTGTATTTACCTACGATGCAAGTGGCAATAGAATAGAAAGGGTTATTGACCTGACCAAAAGTGCCCAGATTACGGCAAGTTCTTCCTCTGCTAATGAAGAAAAACTATTTGAAGCCGAACTGTCAAATCTTGATATTAGAATATATCCGAATCCGACAAAAGGTGTGTTAAAAGTTGAGATACCGGATATCGGTGATATAAAACCCACATTGGTAGTTTATAACCTGCAAGGGAAACAGCTTGTCCATAAAACTGTTTCCAACCAAATCAGTACCATCAATCTTTCCGTCCACCCGGCAGGTATGTATATCATGAAAATTGTAAACGGACAAGAATCCCTCGATTGGAAAATTATTAAAGACTAAATCTGCTAACAAACCTTTATTAAAATAAAAATGAAGCAAATACATGTTTTATTCATCATATTATTGATGGGTATTGGCACTGGTTATGCGCAGGAATTTGACATTACCTTGACTGCTGCTGAATCCAGTACCAAAATCCATCAGGCCAGAAACAGCATAACTTTTGGCCCGAACTACTCTTACACCCCCAGTGGTGGCACAATGACTGCTGAAATTGTTGATCCGGTGGTAAGCGGAAGCGTTTTATACAACTATACAGTAGTTGATCCTGAAACGAGATCACTAAATACATCCTATATGGTTGGAACCACAAACGGGAGCTTTAATGTAAATCCTGTTGGTGGGGCTACTTATTCCATCCCTTTGGATTTGCCTCCGGGTGTTGCAGGTCTACAACCTTCCATTTCTATAAATTACAATAGCCTGGCCGGATCTGGTATTGCAGGCTATGGATGGCAAATCAATGGACTTTCTGTTATTACCAGAAGCCCTAAAACTTATTACCCCGATGGTACAAGTGTTGGCGTTGACTTAACCTCAACCGACAGGTTTTCTCTTGACGGACAACGCTTGAGATGCACCAGCGGGACTTATGGCAGCAACGGCTCTCAATACAGGACAGAAAACGATGTGTTCAGCAAAGTTACCTGTTATACCGGCTCCTATGGGCCCGATAAGTTTGAAGTAAAAACCAAAAGCGGTATTACCTGTCAGTATGGATATGACAGCGACGCCGACCAAACCGTTGACGGACATAATGAAACTGTAAGCTGGTACATCAATAAAGCAACCGATGTTTACGGTAATACGATGGAATACACTTATATAAAAGACAACGGGTTCAATTATATCGGGGAAATAAGCTATGGCCCCAATACCGTAACCTTTTATTATAAAGAAAGGAGTGATAAGAAAACATCTTACCTGAGAGGTTATGAGATGAACCAAAATCTGATTCTTGACAAAATTGAGATTGAGTACAATTCCAATGTTGTCAAAAAATACGAATTCAAATACAATTATCCCAGCAGCAATTACACCAGGCACTCAGTGCTTAACGAGATAATTGAATATGGAATTGGTTCAAGCAGGTATAACTCTACAGTGTTTACTTATACAACACCTGATGCAGTATCGTTTTCCCAAACAGAATACAACAATACTCATAATTATATATCATATAAGTCAAAGATATGTTTTGGCGATTTTAACGGTGATGGCTTAAAGGACGCATTTACCTGGGATGATCCTGATGTTGATGCAGGTAATTATTCGGGATGGAAATTATTTACAAATTATGGGAATGATTCATTTTCCTCAGCCGGATCTGGAGATTTTGGTTTGGATGAAAGCAATGCAACTTTTACTGCTGTTGATTTAAACGGTGACGGCATGGATGATCTTTTCATCAGGTTATTTGTCGATAGGGGGTATTATTATCCTTACGGTGTGAGTGATAAATACCAATATCTATATGCATTAAGTACTGGAAGTTCATTTAATACACCTCAGTCAATTAGTACTGAATACTACTCTTTATCTACTCTTGCGGGAGTTAAAATTGAAAATTCAATTCTTGAGGCAAACCAGATGGATTTTGATGGAGATGGATTAAATGACATACTGATCAGGGCTTCCAGCGGATGGAAGTTATATGGTTTTACACACAATGGTTCATCTCTAACGTTTGGGTTGAAATGTTCGGACAATTCAAGCTTACCCGGAGATGAACATAAGTTTGTAGATTTTGATGGAGACGGAAAAATTGATCTTTTGGCATTAGATGATGATGGCTATGAGGTTTATGCTCTGGAAAATTCTGATTTTACCCTTAAAAGTAGTTCCACACTACCTAAAAAAGATCACCACGTTCAATATGGAGATTTTAACGGAGATGGAAAAACAGATATGTTTATTTATGGGTATGGTACTTATGATTGGTCTAACTGGCAAATGCGTCTTTCTACTGGAGACGGATTTGAAATAAATTACATAGTTAAAAAGAAAAGCAATCTGAAAGATGATGTTGTCAGGGTAGGTGACTTTAATGGTGATGGTTCAGATGATTTAATGATAATGGCTACCGATGATGCCTGGAGTGGTCATTATTATTATATATCCAAAAACCAAGGAACAGATTTATATTCTCATTTTTATTCTGGAGCGCAAATATCTACACACAACTATTTTATCGAAGATTTTGATGGTGATGGACGTGATGACTATCTTTGTACGGATGGGGAATCAACCTGGTGGAATGGTTATATGATTTATAAATCAGGCAATAAAAACAGTATTCAATTGGAAAAAATAGCAAATGGTTTATATCATTTGACAGAGATCGAGTATCAGTCAATTTCGGAGCATGGTACCACTTATACCAAAGGTTCAGGAGCATCCTTCCCTGTTATGGATTTCCAGGGGCCTCTGCAAGTCGTAAAATCAGTGTTATCCGATAACGGCAGGGGTTCGCAAAATACAACAAATTATAAATTTGAGGGAGCTAAAATCCACCGCCAGGGAAAAGGGTTTTTGTGCCACACAAAACAAACCGTTACCGATGTGGCCAATAATATGAGTACGGAATCCAACTATAGCTACAATACCAGTAAATATTTCCCCACCCTGACATCAACTGTTAATAAAGCCGGTAGTACTACCTTAAATTCGGTATCCAATATCTGGACTTATAAAACCACAACGGGCAGTGCTATATTCCCTTACATTTCTTCATCAACCCAGACAAACAGTTTAACGGGGCATGATGTTACAACTACTTTTACCTATGGAGACGCTTACGGTAATCCAACGGTAATAAAAAAGGTTTACGATAATGGTGTTACAGAAACTTTAACGAACAGTTACACCAACGATGCCACTAACTGGTATATTGGCAAACTAAATAGCTCAGAATTCGAATATCAAAAATCAGGTGAAACAACCATTACAAATG
>CAZITB010000187.1:0-3742 GCA_964542055.1 uncultured Candidatus Kuenenia sp.
TAAGGTGAATGGAAAAGAAGTTTTTTGTCTTGGCGCAAACTGGGTTCCGGCAGATTGTTTTCCTGGAACAATTTCTGTTGAGAAATATGAGCATCTTATAAGATTAACGAAACTGGCAAATTTTAATATGCTGAGAGTTTGGGGAGGTGGTCTTTATGAAGAAGATGTTTTTTATGAACTATGCGACCAAAACGGCATCATGGTTTGGCAGGACATGATGTTTGCTTGTTCAGACATTCCAGACAGCGACCCTGAATTTACAATGAGCCTTGTTCCTGAATTTGAATATCAAGTTAAAAGACTCCGAAATCATCCATGTATAACACATTGGTGCGGAGGTAATGAAAAAACAGGCGCTTTTGGCAAAGGTATCAAAAATGGTGATTTTGTCACCCATTACCTTGCTCGAGGCGTGATTCAGGACCTATGTCCAGATATTGCCTATACCCCAAGTAGTCCAATTAGTATAACTGATGTGAGCAATGACCCAGGTTCAGGTGACACACACGGTGGAACTTATGAAGAATCTTACTGTGATGATATTGTAAATTTTCGGCAGCATATTGATAATAAAAGAGCTGCATTTATGTCAGAATTCGGATTGCATGGCCCCGCTCAAATGCGATCTTTAAAGAAATTTATATCTGAAGAAAAACTTTGGCCTCTTAATGAAGTTTGGGAACATCATGTCAGTGACAATCCTTACAATGATTTACCAGAAACATTTGTCCAGGTACAACACAACTGTTCATCTGCTTTATTTTATCCACCGAAATCAGCTGTTGATTTCGTAAAGGTGGCAGGCACATTTCATGCCGAGTATTTATATGCAGAATTTCAACACCATCGACGAATGAAGCCAGCCAACAGCGGAGCTTTAATCTGGATGCTAAATGATTGCTGGCCATGTGCAAACTGGTCAATCATAGACTATTATGGTCTTCCAAAGCAAGTTTATTATTACTTAAAAAGAGCATGTGAGCCAATCGTTTTGTCTTTTCGAAAGGTAAAAGGAGGCTACGACCTCTATCTTACACATAATTTGAACAAAGAATTAAATGGTACATTTAAAGTTCAACTTGAAACGATGAATGGCTCTGTAAAAAAGCTCCAGCAGCAAAACTTTAAAATAAAGCCCCACTTTTCAAAAGTTATCGCTCATATAACTAGTGAAAGTATAGGAAAACAAAAAGACAGCTACTTATTTGCAAATTTGAAATATAACAAACGTGAAATCAATGAAATATATTTTCATAATCTCTGGAAAGATATTTCCTGGCCTAGCCCTAAATTAAGTGTAAATAAAAACAAATTGGTCAAAAAAAATGGCATGTATGAAACTACAATCAATTTAAAAACAGACAGTTTTGCCCGATGTGTTAATCTTTCTACGCATGAAGATATTTACGCTTATTTCAGTGACAATTTCTTCGATATGCGTAAAGGTGAAGTGAAGAAAGTCATCGTTTCATCACTTAAAAAATTCAATCCCAACAAAATCAAAATTAATCACTGGCTTACTGATTGGGAGTAATATATTTATAATTTTCAATTTAATTAACATTCAGTTTTTTATTTATGAAAGAATGTTTTAGATGTATGGTTTGATGACCGGAGAAATAATGAACAAAAGAATTTTGCAATGTATTTTTTGTATAATCAGTTTGTTACTATGTATCTGTCTTGTTAATGCTGCAAACACTGATTCGAGAAGCTCTTTGGATAATTTAAAAATTCAAAATTACATATTACAAGAAGTACAACAGCATGAAAATGAACACCAGACAAAAGCAATGGCCTATACTCGTCTTAAACGAATTACTAAGAAAATAGCTAATTTACCTGGTCTATATGTAAAAGAGGGAAAGTTAATGAAACAAGGCAAACCATATAGTGCAATTGGTGTAAATTACTTTGATGCATTTTATAGAGTTTTAAAAGATCCGAATGATAAAACTTATCAAGATGGCTTTAAGGTGCTTAAGGGAAAATATCAAATTCCATTCGTGCGGTTTATGGCTGGTGGCTATTGGCCTAGCGATTGGGAAATATATCTTGAAAACAAACCACTGTATTTTGAGTTGATGGATGAATTTATTTCAGAAGCTGAAAAACAAGAAATTGGTTTAATACCATCTTTATTTTGGTATATTGCTTGCGTACCTGATATTGTTGGTGAGCCAATGGATCAATTAGGTAATCCTGAAAGTAAAACTATAGAATTCATTCGCACATATACAAATGAAGTCGTAAGCAGATATTATGGTTCTCCGGCTATTTGGGCATGGGAATTTGGAAATGAGCACCTTCTCTACACGGATATACCCCGTGATGACTCTAAATTAAGTTTTGGAAGAGCTGATATTGTTCCAGAATTTGGAACTCCTGAAATACGTTCAGAACGTGATCGATTCCGAAGAAATGATTTGATTACCGCATATAGTATATTTTCTAAAGAAGTTAGGAAAATCGACACTCATAGAATGTTAAGTACTGGTGATGCTACTCCTCCAGAAAATGCTTATCACAGATCTTACAAAAATAACTGGGAACTTGATACTCGAAAAGAATGGAGGTTGATGCTAGAAAGTAGCAGTCCTGAAAAAATTGACTCACTTTCTATTCACGTCTATCCTCATCAGGATAAACTTTATTTTAAGGAAAAAATTGACATTGAAAAGCTTATCAGTTTCTGTAATACAATCGCAATAGAAAATGGAAAACCTTTGTTTGTTGGAGAATTTGGAGCACCAAAAACTATTGAAAACACAAAAGAGTTTTTCTTTAAATCTTTGAACGCCATTGAGAAATTTGAAATTCCTTTATCAGCACTGTGGGTATATGATTTACCAAGCCAAAATGATAGTTGGAATGTAACTGAAAATAATAATAGAGAATATATGCTTGAAGCTATAAAAGAAACTAATTCAAAAATACAAAAATAAAGCGGTTTTTTAAATTCACCTTAATATCCATTTCTAATGATCGAAGTTACTTTTTTATGCCATTGTACATCGTTCCATAGCCTTGAAAACTGTGGGTGAGTGAAATTTGACGAACAATTAAATGAATAACTGTATTTTGATCCTAATTTAGCCCCTATTTCCCCCGCTTCTTTAATTAAATCCCATCCCAAGGATGGATGATCAAGCCAATTTATAGGTCCCCAGCCTTCGGTACTTCCATAAGGAACTCCGAGATTTCTTGCAACTTCAACTATTTTTTGGATTTCATTTTCTAACCATGAATTTAATTCAGAATTGTGCCGAGACCAATTTTCCAACATTTTTTTTGCAACGTTCTTAAACTGCAAATCATTATTGCCTAGATTATGAATATTCTCCCAGTACCCCGAATCTTGGGCATATTTGGGATGATGACAAAGCCAGTAATGTATGTCTAAAGCTTCGAATTCAGACATATCCATAGTTTCCCAAGGTAGAACATTGCTATAGGTTTGGCAAGTGAAAATATCCAAAGTAGGCCATTTCCGCTTTAGTTTTTTTATAGCATTAGTCATAAACTTTCTATAAAACATTGTTTGATTTAGGTTATACTTGCCTAAATCCTTTGACCACAGATGAACGTCCTCATCTGTTTTATACTTTTCTAAATCATTACATTTATCTAAACTACCATTTATTTTATCAATCTTTTTATTTAATTTATCAATACGATGAATGATATTTTTACCTAATTCTCCATATGATCCTTCGGGACTATAATAGGTTGCAAATGTTCT
>CAZITB010000188.1:0-3740 GCA_964542055.1 uncultured Candidatus Kuenenia sp.
CGATGAGATTGGAAACTCAAGAGAGCCGTGCGGCGGGAGCCGCCGAATCAAATCACATCGTAGGGTCGTTCGCAAACAACCCGCAATGAATTACGCCCTGCAAGGGCGGCATATTACAGCCCAGGGCAACGCCCTGGGTAACCGTCTATTAATCCCCCTCAACGCTCTGAAAGAGCAACATAATTTCTATCGACCCCACACACACAACCCTCCACCAACTGTCATTCCCAGCCAGCGCACCGACAAGAAATCTTACCCATAAAAAAGGTCCCGAAGGGACAAAAGTTCAATAGCCGGGCGGCGCAAGCCCCCGGAAAACTGCTTGCAAGTTCTCCAAGAGCCCTGACAGGGCGAAAGAAAAAAACTAATATATAAAATCTGAGGCAATAAACAAAGGCCAGACAAAAAGCCCAGCCTTTAATTTTGTTTCAGTTTTTATTTGATTATTGATGCTTTTCAAGTTCCGCAAGCCTTTCAGTTGTCACTGTTTCAGCTTTCAGGTTTGAATAAATAATACGATATTTATTTTTTGGTAAATTCCAGCGAACAAGAATGTTGTTGGGCTTGCTGATTGTTGCCGTAGCCCCATAATAAACAGGGTCTTTCTTTTCTCTTATCAGCTTATCATAGAATGAGCCTGCATAGAAAAGGTCAAAGACTTTTTCTTCGCTGGTCTTCTTGTCGATACGGCCTTGATTAGAAGCTTCGCTGAAAAGACTTTCAATGTCTTTCATGAAATCTTTGTCTATAATCATTGATGGAGGATACCTGCCTTCAGAGTATTCCAGATAAGTAGCAAGGCCTTTAATGAGGTCTTTTTCTTTGAGGCTAAGCATGCGGAAGACCTTGTTTCGCTTGTCTTTTGGTATATTAGCGCCAAGTTGTATCGCAGCTTCTAAAACAGCATTTGCTTGCTGGTCAATCTCATCGTCTGATGAAGTTCCAAGCTGGCACAGATTATTTTGGTCAATATTTTCAATTGAAAGGTCACCATATATGACACGGTAAGTTTCGGCCTCATTGGGTTTATACCAGAATATTGCAGCGTCAGTATCGTCAACGCTAACACCGGAGCCATTGTAGTGCCAGTCTGAATCAGCTGGCAATTCATTAATCAACTTAAAGCCCTCGACGATGTTTCCAATGTGTGGGTTGTATGTTTGCATGTACTCGGCATGAAATCTTTCTTGAAGCTCTTGATAGTAAGGACCCTGTTTGTTTTTTGCCTGCTCTATTTCTTCTTGTGTATAATTATTTGGATCAATATCAGGTTTCCAATCACCGAAAAGGTTGGGCATATTGGCTGAGAATTCGGTTGACCATAATTTTACTTCAAAATTAATTTCAGCGTCAGGGTCAATGTCTTTTATGGCCTCTACAGTGAGTAACGATGGAAATTTACCTTTTGTGAAAAAAGTCCAACTGTGGAAAAATTTTACAAGTCTTTGCTCATTTTTATCAAGACCTTCTATAAGGTCAGCGATGTTGGGGTCAGTTAATTGATCGATTTGATTCTGTTCAGGTGCTGATTTCGGGATGTCATCTGATTCGATAATATCTTCCTGTACTGCCTGCGATTCTTGAAGTTCACGCTCTGGTTCTACAGGTGGTAATGTTTCATCTTTGATAACATAATCATCAGGTATCGTGATTGATAATTCATCGGGCCTAAAGATTACATTTAACTGAATGTTTGAGACGGTGACTATGATATTTGTCATGCTGTTGTGCCATTTTAGTATTAGCGGGAAATCTGTTTCGGCATCGGCCCAGATAGTAAGTGTTCCTTTGCCATTCCAGTATAGGCCCGGCGATTGTCCTGTGGTTTCGACACGGTAGCCATAGGCTGTGTTACCATCGATAGTTTTTGTGCCGAGAGATTCAACTGGGCCATGGCCGAGGTCAATAGCTTGTTGGATAAGATCCTGCAACTTGGTAAAGATGTCATAAAGTGCTGTATGGAAATCGGGTTTGCTTACATCTCGTATTACAGCGGTCTTAGTGTCTGGAACAAGGGAATAAACCTTGTTCCTGTTATAGTCCACGAAGTTAACAGTTCCGTTTGCCATGTTTTGCCTAATATATCCCTTTGTGTCATAGAGAAAACTTGAAGTTTGCGGTTCCTGCTCACCGAATTCAATGGATAGGTCGAATCGGGCAGTTTGAGCGGTTACGAAATGTTCCATGGCATTTGCAAAAGCCACACTAGTCATATTAATTGAGCCACCAAATTGATTTATGCCTATAAGTGCCGCGATTATTATCACAGCTGCGGCAGCTAGTTTTGTCATTTTACTTTTCATGATTATTCTCCCAATATTCGGCGATGTGTCAACCGAAGATGTTTTCTTAATTTTTTCCAGTTCGTTAATAAGCTCGTCAAGTGCAGCTTTTTTAACGTCGTGGTTAATATTGATTTTTGCGTTTTTTATCAATCTTTTTATGTTTTCTGCTGGTCTCATTTTTCTACCTCACTATTTAACATTGACCGCAGTTTATTGAGTCCATATTTATATCTGCTAAGCGTTGTTTTAACTGGTGCGTCTTGTAATAGGGCAATATCCTTGAATTTCATTTTTCCCTGAATGCGCAATATCACAGCTTCTTTTTGTTCGTAAGGCAATTTTGCCATAGCTTTGTACAGCAGTTGAGATTCTTCATCGCACACA
The DNA here is from genome assembly GCA_964542055.1 of uncultured Candidatus Kuenenia sp. Classification (GTDB taxonomy): domain Bacteria; phylum Planctomycetota; class Phycisphaerae; order Sedimentisphaerales; family CAMDDF01; genus CAZITB01. The sequence goes on from CAZITB010000188.1 coordinate 2,670, forward strand.
ATACATTGGTGTGGTGTTTTGCAATTCGAAATTGCCGGCTCAACATCATTTAAATTTACAAGTTTTTGCAATTTCTTTGTCCTGTTTAAGTTACGTATCTTATTGACAACACAGGTTGTCAAATATCCCTTGAGGTTCTTTTTAACTTTGAAGTTACCCGAAGAGTGAACAAGCATAAGAAAAACCTCTTGTACGACATCTTCTGCGGTGCTTATATCGTTTAAAAGCCCAGTGGCTATTCGCACCAGATCATCTCTGTACTTTTCATGGATACGGCAAAGGGCATTCCTATTGCCGCGATTAAATTTCCAAATGAGCAGCTTATCTTCCAACGCTTAAATACCTTTCAATGATCATTGTCACATATAGGACACAAGTTAAACTGTTTTTACCTTAAAGAAAACTCAGGTATTCTGATTTTTCTCAGATTTTAACGAATTTCGAGCCAAAAAACACAAAAAAGGCCCCAATTTAGCGATGTATCCGAATAGAAGCCAAACTGCCCACCAACTTTCAAGCTTCGTGTATTTCGTGCTATAAATGTATCGTAGGGGCTTACTCGCGAACCGCCCGCATAAAAACTCAATTACCCAAGCGATTAGATAAAAATTTCAAGAGAGCCGTGCGGCGGGAGCCGCCGAATTAAAATGAACCCCATAAGCTTGGATCGCAAGCGACACGAACAAAACCTCTATCCCCGGGCAGCGAGGAACGCAAGCGACACGAAAAAAAACCTGTACAAAACAGATTGCCTGTTTTGTCATTCCGAGCGAGCGTAGCGACGAGGAATCTCATCCCTTTAGTCAATGCCTGCGGAAGCAGTGAGATATAATAAGTTTACTTTTTTTAACAAATCAGTGAAACCTGAGCAATCAGTGTCAAAAATATCTTGTTTTAGCTCAGTTTAAAATCAGCGGCATCTGCGGAATCAGCGTCAAATTATTTTATCTTTTAATGTTTTTAAAATCTGTGCAAACCTGTGTTAATCAGTGGCGAAAAATTTTTTCACTTTTTTCAATTTTTCACTTGCCGGGCAAAAACGCCCTTTTTCCCGAAAATCGCGCAAACTGC
>CAZITB010000189.1:0-3716 GCA_964542055.1 uncultured Candidatus Kuenenia sp.
ACTTAGAAAGGGTGAAAGACGGGATTCGAACCCGCGACCCCCAGATCCACAATCTTACCTAATAGGATCTGTTTTAAATAAAAACCTGTTTTTTATCGCACTAAAGAGGTTTTTACTTAAACTCAAATCCAAATAACACCGTATCTCGGAGTATGTCGGAGAAGATTTTCACTTTTTTTTCACTTGCTAAGAAGGTTTTTTAGTTAGAACTTCGTTCAGCGTCCTGAACGAAATCCAGAAGGTTATTTTAAAAAACAGTAGGATTCTCAACCTCTTTCATCAAATCGTCTCCCATTGCAATAGCAAATTCGAACCCAAAATCCGTCTTCAATCATCGGTAAAATATCCTTTTGATCTTGGATTTGAGTATCTTGTTTTCCTGTAGTAAATATTCGTTCTGTAAAGTCAACTCACGGCATAAAATTCGAGTGATTGTCGCTATAATTGGTATATACTCAGCCACTTGTTAACAGAACCTTTGTTTTCGAATTTTCCATGCCAAAATATTAGCATAACTTCTTGATATTTCAAGAATTAAATGGTATAGTAATTTTACAATATCAACGAGCTATATATTTTTACACCGGACGCGCACGAGTTATTATATCAGCGCCAGCTTTAACCACGCCCACATAAAAAAACGCCATAATCGCTACAATTGGACAATGCATTAAAATGTTTCTTCTCAAAATCATCTAAAATTATTTTAGAAATTCCATCATTTATAATTGAGACAAGTTTCAAACATTACTATGATGTTTTCCGTCGGGATATCATCTGTTAATACCTGTGAAGGGCCTATTAATAACCCTCCATCTGGAGCAAATGTTTCAAGGACTCGTTTTGTTTCATCTACCACTTCCGCCCTGCTACCATCAACCAGAACTAACTGACTTATCCCACCATCCAATGCAATTCTGCCTTTTCTGAACTTTTTGAGTTCCGAATGCCCATTACCTTTCACATAGCCAGGAAATGGATTCCAACAATCCATGCCTATTTCAATAAAGTCTTCTAGTAAAGGTGCAATATAACCACAGGAATGAACCCAAACTTTAACTCCATAACTATGTACTAAATCAAAAGCCTTTTCCCAGCAGGGTTTATAATATTTTCGCCACATATCAGGATTAATCATCAACCGATCCATGGTCCCCATATCTTCATCAGCACGAAAAACATCAATAAGGCCCTGAGCAGAATCTAAAGTTTCTTTAATATATTTGAGAGTAAAATCTGTAATCATCTCTGTGTACGCGGCCATATAAGCATCATCACACATGTCATATAAAGCTTTTTCATTGCCACGCAAAGTTGTGTGAATTTGATATCCAAGGCCAATATGTCCCGTGGCTACCGGCATATCTTGAGACCGGATATTTTCGGCTTCATTTTTGATTTTACTGTAATCAAAATCGGTTATCTTTGGCCAAATATATTTTTCCAACTGCTGGACACTATCACAGCTTTCCATGCTACATTTTGTAGGGTGGGTATAATCACTTCCGTAAACATTGCCCCAGAAATCAACCTTATACCTTGAGCCATTGCCATTGGAACCAATGTAATCCGGCTGTACCGCATTCCATTCCCACACACTAAAACCATCTATACCAGCTTTATCGTACAATTCTTTCTTGGTTTCTGCACCAAAATACCTATATGCAACTTCGACATTTTTAAGAGGCACATTAGGTCTGATATCAAAACTGATAGGCGGCCTATCTGGGAAACCACCACTCAAAGCTGTCATACATCTATCATATCTTTTCATTTTTGTAAATCTTGAGTCTGCTCTAAAAACCCGCCTTTAGGCGGCCCGGTTTAAATTCCATCGAGATGTCAGCCAACGGCGGCTTTTGTCTCGAATATTCAATTTCCAATACTGATCCCGGCAATTTTCAGTCATTCTGCCAAGCAAGCCGTTCAAAATACAAAAAACCAACGTTCGCAACGCAAAATCGTCTGGATTTTCACCCAGATACCGCCAAACACGACCGAAGTTGATCGAAATCGCCATCGCATGCGCATAGATCATCGTCTTGAAGAGTCCGCGAACACGCAACTTGCCCTTATGATTGAATGGCTTGGTAAACTCCTTGACCGTCGCTTCAACATTCGGCCTTAACTTCTGCCGCTCGGACGGCAGTGATTTTATGTTTCTACTCCGCTTGCCGAGAAGATAATCCGACCGATCAAAATAATAAACTCGTTTGTCGCTTTGTTGTTTGGCAGGGCAAACCTCGTTAAATGGGCATTGTTCACAAATCGTTGTGTCAAAGCATGCTTTGTAGCGTGTCCTTGTTTTTTGCGAATGAACCGTTTGCTTTGAGCATGTTACGGTATAATCGCCTCCAGAGGTCTCTTCGATTTCCATGGCAACGTCTACTTTTTTGCCTCGAACCGCCGTTTGAACGTGCATAATTTCGAGTGCTTCCATCTTTTCAGCATTCGCCTCGCTGCCGTAAGCACCATCGGTATGCAGTTCGTTCAAGTCAGGTGTTTTTTCGACAAAGGTTTCAAGCCGATCGTTTAATATTGCGCTGTCATCGGTATTGTTAGAGCGAACCGTAACATCGGTTATCAATTCCAATGCATTGTCAGGATTGGCTGTCTCGGTCACATTGACGCTTTGGCCTTTATAGTGTTCGGTTCGTTTCTTGCGGTACGTCGCATCGATATCATCCGGCGACTGAAGTGTGCTGCCATCAAGTTCTTTGCTGTCCTTGATGGTTATCTTTTTATCAACAACTGTAAAATGCTCTGTGTAAACACGCTCAAATATGCCGAATACCTCGACATCTTTGTATGTGTCTTTTAAGGCATGGTAAAGGGTCTGATACAACGTTGCTAATTTTTCCTGTTCATGCGGAATCTGTTGACGCTCCAAATCATAAAGATAGTGTCCCGACGTCTGCTTGATGTACGGCGAAAGAATAGCATTGAATCGCTTCTTGTCGTCATCGCTTAATACGCGGTGCAGCCTTATCAGCATCTCAATTAAAAGCTGTGTGCGGCTGTAACTGCGAATATTGCTCATCGCCATAAAGGAATCGCTGCGCTGGATATGGGTCTTTATCTTGAGCGTTTTCAACTGCTCCTGCGTAAGAGAATCAAAGACTCTTTCAATCAGGTTCTGGCCGGTCACAACAAAATGAGAAAGCAGCCTGTTCTGAAAATTAAAGAATGTCGCCGGACAAAACGGCGTATCCTCCAGCGTATCCAGCCCCAGGGCGGTGCGGGTCAGCAGGTCGAAATCAATGCGGTCAAATAACGCTTCTGTCGTCCAGTTGTTGCGATACATCAGGATAATTGAAGCAACCAGAGAATTCACCGGTGCGTTTGGCCGGCTGGAGGCATCCGAGTATAATACCGAGAAATCGCCTTCGTTTATCTGACAGAAGACAAGACGGTAAAAATCGTATTCCTTCGACTTTTTGAGTTTTTTCAGCTTGGCTTCAGACAGTTGACTTTCGATGCCGAACAGTGACGATTGCAGATGTGAGGTGTTTTTGCGGAACATCCTTTTTCCTTTGCAGAAACGAGTATTTTTAACAAAATCTATCATACAAAATTCACCCATAAAATCAAGAAAAACCGCATAAAACTCAACTCTTTTTACCTCGCACACGTGACCTTTTTAGAGTGGACTCAATCTTAGTAATTAGGATTTGCTGAATAAAACTTAAGTTCTTTGTTTACAGCTAGATACATCT
>CAZITB010000190.1:0-3681 GCA_964542055.1 uncultured Candidatus Kuenenia sp.
TCTGCCTGAATTTGATATACCCGTAGTTTCCATTACCCTTGGTTTGGATGGTACACCTTGCTTCTGTTATGGGGTCAGAAAAACAGAAGAAAAAGGAATTGACAGTGCCCGCCTATATGGATAATATTACAACCATTATACGATAAATGGTTGTATGTTTTTCAGAGGAAACTGATGTATACAAGCAAAGAAAAAATAGAAAAGGCCAAAAAAATCTTCAAAAAGCAAGGAGGAATCATGCGTACCTCCGAGGCTATGAAGCATGGCATTCATCCAAGAACGCTGTATTTTATGCGCGACCACAATTACCTAAATGTTCTGGCAAGAGGCATATACAGGCTGGCAGAACTTGAACCTGTGGATTATCAGGATATTGTAACTGTAGCCTCAAAAGTTAGATCTGGTGTAATATGTCTTATTTCTGCTCTTTCATACCACGAAATTACAACTCAGATACCGCATGAGGTTTATGTGGCCATAAGCCGCAAAATGTCTTATCCCAGGCTGGAATATCCACCTGCCCGTTTTTTTAAATTTTCTGAAATGTCATTTAAGGCTGGTGTTGATATTCACAAAATTAGTGGTATCGATGTGAAAATATATTCCCCAGAGAAAACCATTGTCGATTGTTTCAGATATCGAAATAAGATAGGGATGGATGTGGCCCTGGAATCTCTTAAACTCTGGAGAAGGAAAAAGAACGCTAACATTCGCAATTTAATGGAATACGCCAGAATCTGTCGGGTATATAACGTAATCAAACCCTATATAGAGGCAACACTGTGAGCCAAAAAAATCTAAAAAATGTTGCAGCTTCCATCAGACAGCGGTTGCTAAATAAAGCAAAAGAAACCTCTCGACCATTCAATGAACTTCTGCAATATTATGCCTTGGAAAGGTATTTATATAGGCTCTCTATTTCAAAATATGCTACTAATTTTATTCTCAAGGGCGCTTTGCTTTTTGCAGTTTGGCGGCAATCTCAAATCCGTTCTACTGTAGACATTGATCTGCTCGGGAAAATCAGTAATGAACCAGAGGCGATAATAAGTGTTTTTCAACATATCTGCAAAGTAAAAGTCGAGAACGATGGGATTCGATTCGATGATTCAAGTGTCACTGCTGAGCAAATAACTGTCGATGCTGATTACCAAGGTGTTAGAGTTCAGCTATATGGATATCTTGGTACCGCCAGAATACGAGTGCAGGTTGATATCGGGTTTTCTGATGTCATAACGCCTGGACCGGAAAGATATGACTATCCTTCAATACTCGATTTATCTAAGCCACAGTTGAACTGCTATAATAAGGAAACAATGATAGCAGAAAAATTACACGCGATGGTAAAACTCGATATTCTTAATAGTAGAATGAAAGATATTTATGATATATGGATACTGTCAAGGCGATTCGAATTCAATGGGGCACGCCTGCAAAAATCTATTATAAACACTTTCAAGCGACGTGGAACCGGAGTTACAGATAATATATCAGTATTTACAGAACGATATTTCCAAAATGAAGAAAAACTGCAACAGTGGCGGGGATTTGTTAGAAAATCTAAGGTCTCTGATGTCTCTAAAGACCTTAGCTATATTGCCGGCGAAATTAAAATCTTCATACAGCCAGTATTAGCTTCTATAATTCACAATGTAGATTACAAAAAGACATGGAATCCTGAATTGCAAAAATGGCAATAACTATGAACATATTCATTATAAATTCTATAAATAAGCAGAGGCTAATAGATGCTGATAGATTCGGCACGCTTTAAATATAGATTTGCCCATTTGGTTGACAAATACCCTTTTGTGGGGCAGTTTGTTAGCTGTGATATTCAAAAAGGGTTTGGGCTTATTAGAGCTCAGAGTTTTAGTAAAGAAGTTTTCGCCCATTTCAAAGGGTGTGATTGTAAACAAGAAAAATCGGAAAACTATCAGGGTAAAAAATGCGTCTTTGCTTATGGAGCAAATTCAAGGCATATAGAAAAACATGCGGTTGCTTGGTTGCCTGAAGATATTATTGAAGGTGATCTCTCAGAATATCTGTCATTTAGACAAGAACATCTCAAAAATTGTTCTATTCAAAACATCATTGATATTTTAGACAGTGAGTGGTATTTCGAACATTGGGGTAATGATTCTCCCCGCACTTTGCTACAATTAGACAAATCATTAGTTTCCCGGATAAAACAAGAATATCAGTTTCCCAGCGATCCCATCAATTACATTGAGTTATCAGATTCAACAAAGACTCCTACATATAATACAGATGGATTGTTTCCCACTTTGCTGAATAATTATTACCTTGATTTTATTAATAGCCAGAAAATTGTGACCATTAGAAAGGTTCTTGATTATTTAGATGATTCAAACTCAAACAAACTATTAGAGTTTCTGAAAAAAAGCAGGCCAATTCACGAACATTCTATTCTAGATGGCCAGATCGCAAATTTAGATTATCAATTACCCTTTACAGCAAAGGCAATTGACATCGAAAGCGATGGAGAAAATATTTTTGAGTTTGGGTTCGCGGATACTAAAACCTACGATTCATCTAATATCCCAAATATTGCCGAGGAAATAATCAAATTTGAAAATAATGCCAAAACACATTGGATCATTGGGCACAATATTTTAGACTGGGATATTCCGGTCATAAGAAAAGTGATAGGCAAAGATGAGCTTCTGTGCGATAATCCTATATGGGACACACTGCTCTTTTCGTGGATTCTTGAGCCATGGAATTCTATTCATGCTTTGAAGGTGGATGATAACGCCCATCATGCAGGAGAGGATGCAAAAGCTGCGTATAAACTATTCGAAGAGCAGTTTAACAAATTACCTTCCGAGGTTATCAATCGGCACCGCGAAACACCCCAGAAAGATATAATTGAAATATTACTTCAGGCTCCTGATTTACTGAGTGATATAGGAAAGCGGCAATTCCCAAATGCGGCCATCGCATTTCATCGTGAACAAATAGCAATTTGTCCCGAATCCAAACTTAGGAACCTTCATTGGTGTCCAGGAGTAAGATATGTTTGGCCAAAAGGATATAACAATCCGCTTGATTATAGTTTTGATTTAAGCAAAACCATTGAATACACACCAAAGAATAAATTTGAGCAAACAGCAAAGTTAGTCATTGTCCATGCTGCACAAAATAATATTGATGTATTGGTTCGAATGATTCCATATTGGCTCAGAGAGCATATATCCGGGATGATCAATGAGTGCAGCAAAATTAATGTGCTGAATGACATCGAAGATATTTTACAGGGTAATATTGCTTTTGTCACAAGTTACAAATCGTATGCAAATTCAAATAAGTTTCCCTTGCTAGATGAGAAAAGATTTCATTATGAATCTTTATCAGAAGGCATTCTGGAAGCATGTTACAAAAAGAAACATTTTAGTTCAAATGAAATTGAGACCAATCATTTTGAGGGAAATGCAATATCAAAGGAAACTCTTAAATCAATTACTTCGACCGAAAACCTGAGATCACTCATTGATAGTTATGATGAAAGGTATAGCTATTGGCTGCATTTTAGCCCATGCTCAAGAAATACCCAACAAAGACCTTGGACATTATGGCAGATTCCGAAGCTTATCGAAATAAGATATAAAGCCATAAAAAATAAAAACGAGGTTGTTAATACAGTTCTTTGATGACTAT
>CAZITB010000191.1:0-389 GCA_964542055.1 uncultured Candidatus Kuenenia sp.
AGTCTCCATCTTGAGTAATTTCCCTGCCTTTGATCTGTATACCCAGACGATGATAGATATCTGTAATATATTCTTCCGTACCCACGGCAACACGCTCTGTCCACATGGGGTCGCGCTTATTAACACGTGTCTCCAGCACGTAGTCAAGCAGCTCGCGGCGATGTTGCTTAAGAACGTCATCAGATGCTAACGCCAACAGATCCATCAATTGCTCGCGATCAATGACCGAATATCTTTCTTTGGGGGTCATAATTTCATAATAACCGCCAAAGGCCCATTCTGACGGCTGTGTCACAACACCGGCGCTGGGTGTAAACCCCATTGATGTGACGCATGCTCCGGGACAGGTTGGCCCGGGGAGTCTGGATGAGAAGGTGGTAGTGGTTCGG
>CAZITB010000191.1:399-3673 GCA_964542055.1 uncultured Candidatus Kuenenia sp.
ACGCTGCTACTCGGATATCCCAAAGGTCGCATGCCTCCTGAAGTAAATCAACAAATGACTGATAGTCTTTTTTATCTGCAAAAACCTGTTCCGCCCTGCGCCCTCGGTTCATGACATGATACCAGGCATCCGCATACTCTATTCTCAATGGTCTGGACATGCAGAAATACTAATAAAATAAATTATAAAAGTCAAACAAAGACCCCTTACTATACTATCACTAGAGGGAGAAATGCACCCGCTACGCGGCATAGTCAAGCATTTCAATTGTCACTCCACGTTTATACTCTTTTTCCGCGTGTGCCAGCAATACTTCATTGACTTCAGAAGAAACATATTCTTCTCCGCAGTTGTCGCAAATTTGGGCAGGCACCTGCTTAAAAACAAGAGTTGTGTTATGCCTTTCCAGAACAACGGTTGTAAAACCGCTGGTGGTATTTCCATTGTGACAAATTGCACATTTCATGACGACCTTCTTGAAAAGTCATCTTTCCATTTTATTGCATCAGGCTCGTAAGCCGTTATGATAACGATGATCTATTCTTGCGAATTAACGCCTGCTACCAGATGAATAGGCCTGTCGTCCATTAATTTTCCGTTTCTCAAAAAACTCGGTAAGGGGAAATCATCGGCGTATGTTTCAATTACATACCCGTTTCTTAAAACATTCCACACATCCTCTTGCCGGAAACTTCTTTGATACATTCGACGCGTTGCATGGATCCTGAATTCAATCTGATATTGTTCAAGATTATATTTTAGATGGTCTATAAATGGTTGCATCGTTCACTTTCATTGACGAAGGTGGCGACGATGATTGTCTCAAGTAGTATCAGTTTAACAGAAATTTCCATGTTTTTGCAAATTTTGTTCTCGTTGTACAAACTCAGATCCCCTTCATCCAGAACAAACGAAGAAAAGCGCCCCTGCCAGAGATGGCCTTTCCAGCCCCGGGAAAAATTGACGCGCCGGGTATACCGGAGGTGGACCTCCCCGATGGCCAGCCTGAGGTTCTCCCGCGCCGGAGGAACGGCGGTCCTTGTCTTTATCATCTCGGACAACAGAGCGCCCTTTAACACGAATACCAAGACGATCCTGGACATCCCGGACAAAATATTCACTGCCCACAGCCACGCTCTCCGCCCATCTGGCCTCACGCTCGCCATTATATATCTTTCACGCCTCATCCACCAGCTTTCGCCGTTGCGTCTGCAAAACCTCGAAACTATCTAAGGCCAGCAGGTCCATCAGCTTGGCATAATCCGTAACAGCGTATCGCTTTTTCGGGTTCTGTAGCTCATGATACCCGCCGAATTCCCATTCACTCGGATGCTTCACAACGCCGGCCCTTACCATATTAAGATCGATATAAACCAGGCTCCGGATAAAATGATCGCCACCCTGGACCGCCGTGGTATGGTAGCGGTCTTCCCAGAAAGCGCCCTGACTCTTTTTGCGTACATTAAACTCCTGCCCCGTCCTGCCCGCCATCAACTGGAGCGACCGTGGAAGAACTGTTTCAGCAGTGTCATAAACCAGAAGGTGAATGTGGTTGGAAGTTGCCACATAATTATTGATAATTGGAGTGTAAAGAGAAGCCAAACAAGGCAGCGAGGTAGATCATGCCGGAAATGAACTATAATCATCTTGTATCCGAGATAAAATCCTTAAATCTATCAGACCAACTTCGTCTTTTAGAAGAGATGGCAACCTTGATTCGTAAAAAAACAGGTAGCCCCAGACATCGTAGTATTATGGAACTAAAAGGCAAAGGCAAAGACATCTGGAAAGGCCGTGATATAAAAACATATATCGATGAGGAACGGTCATCTTGGAATGGATAAATGATTTACAGGGAAAAACGGTCGGTCTTGATACAGCTCCCCTGATTTATTTTATTGAAGATAATCCTGCTTACAATAGTGCAGAATCTACAGTCTTAATCTTAAACAACTCGTCCTTCATCCGCTGTTCAGCATGCCACAAATCATATGCCTGCTGCATACGCAGCCACAGCCCGGCCCCATTGCCGGCAAACTTCCCCACTCTAAGGGCCATCTCTGTCGTAATTGGATGAGTGCAGGCTAAAATCCGATGTAACTGCTGACGAGAAACACCGAGCCGTCTTGCCGCCTCACTCACGGACAAGCCAAGCGTCGGCAGCACATCTTCACGCAAAATCTCACCGGGATGCACCGGTGACCGCTTTAGGGGCTGGTTTCTATATTATTGAAGAGCCATGAAGTCTTTCAGCAAGCCAGATTTTAATTATTGATTGCCGGGGAACACCGAGCCGTTTGGCCTCTTTATCCAAAGACTGAATCATCCATATCGGAAAATCCACATTGACTCTCCTTTGCTTTTGATTAGGACGTTCCGCCTTTGATAAATCCAGGTCTTTAATAATGCTTTTTCCTTCATCAAATTTTTTATCTAATTCTTTAGCTTTCATAAAGTTCAACCTCCTCATCCCTGGCACGACGTACCGAGATAATTCTTATATTCCCCTCCCGATAGGTAATGATTCCTGCCCAGTGCTTTTCATCGAGTTTCCCAATAACAATAAATCTCTGCTCATCCGTTGTTTTAGCCGGGACTTCCAATAAATCAGGGTCGCTCCAGAGTTCTTGTGCATCAATGAAATCAATGCCATGCTTGGTTTTATTCGCTTTTGACTTTGCTGGATCAAATTCAAAAATCATGGTATGTTAAATATACCATTTAGGTATATTTTGTCAACCTTTTTTATTTAAAATTACTATTGTCCAAAATAGGATTTGAATTTTACTAATTGAAAATATTCTCCTTGGGGGGACTTGCCGGGTCGCTTGCCTGGGGTCGGACCGCGACAAACAATTGATATAAATGGCTAAACATTCCAAAAATAGCTGTTTTTCGGGCTTAGAATGCCGATTTTAGGCGCAAAATCATCGCCGTAAGGAATCTGGTCTTCTTTTATTGAAAAAGAGTCTCCATCTTGAGTAATTTCCCTGCCTTTGATCTGTATACCCAGACGATGATATAAACCAGACAACGAATAAAATGATCGCCATTTTGTACAGCAGTGGCATGATACCGGTCTTCCCAGAAAGCCCCCTTTCTTTTTTTCCTTATATTATACTCCTGGCCCACTCTGCCGGCCATTAACTGAATAGACTGATGAGGCACGGCATTTTTATCGTTATCATAAACCAGAAGATGAATATGGTTGGATGTAACCACATAGTTCAACACACTCAGCCCGAACCGTTTCCTTGCTTCAAACAGCCAGTAT
>CAZITB010000192.1:0-3671 GCA_964542055.1 uncultured Candidatus Kuenenia sp.
GACTTGCCCCTAACCCAATAAAACGGGACTATCTTTTGGACTGTTAGAGCGATTGTAAGACTAAAATCAAGAACTGTATAAACTAAAAAAGCCTTGTAATTTATCATTACGAGGCTTTTGATTTAATGGGCAGGGGCGGATTTGAACCGCCGACACATGGATTTTCAGTCCATTGCTCTACCAACTGAGCTACCTGCCCGACTGACGCAAAACGTCCAAATCGAACGAACAACAGATAATAGCCAAAGATTCTTTTTTTGTAAAGAATAAATTGCAAAACTTGATGGTTTTTATTTTATGCTTGCTGAACAAGCCATTTTTTACATATTATACCAACATACTGCCAGGGCTGCAACTGGCGTCCGGCCATGCTCGCCAAATGCAAGCGATTTGAACTTTTATACCGCATTCAAAATGCCATCGATCGCCTTCTTGCGATCCTTCTCTCCAAAAATCGCACTGCCCGCAACCAATGTATCGGCGCCGTAACCGATAACCTTTCCCGCGGTATCGGGCCCGATCCCGCCGTCAACTTCGATACGAATATCAGGATTCAAAAACTTCTTCAAATCCTTGATCTTCTCAGCCGCCGGCTCAATAAAACTCTGACCGCCAAAACCAGGATGAACCGTCATTACCAGGATCATCTGGCACAGATTCGCATATTCCTCGATCGCTCTGGCAGGGGTATCGGGGTTAATGCACAGCCCTGCCGAACATCCCATCCCGTGGAGCCGCTTGATGATCTCGCCCGGGTCACCATTGGCTTCGATATGAAAAGTTATATGATCGGTACCCGCCTGGCAAAACGGCACGATATACTTATCCGGATCGGTTATCATCAGATGAGCATCGAAAAACAAATCCGCAAAATGCTTGCGAAGATTCTTTACAATCGCCGGACCCATCGTCAGATTCGGCACAAAATGCCCATCCATAACATCCAGATGAACCCATTTTGCACCAGCCTGAGCAACATCTTCGACTTCACTTGCCAGGTTCGCAAAATCCGCACTCAATATAGACGGGGCGACAATCAAATCGCCCGCCTTGGCCATTTTAAACTTTCCCATTCAACAAAACCTCTCATTTATTGATTGCACATGATTTCTCCAGAGAAGTAACAAGTCCCTGAAGCATTCTGGAAATAACTTTTATCCGCTCAATATATTCTTTACTTTTAACTTTAGGAATCACTTCAACTTCAGCAGCTATATAAAGCTGAGTCCTTAATTCAGCCGCCGAACCGAGAGCAATTTTCAAAAAGCGAATAAAATCCTTATCACTGCCGCGCTCACTTCCTTCAGCTATGTTACTAGCCACTGAGACCGCAGCCCTACATATCTGATCTTTTAAACTGTAATCTCTGCAACAACTCAGTTGACGGTACACATCAACGCATAACCGGCAACTTTTTTGCCAGACTTCCAAATCTTCAAATGATCTCATTTTCATACCGTAGACCGTAGACAGTAGACAGTAGACATTAGACATTAAACGATTAACATTTTTCTATTTATCATCCAATATCTCTATAGCCTTAAACTTCTTACCTTCCAGAAATTCCAGGCTCGCACCGCCGCCGGTCGAAATATGGCTTACCTTATCTTCCATGCCCATATTAACGATCGCAGTAGCGCTGTCACCGCCGCCGATTATGCTCTCGGCACCTTTACCGGTCGCTGCAACAACAGCCTCGGCAACCGCCCTTGTACCTTTATCGAACGGCTCCATTTCAAAGACACCCATCGGCCCGTTCCATACGATAGTCTTGGCACCGGCAAGCTTGTCCGCAAATATATCCATAGTCTTGGGACCAATATCAAGCCCTTCCCAGTCGTCCTCGATATCACCTTCAACAACCTTATTCTCAGCATTAGCCTTAAACTCTTTCGCCACAACAGTATCAACCGGCAAAACCAGCTCACAACCTTTATCTTCTGCCAGCTTGATCAGCTCATTGGCCTTATCGACAAAATCATCCTCACACAAACTCTTACCAACAGACTGGCCCTTCGCTTTGAAGAAAGTGTAAGCCATCGCTCCGCCGATTAGAATTTTATCGACCTTATCGAGCAGGTTCTCGATTACCGCAATCTTATCCGAAACCTTAGCTCCGCCCAAAATCGCCACAAAAGGCTTCTCCGGCTTCTCTACCGCCTCGCCAAGATACTTCAATTCCTTCTCTACCAAAAAACCGGTAACCTTATCCTTGCTTCCCATCATCATCGGCACGGTGTACATCGAAGCATTATCACGGTGAGCCGTTCCAAAGGCATCACAAACATAAGCATCACCCATCGAAGCTATCTCTTTCGCGAAATCATCCTTGGCCTTTTTTAGCTGCTGGTCTTCTTTCGCCGCTTTATCCTTAATCGTCTCAGCCTTATAAAACCTCGTATTCTCCAGAAGCATAACATCGCCCGGCTGCATCTTCGACGCTTTATCCTTCGTCTCATCGCCAATGCAATCTTTCGCCATGATAACTTCCTTACCTAAAAGCTCACCAAGCCTTTTCGCTACCGGCTTCAATGAAAACTTTTCATCCGGCTCGCCCTTTGGCCTTCCCAGGTGGCTCATCAGGATCAAACTCCCGCCGTTATCAAGTATATACTTAACTGTCGGCATCGCCTTGGTTATCCTGGCATCGTTTGTAATATTCCTGCTATCGTCGAGCGGAACATTAAAATCCGCCCTCATCAAAACCTTCTTACCCTTAACATCAATATCTGCAACTGTTTTCTTAGCCATTTCAAACCTCGTTTCGTTCTCAACAAAAAAAAGGCCTGTCCACCAAAGAACAGGCCTAAAATTTCAACTCATATTAAAGAGCAGCAAGCTTAGCGATCAGATCGCATGTCCTGTTAGAATAGCCCCATTCATTATCGTACCAGCTGACAACCTTAACCATGTTGCCCATAGCCATTGTGCAAAGCGAATCGAAAATGCTCGAATTCGGATCGCCGATAATATCTGAGCTTGTAATAGGCTCATCACAGAACGCCAGAATGCCTTTCAACTCGCCCTCTGCCGCTTTCTTGATTGCTGCGTTTACTTCTTCCGCAGTTACTTCCTTTTCGAATTCAACTGTCAAGTCAACCGCGCTGCCGTCTATAACAGGAACTCTAAGAGCATAACCGTCAAGTTTACCGTTGAGATCAGGAATAACCTTGCCAACTGCCGCCGCTGCGCCGGTCGTTGTAGGAATAATGTTCTGAGCAGCCGCTCTTGCACGACGAAGATCGCTGTGGATCATATCGCAAACGTTCTGGTCATTTGTATAACCATGAACGGTTACCATCATACCTCTTTTGATTCCGAACGAATCGTTCAAAACCTTGGCCATAGGTGCAAGGCAGTTTGTGGTGCAGCTTGCATTAGAAACACACTGCGTATCAGCGGTGATTTCGTTATCGTTTACACCCATAACAACTGTCGCGTCGATCTTGTCTTTTGCGGGAACAGTCAAAACAACCTTTTTCGCACCAGCCTTGAGATGGTCGCCGTATCCGCCCTTTTCGCTTTCTTTCTTGCGGAAAATACCGGTGGCCTCAACCACAACCTCAACACCCATTTTGCTCCAGGGCAATTCAGCAGGATTTTTAACTGCCAGAACCTTGATCTCGTTACCATCGATAACGATAGCGTCATCTTTACCTTCGACGCTGCCT
>CAZITB010000193.1:0-3665 GCA_964542055.1 uncultured Candidatus Kuenenia sp.
CGACCTCGCCTTCAACGGCAGCGGACACATGCTCCACACAATTTTCTGGAATTCCATGAAACCCGGCGGCAACAAAGATGACATGCCCTCCCAACTCCAAAACGCTTTCAAAGACAGTTTCGGCTCAGTTGACGCCGCCATGGCTCAATTCGCCGCAGCAACAAAAGCTGTAGAAGCAAGCGGATGGGGCGTCCTCGCATACGAACCCATCGCCGACAAACTCGTCATACTCCAATGCGAAAAGCACCAGAACTTAACAATCTGGGGCGTCGTCCCGATCCTCGTCTGCGACGTATGGGAACATGCTTACTACCTCATGTACCAGAACAATCGCGGCCAATGGGTGGACAACTTCATGAAATTGGCAAACTGGGAATACGCATCACAGGCTCTTGAACACATCAAAAGCCAAATTGCACAGACCCAAAACGCCTGAGAAGCATTATGCTTGGAACAATCCTCAAACACGGCCAAACAATGAGCCGTGTTTTTTTTCACCAATAATATGTCGTACCGAGCAAACAACCGTGAGGTCCAAAAATATATAGCTATTGAAATTATAGTGTTATAATAGCTCATTGAAAATCAAGAAATAATAGCAATATTTTATTCTTTTGACAAACAAATCCAAATCTGCTAAAGTAAGTGTACATACACATACATACTTGGAGAATAAAATATGGCGACAAAAACTATCACAATTGATTTAGAGGCTTATGAAAAGCTAAAATCAGTAAAACAGGAAAAAGAATCCTTCAGTCAAACAATTAAAAGAGTTGTTACATCCCCTATTGATTTGCAAAAATTCCATGAACTTATCAGTTCTATGAGTTTCAGCAAGGAAGCAATCAATGCAGTTGAACAACATATTAAAAGCAGACACAATATATCTCAAAAGGTTCGCTAATGGCCTGTCTTGATACAACAATACTTATTGATCTGATCGGTAACAACAGTAGAAACCGAAAAAATGCCCTTGCAAAAATCGACCAGTTAACTCAAGATAATGAGCCCCTATATACAACTCGTTTCAATCTGGCAGAACTTTATGTTGGCCTCGAAAGATCGAAAAGTCCTAAATCTGAAGAAAGTATCATCCAAAATTTACTAAAATTCATCAATGTACTTGAATTTGACGAAAGATCGGCCCGACTATTTGGGCAAATTACTGCCTATCTTCAGATTATCGGCAAACCTGCTGGAGATATGGATGTTTTAATTGCGGCAACTTCACTTGCCTCAACCCAAAAACTGATAACCAAAAATTCCAGGCATTTCCAAAACATCCCGCAACTCAAAGTTGAAGACTACTAACAGATGCACGACAGCAACGTCCCAACTATCTATTCTCGGTGTAAACGAGATATCCAAAGGCGTATAAAATGTCTAAAAAGTGTCAATTTTCCCAAATATTTCACATTTGCAGATTTCAGATTTGGCCCAATGTAATATCTAGATCACAAAGTAATACGTCTGAACAGGAGTTCTTTTAGCGAGAGTAACCTACAATTTGCGAAGGCATGCGAAAGTGTGCAAAATGGCAAAAAGTACGGCTGGGTGGACGATTATCGAACTGCCGCAACAATCTTGTCATGAGCAAGCGACCAGCGGGAGCGGGACAATACCAGCAAACGCTCCCCTGATCTTACCTGCCTAAAGGCAGTACGCCCGGCAGGACTCGAACAAAAAGACACAACATCTTGCTAATAAAGAACTTAACAAAAGTAGCAAATTAAAGACCATGCAGAATTCCGTGCATTTTATAAATATTTATCCTGAATTGCAACGAATAGTCAAAGCTTGGCCAAGTTTACCAAGGCATATTCAAAAAACAATTATAACTTTGGTAAAAACTTGATTTTATGGCCCAAAAACCGTTTTATGACCTCATGACCCCCAGTTCAAATAGGGATTTTGTAAGTACTTGTTAATAAATGATTAATGATTGCTATTTAATAACTTATGACGCTGACCGAATCGCAACCGAAGCCTGACAGTAGCCTAAACGAATATGGTTGGTGCAAGTTTTGGTGCAAATCCATGGCTCATGTAATTCTAAATTTATCGAAAATCGATAGCAAGCACTGGGCGTTCAAGTAATTATACTTTGTTTTGTCCACAAAAGGGTTTTCCAATTCAGCGTCCACTGCAAATTACAAACTTTTTGGCAGTGCCCTTGAAAAATACTATTCATATGGTAAAATTTGATATATAATAATGTGGTAAATAACTGACAGTTAATCTTGGAAATGTGTACTATGCTTGAATTAACAAGTTTACGGAAAGCCATTGATTCGCTTATTGAAGCCCAAAAATGGCATCATAAAGATGATAGTAGTGTTCCTGCCGATATATTGCGAGATTCTGTAATACAGAGATTTGAGTACACCTACGAATTATCTTGGAAAATGATAAAGCGTTGGTTAGAGATTAATTTGGGTAGCACTTATGTAGATGGTATTTCGCGTAAAGAACTTTTTCGTTATGCAGCTGAACATCACTTAATAAAAGATCCAATTAAATGGTTTTCTTACCATGAAGCCCGAAATCAAACTAGTCATGTTTATGATGAAATCGTAGCAGAGGATGTTTCTGGCGTGGTAGATAATTTTGTCAAAGATGTGGAATACTTATATCAGGAAATTGAAAAACATAATGATTAAAATTTCCAAAGAACAATTTGGTATTGTTTGTCAAGTCCTGGACACTTTTTTGCCTGGGCGAGAGATAATGGTATTTGGCTCTAGGACTACAAATACGGCAAAGCATTATTCAGATTTAGATATTGTAATTATGGGTACAGACAAAGTTAACTTTCAAACATTAGCATTATTAAAAGATGCTTTTTCTGAATCCAATCTGCCTTTTAGAGTAGATGTCCTCCAGTGGTGCAGAATTAATCCAGAATTCAAAAAAGTCATTCAACCCCAATTACAAGCTATTCGCAAGGCTTCTTAGCGATAAGTGTTATCGAACCAACTGCGCTTGTTAAGCGTCCGTAGAAAATATGGAACGACCAGTCCGTGATTGCAAAAAAGTCGTTATGAGCCAATAATGGTTCATGCGACAAGGTGGAGTGTTTCCACCTAAAATCGCGGGTTATTATCTTGCGGTAACAGAGCCGCATACAACGAAAGGACTGGTCGTTATGATAAACAGTATAACCTATGTAGCTATGGATACACACAAAAAACAGCATGAAGTTGCCCCTGCGAAAGTACCTAAACAGTTCCTGAATCGCAAAATCACCATAACTTGCGAGATATAAACCACTAACCTAACAAAAAACCGCCCAAAAACAATATGTTGCGGAATCGCTGAATATTAGCATAACTTCTTGATATTTCAAGAATTACTTGCTATCATGATATTATAATTTCAACGAGCTATATATTTTTGGACCAGACGGGGCAAGATCGTTAGCAAGCCAATTCTTGGCGGACTCCACCACATATATAGCAGAGTTGCTTAAGATACGAATACGATCATTTAACAACCGCGGGGAATGTATGCGCACACTATGAAAAAGCACCAGAATTCTGACTTACGTTCAGTTTTTTTTGCTTCAAATTTCCAAATATTCACTTTTGAAAGAGCCAATTCCTCAAATAATCATGAGAAATTTCTATTTTTTCCACTCATATCAATTTTTGCGTATGACAGCT
>CAZITB010000194.1:0-3600 GCA_964542055.1 uncultured Candidatus Kuenenia sp.
TTTTTTAAAAAGTTTCCGTTAATAAATTTTAAAATCAATTCAAATCCATCGACTCGTGAAAGCATTAAAATGTAATTCCTTATTTAAATGGGCATAAAGCAGGATTTGAAAATATCCCAAGTTTTTGTTTTAAGGTTTTCCTTAAATTGCACTTGAATTGCCACCCCTTCAGCGTTACAAGTTTCCCGCTAATTCTCCTGAAAGATCAAATTTACTATTTATAGGTGTAATGCTAACTAATTTTAAAGGAAATTAGATGAATTTCGGAACAGACGTAAACCAGGTCGAAATAACGAGTTTTAACCATATACGTGGTCAAGACAAGGCTGTTGAAGTCTTAAGAATAAATTTAGATGCGTATTTCAATTCAAGAAGCCAAAACTCTAACAACAGCTTTGGTCCCGCCCTTTTTGTGGGTCCATCCGGCACTGGTAAATCTATTGTAAGCAAGGCGATTCATCATGAGCTTGGTAATTTGAAACTGATTGAAGCAAATTCACAAATGCTGACACCTAATCAATTGACATCAATTTTAATCGATGCAACAGATGATACCACGATATTTCTGGATGAAGCACAATCTTTATGTCCCAACAATTCTACTATACTTTTAACAGTTTTGTCTGAAAAGAAATTTTTCATTCCAAAAAAAGGCAATAAACAAAATTATTCGATACCTCTTTCAAATTTTACATTGATCCTGGCTTCAACCCATGAATACCTAATTCAGGATGCCTTGAGAAATCGTATGAGGATATATTGCAGATTTAACTATTATTCAGAAGATAGTCTGGCTCAGATTATAAAGCAGAGAGCCGATGCTCTAAAATGGGACTATGAAAATGAAAATGTATTACAAATAATTGCCCAGCGTTCAAAACAGACTCCTCGCATTGCTTTAAATCGCAATCTTCAAATGGCTTATAACGTTGCATCTGCAATTGGAAATAAGGTTATTACGGTTGATGCTGTTTTGGAGGCTTTTCGATTGTTAGAGATTGACCAGTTAGGTCTGGATTGTTTGGAACGGTCATATCTAAAAGAACTAGCAAAACATAAATCTATGAAACTAAATGTAATAGCATCCAAAATAGGACTACCAAGACAAACAGTATCAAATGTAATTGAGCCATATCTATTAAGAATTGAGTTAATTATAAAGGTAGGCTCTGACAGACAAATCACAGACAAAGGTAAAGAGCATTTGAACAACTGTAAAATGTAATTTTTTTTGGAATCTACTGTCTAATTTAAGAAAACTTATAATATGAATTCTGCCAGAAAAAAGTCAAATTTGAAACCGATAATCTCAATCAGTGAAGCTTGCCAAATGATGAAACTCAGTCGTGCAAGGTTCTATCAACTATTGGATCAGGGGATATTTCCACCGCCGATCTATCAACTAAAAACCAAACGCCCTTTTTATAATACGGAGTTGCAACAAAAGTTGCAGGAAATACGTGAAACTGGCCTTGGCGCAAATGGTGAATATATCCTTTTTTATTCCCCAAGAACCAAATCTACCAAGCCTCGAAAAACCAAAACGCTAGATTCTACTGTTTTGATGTTCAAGGAATTTGCCGATGCTCTTGCTGATATGGGTCAAAATTGCACTCCTAAAGAGGTCGGTTCTGCCATCGCAGAATTATACCCAAATGGTATCGAAAATGAGGATGAAGGATTGGTAATTCGTGAACTATTTCGGTTTTTGAAGTCTAAATAAAGGTTATATGATGTCCGACTACAGTTTAAATTTCGTTGACTTACTTAACAAATCGAGCTTAATTGATGAAAAAATGATGCGTTATTTATGCGTGAAGGATGTTCAAAAGATGTCTAATTCGTGTCAAAAAATGCTCCCAAGGCCTGATAACAATAATTATCAGGCCATGTCAACACCAAAAGAGGCTGCGACTCCACAATGTAATGTCATTCCTACCCAAGCCGATACAGACGACCAACTGATAAATCTCTGGATCCACGGTCGAAGCAGGCATACTCAACGCGCATATATAAGAGATGTATCTGACTTCTTAAAATACATTAATAAGGATATCAATTCAACAAAATTGATGGATTTGCAAAATTACTCAAACTATCTATATAATAAGGAACTGTCCATCAATTCTATCAAAAGAATACTTGCTTCAATCAAGAGTCTGTTTTCATTTGCTCATAAGATAGGTTATACAAAATTTGATGTTGGCAAACCCCTCAGGATCCCTGCCAACAGAAACACTCTGGCAGAACGAATCCTAACCGAAGATGAAATCCATAAAATAATTGATTCTGTCAAAAATAACCGAAACAGATTGATCATCAAAACCTTGTATTATCTTGGCATCAGGATCTCTGAACTGGTTTCTTTGACATGGAAGGATATTCAATTTGAAAAGGATAATGTTGTTTTGAATATTTGGGGTAAAGGGGATAAGGCAAACACTTTGCTCATACCTGATGATTTAGCCGAGGAATTATTGGCTCTAATATCTTCAAATCCTATTGATTCACCAGTATTTAAAAGCCGTAAAGGTGGGCACTTGAATCCTGATTATGTTAGACGATTCCTTAAAGATATCGCTGTCAAATCCATTGAAAAACAAGCAACCCCACACTGGTATAGGCATTCCCACGCTTCCCACGCATTAGACAACGGAGCACCTATCCATTTGGTTCAAAAGCAACTGAACCACAGTTCGTTAGTAAGCACCAGCCGGTATTTACATAGTAAAATCAAGGACTCAAGCAGTAATTATTTGAAATGATAGTTCATTAATTATTACTTTGTTACATTACAAAAACAGTAAGTACCGTATACTTACTTTTTTAAAACCCCAATTGCTTTATTTACATCATCCTTATTCAACTCAAATCTGCAATCACTTCGCATAAAGCAAAACCCATATTTTAGGATCCTTATAGCATCCCTTACATTACTACAACTATTACAAATGAGATTTACCACTTCATCTGAAAAACCAACGTTACAAAATTTCAACCTTTGCATAACAATTTTCCTTACTTGGTCTTGTGAATAAGGATTTAGTTGGATAACAAAATCAATGTTATCTAGAATTGTTTTTTTTATCAAATTTTTGTTATCACAACAAAAAACAATTATCCCATTGATTACAATTATTTGAGTCTCTGTTTCTAAAGGATGATCAAATTCAAATTCTCGTTTCACTAGTATTTTATAAACGTCATTGATAATGAACTTACTTGCATTTTGAAAATCGAGAAAAACACTCACAGATTCTTTTAGATTGGGATGAACAAAACTCTTCAACTGAACACTTCCTTCGAAATTGATTAGTAGTATTTCTTCGTATGAGTAATTCAAGGTATTTGATAAAGCTCTTGCAACTGTTTTTTTTCCTTCTTGACCAACAAGAAGTATAGTAGGTGACTTATCATAGATTCTATCAAATTCGTTATTTTGTAAACTTTCAGTTATTGATTTTAGTAACTGAAGATGTTCATTTTTTAATACTATGTTATAAAGGGACACATGATCATCAAATGAATCCAAATCTAAAATTATGTTACTGCTATTATTTGTTTTATTGCTCATTAAACCCATTCATTATATTATCAATA
>CAZITB010000195.1:0-3590 GCA_964542055.1 uncultured Candidatus Kuenenia sp.
GATTTTCGCTGCATTGCAAAAGGTTACTGTCAAGCAGCCGCCAACCGTCTTTGATCTCAAGTTCCCTTATTTGCCCCTCACGTTTCCAGACATAGCAGAACCAGCATTTATTATTACATCCCCGCGAAGCCATAGTATAGCCTTGCTTTATAAAACGGCCCGGAACAAACTCACCACCCTGATCACCATAAGCAGGGCCTCCGACTTTCACAGCATAACCCTGGGCCGCCCACTCATCGGCTAATATCTCCGCTTTTGGTTTGTCCCAAGTAAAAGTGCAGGAAATATAAACTTCCCTATCATCTAACGGCACTAATGGCGGGCCGGAAAAATAAACTTTATCGTCTATTGGCGTTGCATTTGTTTTTCGTGGAAAGACCCGGATCATTTATTTTCTCTCTCCACTTGAGCAGTTTGTTTCGGCGATTGTTTTAACTGGAACTTTGCTTTTACTGGCAAACCTCAGGTTCGCACACATCCCTGATTCAAGCACGTTACCCTTGTTGTCTTTTAGTTTTGCCCACCACTGGCAATCTTTGCATTGCATAATTTTTCTCCTTTTTAAAAATCCCGCCGCATAGACCGCCTACACGGCGGGACACTGTACCAACTAATGTGTTCTTTCATCTCTTTTTTTAAACTGATGTTTAAACAAATCCGCTCCAGAACTGTGCCGGTTTACTGCTCAGTTCGTCAGTTACCACCGGGGCACAGTCCGATGGCCATGGTTGATAGAATTCGTTCCAGTACAAAATCATCTACACACCTGCCTTAGCTTTCAGTAAAAGAACACCGACTGTCAGGGCCTCTTTTGCGATCTCTTTCTGTAACCGCAGGTAGTTGGCGTTCTTTCTGTTAAGCTTGAGCAGTTTGTTGTTAATTCGTTCCTGCTCTTTGAGTATGTCATCGGTACTCATATTCTTTGCAACAAACTTGTAAGCCTCTGCCCAGTTTCCCTTGGTGAAGTCACCCAAAAAAGCGGTGAGTTCATCAACCGAGGCGTCGATGATCGTATTTACGTAACGCTCAGCCAGCGGCTGTATATCCTTGGGCAGCCTCTTGATTTGTTTTTTCAGCAGATCGTCCCCCATCATTCACCACCTTCCGTGCTGTCAACGCCCAGCCATGCGTCAACCAGCAAGTCAAGCGTATCCGAAGCCATTGTTAAACCCTCCTGGCAGGCTTCAATGTCACCGTCAAGACATCGCTGCTCAAGCACATCGACGTTGATAGCCGACTGCTGCAGGGTCTGGCTGTACTCAGGTGTCATCTGGACCTTTGAACCGCAGCCGCAAAACATCAGCAGGGCAAGGCAGATAAGTACCGGCATGATATTGCCGCCTGACTTATCGCTTTTGATTTCTGTTTTGGCTTTAACTCTGCCGATAAGAGCTATTAAGCCGCTGATAATCGTGACAAGCTGCATTACGAATTCTGTTACCGACTCCTGTTCGCCCTCAAGCTGACCTACGCCGAACATACTCAGCGTACCGATCACAGCCACAACAAGTGCTGACCATATAGTTTTTGATTTGTACCATTGCTTTGTGTTTTCCATTTGTGAATTTCTCCTTAAATTGATTTAATAATTTTCAGCTTTTAAGATTCAACTTAAGCCGCTTCATCTTCAACTTCTTTAACTTTTACAAGCTCATCTCTGGGGGTAATCGATATTGTAAACTCATCGATCGTGAACTTGATCTGACCGTCAGCAGTCGGCTGCAGGTTCTCTTTCTTGATCAGTTCCAGTACCTGCTGCTTCAACTGTTTTTCTTCCTCAAGAGCGTTGATTCTCGTCCGCTGAGCTTTCTTGTAGAGCTTTGCGACGCGGATAATCTCCTTGCTGTTTTTGGGATGCACATCGATCAAATCCAACTGCTCCTGGTCCTGCGTTTTCTTTTTGCTTGTTTTCTTCTTAGTCTTTGCCATGATTCTTAACCTTTCCTGATTAAATTTTAAATTGCTGTTATAGTTATCTCGGTACGCGGATAGTCACCGTACCGTTTGTGTGTTTCTCCACTGCATACCTGGCTGTCATCCCGGTAAAATACTTTATTCAATGAATCCATTACGAATTTTCTCAGGTTGTCAATATCCGGTGCTATAGTGTGCAGGTTGGAATAATATTTGGGTTTCACGATGCCGGCATTTCTTCCTGTCCCATAGTGACTCTTGGGACGCTGGAAGTAGCAGACGATGTCCATTCTCAATGGACCCTCAAACGGTTTGTCCGGTGCATGCTTCCTTGCCTTGGCTAAAAAGTTTTTCTTATCCCTTTCCGAGGGGTCATAGGTCCTGATGAAGCTGCCGCATTTGCAATGTCTGTGCCTTTGCTGATGCTGAGGTTTTCCCTTGATCACGAACTGAATTTTTTGTTGCTTATCGAAAAGAGTATCAGTCATAATCCTTACGCCTTGTTTTTTAAATTTAATTTCTGATTCAATAATTTCTGTGCGAATTCATTGCCCCTGTCGGCTTCGGTGACAAGTATGTCCATCCGCTCATCCTGCGTCACGGTCTGGACGGCGGCGGCTGTACTCTGCTTCTCGATGTAATCCTGGTTGCGTTGATAAGACATGTTGATGATCTTTGAGAGGTTGGGTTTATTGCGGGTGTTTGCGTCGCTCGCGTAATATTCCTGAACAGCGTTTTTAACCGCCCGGAAATCGTACTTTTTGAGCTTCTTCTCCCAAACCGCTATCTCGGCATCGCTCATTTCCCATTTATCCCAGAGTTGGGTGAGCATGGATATTATTTCAACCCACTGATTATCCTGCATTTTTATTGGCCTCCATTAATTTTTTCGCTCTTTCGATTGCCGATTCCTTTTTGTCTTTTTCAAAATTTGATTTATCGAAATTGTTCAGGTTGAATATTCCGGGCAGGTATTTTTCCAGGTCTTTCAGGAACGCTCCCAGCGGCTTATCCCATGCCTGTGAATTCGGCAAAAGCAGAGCCTGCCTGTAATTGTCAATCGCTTCTGGGATTACTTCATCGCCCCACCTTGCCCTGGCCTGCGTGTAGGCGTGTTCGATTGCTATGTCATCCGGGTTCGCTTTCTGCTTTGCGAATTTATTCCACTGGGAAACGATTTTTTGAAGTTGCTGCTGCGTGTATAACAACTTCTTTTCATTCTTTACATTCTTTACATTCTTGTTAGTGTGCGTTTGATGTTCCTTTGATGTTCCTTTGATGTGCGTTTGATGTTCCTTTGATGTGTCGTTGTTTTGATAAGTCTCGTAATTGCATATAGTTAAGTATGTTCCTTTGATGTGCGTTTTGAAGTCAATCATTGAATCGGTTTTTAAAAGTTCAAAATAACTTTTTACTTTCTTTCTTGACCATCCCCACCGCTCAGCCCAGCTTTTTATAGACCTAATACTCTGGCCCCTGTTGCAGATAATAACATCATTTCCGATGACAACTTTCTGTTCTTTATGGTTACATTCCATCAGTAAATCAATCCATGCCTCGGCTTTGGAAAACACGCGTTTTTCCTTCCAGAGCCAGTGATTTTTAAATTTCCTATGTAGTTTAAGCCAACCTTGCATTTAACGTCCTTTTTAACCTACCCAGAAGCCGGTTAACTC
>CAZITB010000196.1:0-2449 GCA_964542055.1 uncultured Candidatus Kuenenia sp.
GTAATACCGTCAGCAGGAGGAGCGGCTGTGTTGATCTCAAAACCAAACGGATGCAGAAGCCAAGACTTTCTGGTCCAGAGAGTTTCCTGCCCTGCACCATTTCCAGACCCCTCTATTCGCTCAATAGCAACAGGGGAAACGGGCGATCCTTCACCATACCCAAAAGCACCAGCACCAAAAAGAATTGAGGTATATCTTGGCGCGTCATCGCCAGCACCAGCACCAGCCGCAGGAGTTACAGGCATCGAGTCATCAACCACAACACGGCGACCAAGGTAAGTCGGCAACTCAAGACCACCCTCAGAAGGTTTAATCATGATTATGTCATTGTTGTCAATCATTCTTTTGTAAACAATGCTATGTACTGCAATTGCCACAACTCCATCAACTGCATCACCAAGAGTGAAGGCGGCGGAAGTAAAGTTGTTACGAGTAAATACTGTGTTGGCATTTACATCGGCGTTTGTTGCTCCGGCAATATCAAAAACCATGTCTGAAGCAAAAGCGGCCACGTTGTCAGCGAGTAAGCCGTTGCAAGTTGCAATCAAACGGCGTTGCCATTGGCGAGTCCAGTATTTGTCAACACGCGATCGGATTGCTTCTATCGCATTTGGCCCCATTGCAAGCTGTGTTGCCAAATCCATTGCAGACCAGCCCTGATTAAGCTGTGCCTTTCTTGCGACCTGGTGACCCTGTGTAATAACGTCTGGAACTGCAATGTTAGCAGGGTCGTCATCACTCTGGTTTGGAGCAGTTGTTTCGTCAAGGTCATTCCAAAATGGAAGCTCAACAATTTGGCCCGGCTGTTTTGCGAGGTTATCAATGAGGGGATTTCTTTGTGCAACACCACTTTCAAAGAATGCTGTTTTTTCTGGGCTATTAACCGCAGGAATGTCCTGAAATACTGTTATGTCTAAAATATCACTAATCTGAGTAGCCATTGACTAAACTCCTTTTTTTTAAGTACCGTAAAACTCGTTTTTGAGGCGATCATATTCTGTAGGGTTTTTCTCCCTCAGATCCTTCAGTTCCGCCCCGTTCATTTCGTTAAACTTCTTTGCGGCCCCACCGCCGTTTAAATTGCTCCGATGCCCTGCACCGTTTGCTTTTGTACCACTCACAACACCAGCAAAAGCCGGGTTGCTATCAAATTCAGAAAACAGATCGTCAAGAGTTTGTGCACTTGGCTTTCCGTCTTTATCGAGTACAACCGTCTTAGAGACTCCATCAACCATTTCAGTTCCAAGCCTTTTCTGTATGTGAGGCAAAAGAACATCGGCTGTTGAGTAAGATTTTCCATCAGTACCCTTTACGGTCAACGCAAGTTTTGAAGCAAGCTTTAAAGCATCCTGCCCGGCTGTCAAACCTTGAATCTGTGCCATTGCCTCTTCATATTTTTTTTGGGACTCAGTTGTAATTCCTGCAATCTTATCTTCATAGCTTTTCCGAAGTGATTCAACGTCACCGCTTTTTGTTGCGGCTTCCAAACGAATTCGCTCCGCTTCTGCTTCGGCTTCTTTACGCTTCTGAGCCTCTGATTTCTTTTCGTTCAGCAATTCATCAAGCTTCTTCTTCAATCCGCTTGTATCTTCGGGCCGTGGCAATCCTTCGACTCCAAGCCGAAATTTACCGTCAACCTCTGTGTAAAGTCCTTTTACTGCTTCATCAACGCCCTCAAGGCTGTCGATCTCAAATTTTAAACCCATGCTAATCTCCCAGAGATTTGTTTTTAGTCAATCGGGCAAATAAAAAAGGGGCATACTGATGTACTGGCACCAGTATGCCCCTATCTTTGTACTCTCCGGCTCATGACTTCCAGAAAGTGCCCGATTATGTTTGTAAACCTTCTATCTATAGTATAATAAAAAAAACTTAATTATAAAATTCTTTTACTAACTTTTTTTAGTTTTTTATAATGTTCCCTTTGTCGTTTATGCCAAAACCCGCCTTTTCAAACACCAACGGCTCTTTTTTGTACATTTCTTTTAGTGTCAATGATTGAAAATTCTTACCCATACCTAATTCTTTGAAATGAGTTGCTGACAAGCCGCCTTCCCTCAAAAGTTTTCCCCTTGTCGATCCGATAATATCATCTTGAAATTTGGGTTTCTGCTTTTTCAACCACTCAAAATAAGTCTGCTTTGCCGGAACATCTCCCACTTTGCCAGTTTCGGGGTCACGCTCTCTTCTTGTGGCACCCTTTTCAAGTGCGGAAAACCTTTCATCAAATGATGCGACAGTTGAGGATCTACATCCAATATGAAACGGGGGGCGTGGCCCTTCGTTAATCGCAAACTCTTTGCCGTCCATTAGCTGACAAGTGTCTGTTGTGCGATCGTCAAGGGTGGCAATGATCCGAACGCCCTTGATTATGTCGCTGTTTGCTCTCCAAGTTTCTTCTCTGGCCTCTCCGGCCGCGTGCTGTAATGCGGTACGGGTGAGCATTGTT
>CAZITB010000196.1:2459-3474 GCA_964542055.1 uncultured Candidatus Kuenenia sp.
TGCCCCGCGCTAACTGTCCATCTATAAACCCTGCACCGGCGGTGCCTTTAATTAGTCGGACTATCTGTTGAGTGGTTTGACCCTGATAATAGCCGGACCTGATTACACCTTGCACACTCTCTATAGTTTTTGCTGTCCATCCTTCATAAAATGCAGGGAGCAGTTTCCCACCATCAATTCCTTTTAAGCCGGTCAATGGTTTAGAAAAAACAGCCGAGTTTAGTTGTGTTTTACTCGGTAAGTCATATTCAAACTCATAAACCTGGTTTAAACTCTTTACCTCAAAACCAGCCTCATATTGTGCAAGGTCAATAATCTGCTCTTTCCATACTTTGTAATGGTCTGAATAAATATCTTTGAGGTCACTTCTAACTTGAGTAATTAATTTTTCTGCTCTCATTGTACTGTAAGCGGTTAAATCCTTGCCTTTCAATCTCTTGTCTATACTTCGCGCTATCTCCTCTAAAAAAGCCCCAAATTGATTCGCCACGTGCGTTTTATAGCCCTCTAAATAAACTTGGTGGCGTGTGGCGTTTTCTATTAATAACGATGGTGTTTTAGGCATTAATTTTCGCTCGGGCTATCTGTTTTTATCATTTGTTTTCTGATATGTAACAAAGAAGCTTGTTGAACATCAACAATGTCCTCAAGGCGCTTAATCCTCTTTTCCTTTTCTGTGTCACTTATCTCCAATTTGCGAATCTGCTTTTTGAGCTTTCTTATTTCCTCTTCACTCATTTAAAACCCTCCCAAATTCGGCATTGAAACAGCTGGGTTTTCAGCTTCCAACTCCTCAAGTATTTCATCAAGATCTTTCTCAGGGTCTTCAATCCCGTTTTTCTGCTGCCACGCTACAAAGGCACGTGTTCTTAATTTGCCCTGTGCGGCGGCCTGCATCATAGCTAATATCATTTGTGCATCAGCTTGATATGTTGTAAAATCCTGTGAGATTGAATATTCCATGTCAGCAGTTTCATTGATCCGCATAAATTTAGCCATCCACTGCAAACATTTT
>CAZITB010000197.1:0-3404 GCA_964542055.1 uncultured Candidatus Kuenenia sp.
ACATGATCCGCACATTGAGGGCGCTGTTTTTTCTGAGCGTAGGCTGTCGGACTTAAAGGACCACTTCGCCGACATCAATACCTGCGACCGGCAGTTGCAGATCGATGACCCCGTTCTATACCGTGTGTACAGCATCGAAGAGTGGACCGGTGAAGGCGACCTGATTTTCGCGTTTGGCGTCTTGATGCCGGGCAAAGTTGGCGACGAGTACTTTTTCACCATCAAATTTACGGCCCGTTTGATTTTTTTCGGGCTCATTGACTTCTTCGAGAAACTTGTATCTGTCCAATTTGTTTTGGTCATCTATTTCTAAACCGACCGGTACTGCGATAGTGAATGTGGAGCCTTTTCCTATTGTTGAATGCACACTAATCTGACCACCCATCAGTTCGATCAATTGTTTTGTAATACTGAGGCCCAATCCGGTACCGCCAAATTTTCGTGTTGTGGAACTGTCGGCTTGTGTGAAAAGCTCAAAGACATTTTCCAGCTTGGATTGATCGATACCTATGCCTGTATCTTCGACATCGAAACGTATCCAGTGTTTGCCGTCTCTGGATTCGAGTGAAGTATTTACATATACATGGCCACTTTCGGTGAACTTGATCGCATTGTTGGCGAGGTTTATCAGGCATTGACGCAAACGAACCTGGTCAGTTTTTATTTTTGCTGGCAAGTCGCCGCACTGCAACACTTCAAATTTTAAGTTTTTCTTGTTAGCCAAAGGCCTCAGCAGTGAATCGATGTCATGCAGAACTAAACCGAGGTCGGTTTCGATCATCTCAATGTTCAGCTTGCCGGCTTCGATTTTAGAAAAATCAAGTATGTCATTTATTAACGTTAATAAATTCAGGCCGCATCGTTGAATTGTATCGACGTACTGCCTTTGATCGGGAGTTAAATCTTCATTTGCCAGTAACTCGCCAAAGCCTATTATTCCGTTCATCGGCGTGCGTATTTCATGGCTCATGTTTGCAAGGAACTGGCCCTTGGCTAAGGTTGCATGCTCTGCCTGTTCCTTGGCATGTCGAAGCTGGTCTTCGATATACTTTTGTTTGGTGATATCTGTGATAACTCCAATTAGCCCAACGTTTTTTCCGTAGCTATTGGTAAATACGGATTTATGGACAAGAACATTTCTTATTCCTTTATCGGTGACCATTTCAGATTCATATACTTGGTTACCACCATTTCGAATCAGTTCCATATCTTTTTCGTGATATTTTTTTGCCATTTTATCGGGCAGTATATCGTTAACTGTTTGACCGATGATCTCGTCATTATTGAGTCCGATGAAATCCTCGAATGCTTCGTTGCAGCCTAAATATACACCATCTTTATTTTTGTAGAATATCGGGCTGGGAGCCGCTGAAAGAAGAGTATTTATGAACGCGAATTGTTCACTTTGTTTTTCCAATGATTCTTTCAATCCAACATTCAAGGTAGAAGCATAGAAAGCGATAAATGTAATTGCTACCACCAGAAGTGAAATGATCAATACTAAAGGCCAATGCTGTGCGAGGATTTGTGCTATTGAGACTTTGCCGTAATTTTTGTATGGACCTACTTTCAAGTTTTTTAAACAATCGTGTACGGTTTGGTAGTTCTGTGGCACTGTCCACCCTTTACAATTTGCAGCATTGGCGGCAGCACTGTCATGGCCCATCAGGAGCAAGGCAGAAGTTACTTTTTCTCCAAGTTCGTCAGGTATGTGCTTTAACTTGGCTATAGGCCATTCCGGGTAATGCCTTGTAGAATGTATAAGTGAGAAGTTTTCTTTATTAGGACAATTGTACACTTTTACGATATTTAAATCTTTAAGCTTAATCTTACCTTCAAGCTGCATGCGTTCAAGGCAGTCACTTCGAACAGTTCCAGCATCGGCTTTTTCGTTTAAAACTGAAAAAACAACATCTTCATGTGTGCCGCCAAATTTCAAGGATTTGAAATCTTTTTCCGGAATGATCCCGTGTTCCAGAAATTCATACTTTGCCATTTGCCAGCCGCCAAAGGAATTTTTATCAACAGCAATGAATCTCTTGTTTTTCAAATCAGAAAAATTTTGAATGTTTTTATATTTCAAATTTGTAAAAATTACGCCGGCAAAATCAGTATAAGGTTTGCCATAATGTGAATTTTTTAAAGTTGCGAGCCTACTAATTCCATAGGTTACTTCCATTTGGGCGTAATAAGATGAATTTGCAATTATGAAGTCGATTTCTTTATTTTCTACAGAGGTGAAAATTTCATTGAAATCCAAAGCGACCAGGCTGAAATCATAACCATCAATTTCATTGCTAAGATATTCGGCTGTTAATCCCCATTTTTTATAACATTCTTCTTTTCCGCTTTTAGCAAGAACGCCAAGCCTGATCTTATTTTCTGCAGGTTCAAAATTGCTTTCCATTCCATATTTACCATACCAGGAATTTTCAATCTCTCTCAATCTTCCTGTCTGTTTGAGCAATGCAAGGCCCTCGTTGATTTGGCTTAAAATTTTATGATTGCCTTCTTTTACTGCGAAACAGCAGGCGTAAGAACCTAAAAAAGAAGATCCTGTGGATTTAAGATTTTTGAGTCCCAACTTTTGTTTCCAGTGATTTCCCGGAAGTCTAGCAACCAATGCGTATTGGGCTTTGCCGGAATTGACGGCTAAAAGAGCCTGGCTTTGATCATCATAAAGTAATGGTGGTTCATAAAATTTTAAATCTTTTATAAACTCATGCATTATATCACCACGCATTACCGCTACTTTGTGCTCGGTCAGGTCTTTTGCAAATCTGATAGAGGGGGTTGCTTCGCGACAAAAAATTTCATGGTAAGCAACTGTATATTTTATGGAAAAATCAAACGTTTTGTCTCTTTCATGCGAATAGTACATTCCGCAGATAGCATCTATCTGACCTGCTTCGAGTTCCTGTGATATCTGGTTCCAGGGAGCCATTTTGATTTCGACTTCTATGCCTGTCACTTCGCTGATGGCTTTTATGAATGAAATATTCATTCCTGCAAGATTACCGTTTTGATCTTTATAAGAATAAGGCGGATATGCAGTTTCTGTTCCGATAATAATTTTTTGTTTAGCATCCGATACCTGAGCAAATGCAGATATGCTTAAAAGTAAAAATAGAATGCTTAGAATAGGTGAAACAGCAAAATTGGGGCTAAAAAAGCCTTTGCACGTCCCTAAATATCTAACAAATTTACCCATTTACAGTTCCTTTCATGTTCATTTGCCCTATTAAACTGTATTTTCTTATCGGGTAGATTTAGAGGCGAAATAATCTTATATTAATTATTCAATAGATTTTATTGTTATTTCTGCGGTGATATGGTAACAATTGGGCATGTGAGTGAGATTTTTTAGTGGCGCGAGCTAAATTCTTTTTATATAATGACTTATA
>CAZITB010000198.1:0-3366 GCA_964542055.1 uncultured Candidatus Kuenenia sp.
CCAATCACAGAAAATCCAAGTGTTAATATACAAGTTCTAAAATCAGCAACATTCCCATCAGAATCAGAATGGGATGATATTGATGACGGTAGAACACTCGTAGGTAAAGCTTGGGATGATATTTGGGGATTCACTAAAAGTGTAAGGAATTATTTTGACAGTAAACATCGTGTTGATGTAAAATTTTATGCAGTAAGGTATCCTTTTTATTCTGAAATGGGAATAAAAACAAAAACCCAAAAAAAAGGATGGACAGGATTGTGGCGCAAACAAGATTGTGATGAAATTATAAATGGATGGGAAATATTTAACCTAAAAGAAAAATGGCCCAGTAACTTTTTTGGACCTAACTTTAACCCTAATAATAGCTACCTTCCTGATTTTAACTTTCAAACTCAGGCTGCAAAAGATTTAGCATATAACCAGTCTGTTTTTTTAAGTAAAACATGGCAGACATTCAACATAATGGGATTAGAAATTGATTTTTCTCAAAAGGACAAAGTTGGAGCTTTGTGGAATGCTTGCAAATCAGCAGGAAAAGCAACAGTAAAATATTTAAACGGCAAATTCAGCAATCCATATAATTCAAAAGAAGCAGTACGTTTAGTACCTCAAAACAGCGTTGTAACATCAACAAAGATTTCGCTTGCACCATATTATGACAGAAGGACATCTACTGATAAATACACAATGATTATTGCGAAAAGTAGTGGAGGGACAATAGGTGTTAACTTTAATAGTTGGAGTACATTTGGCTGGGGAGGATATACCAACTTAACTGCTAAATATACTTTCTTGCAGAATTCTATTATGTATGGTGCAGCTAGAAGAGGTACTACATGGAGAGGAGTAAGAATTACTTTTAAATAAACTCTAAAAAGATATAGAAGATGAAGAAACTATTAGTCCTGCTACTTACATTTATTAGTATTACTTCTTTTGGACAGGAGAAAACCTTAGAACTACAGAAGGTTTTCAGGATAAATATTTTAAGCCCGGGAGTTGAATTTGAGTTACCAATTTCAAGAAAATCAACCATTGCGGCGAATCCTGGTATTGGAATACAAGGAAGTTATTTACATTTGGATTATACAAATTCCGGGGTAACATATTATATTGCTCCTTTTTTAGACCTATCCTATAAAAAGTTTTACAATAGAGACAAAAGATTGTCAAAAGATAAGAACTTAAATTATAACTCTGGAAATTATTGGGGAATCCGACTACTAACAAATTTTAAGGAACTGAAGGCTCATAATGTTTTAAGAAAGGACGATATTAATTTCGCATTTGGTCCGACATGGGGGTTACAAAGAGCTTATGGAAAGATGCACTTACTTTTCGATGTCGGCTCTGTATATTATTTTGATACCAAAGGAAATAATGGATTCTTTCCAATTATGCTACAATTAAACATCGGATTTAATGTAAAAAAATGGTAAACTTGATTATTATAAGAAAACAACAAAACGCTAACAATTTGTAAATGTCAGAGCGGGTTTAGCGGGTATTTGAAAACCTGCAACTCGCTCTGTTTTTTTCATTATCCTGAAAGGTAATATTTACGTAAACCGCTCCGCCACTTACAATTTCCCGTTACCAAACATATTAAAAAGATACCCACAATGAATACAAGCAAACTCGAAGCAGAATAATTCTAAGCTGAAAAACAGTAAGATTTGAATTACGGAAGTGAGTAAAATGAAAGAAGCCTCCAACTCCCGAAAAGCCGAAACGTTTCGAAAATGGAGACTTCAAAAGAATGTTTAATCACGGAGGTCGGAAATTAAGCAATAGACCTCCTTAAACTTTACAAAGATATGAAACACAAAAGCATTATTAGCTTATTAAAGACAAAAGCATTAATCATTACATTGGGAATGTTAATTATTTTTCAAGCATGTGAAAAAAATGAGATAGTAGAAAACGATAACATTTTAGTGTCAGAAGAATTCTTTCAGAACAATGAGTACAATTCAGACTTTAGTGATTGCAAAAGCAGTGAGCAAGGCTTTAACAACAAACCCTGGCTTTCGTAAGGTAGTCAAAGAAGAAGCATTGCTAATGATTGACGGAGATTATGATGTTATTTTAAAAAGAGTAATCAGTAAAAAAGTTGAAGCTCCCTCTACGTTAAAATCTGCTAACGTCAACTATACTGTTAAAGACTTATTGGAAGATTCTTATTCAACATCGGGGCAATTAAATCTTAAATCTGCATCGATATCTATTATTGATGAATTATCAAATAAATATCCAGATATGCAGATTGCTGTTCCCGTTCATGCTGAAGATTGGGATGAGGAAAATTATATTCCTACAGTTACTTTCTTGCCCTTAGAATATGACGATGCAACAACTACTACCATTACAGGTTATGATTCCCAAGGTAATATTGTGCCTATTGATGTAATCAACGAGCCTTCTTCAAGTTCAGTGACAAAGGGGAAAAATGCGGGAATTCATACCTTAATTATTTTGATGAACCAGAACAATGGCTTGAATTTCCAAATTATGGAGTAAAGGTTTTGGTAAGCGAATCTGACAACTAAATCTTAATAATATGAATTACAAAATTTATTTGATTTTATTCGTTTCATTGTTTTGGAGTATTCAACTTTATTCTCAGGATAAAGTTTTTAATGGCGATAAAAATGAGCCAAGGGTACAAATTGGATACCTACACCTGTACAACAAACTAAATAAAGACAGCTACTTCGGGCTAAAATACCCTAATGCAACTGACAATAGCGAGGCTAATATTGGTGGTTTAAACGTTAAGCTTGACTTCCCAAATAAATATCAATACGTTGATATTACTATAGGGGCTTTAATAATGAAGGGATTTGATGAGATTGACTTAGGACATATTGACCCTAGCTCAGTTATTGCCCATGACTACAATATTAATGGAGGTGGGGTTTATCTCGGCATAAGTCCCAAAATTAAGGGTAGGTATATAAGTCTAACTTCTGATTTTGGAGTTGGGGTGTTCTCTTTTAAAGAGTATGTAAGTATTGTAAATAATAGAACACAGCCTTTTGTCGACGAACATAACTTGAAAGCATCCTATGGCTTAGGCGCTATTAGTTATATTGGAATTTATTTCAATGTTGGAAAAATTGGAATTAATCCATCAATTACAGGGATTTTTTCAGGTGGTTCAGGTGCAAGCTTTACATTTTACGGTTTTTATCTTCCACTATCTTATCAATTCTAGACTTGTAGGAATAGTCAGTTGTAATACTGGCTATTCCTTTTTCGAATATTAAAACATGAAACACAAATTAGTCGAACAAATACAAATACGTTTGGTAATTTTGTATAAGTAATGGCAGGCGATGTCGTAAATATCAAGGTTTGTAG
>CAZITB010000199.1:0-3358 GCA_964542055.1 uncultured Candidatus Kuenenia sp.
ATCCGAGAAGAAATGTTTTATAAAATTTTCGCTTACCAACATGTCTCATGCAGCTCATATCTAACTTTGCTGTTAACCATTAGGCTATGTCTCAAATAGAGAGATAGAGTTATTTCGCGTTAGAATCGGGGTGCGATCCGTAAACCACGAGTTCAGATCAGACTGCTTTACTTAATCTGCCAAGAGTGGAGAAAGGCCTTGATCCCATCCGCGAGCGAGCAATCCGCCAATTGGTTCAGCTTTCAGACTGGAAAGAGCAAAGAAAAGTATGGGGGAAGATTGATTTATGGACCATAAATTTATATAGGTAAGCAAACGATGAAAATTACAATGTATAAAAGCTGGTTTAGAAAGGGTGACTTCACAACCACCGAAATGATTTGGGACATTACTAAAGCTATCATTTTCCTCCCTATTGGCATTTTCTTGAATATTATTGCTATCAGCATATTGGGGCTTTGTATTTATTTAACGATAATGATGTTCAGAGGTTTATAATGGGCCTTATGAGTTATTACAGAAATGTACCTTTGGTTGAATATGAAGACATTAAGAAAAGCCCCGCTCTCAGATACTGTCTTTTAATGGTTTTTTCAGCGATAACGATTAGTCTAACAGGGGTGCTTTTATTAATAAGTGGTTTTAGTATTTTAGCAATAATTGTATTCATTAAATTTCTCGTATTTATTATCTAAACTCAATTCTTATCAGCCACTTTCTAAAATCAGGACAAAGAGGCACCTTTATTTTGGCTATAAAATTATATAATTGTTTTTAAGGCAATCACAACATCGTAAATAGCATCTTGTCGTAATTTTGTATTCTATTATCAAACCATACAATGTCGCCTTCTAAGGGAGCTCTATCTTTTTAAGGAGGGGATTTCGTAAAGTCTCTAATGCGGCTCATACCTAACTTTCCTGTTAACCATTGGGGGATGCCTCAAACAGAGAGATAGAGAGTTTTCGCGTTAGAATCGGGGTGCGATCCGGAAACCACGAGTTCAGATCGGACTGCTTGACTCTCGGTTTCGAACAGGTGAGATTCTGGAAAAACGGGGGAATTACCGCTAAGTCTTTACAGAAAGGGACTTAAAAGAAAAAGGCCACAGGTTTCATCCTGCGGCCTTTGTTGTTAACAGTTGGGTCGCTTAGTTTAGCGACCCAATATAAAGCTCAAATACACACTTCCTGGTTTCCGACCCAATGGTTAACAGCCACAACACATAAATACTTACTGTAAAACGCTTTATAATTCTATAAATTTCGCAAATTTTGCCATTTCAGAGATGTTAACCGCAAGGCCGAAAACAGGAATAATTGGGATATATTGCTAAGTTGGGATAGCAATTTATCCGATACAAAGTAATGACAGAAAGTAATATCTGTCATCATTATGTTCAGAATGGCAGAAAAATGAGGATTTTCAGAAGAAGGCAATAGCGAGATATATTGATAACTGAACCTTGCAATATATCCCAGATATGCTATAATTGCCCTTATACGATATTGAAGAAATATCCCAATGCAAAGGATAAGCTTATGGCTATAAAATGGATAAATCGCTCGATAGAGGCTGAACTTAGCCGGGTATGCAAGGAATATCCGGTGGTAACTATTACCGGCCCAAGACAGTCCGGGAAAACCTCGCTTGCTAAACGTTACTGTCAGGGATACGCCTATGCCAATCTGGAATTACCAGATGTGCGTAAATTGGCCCAAAGTGACCCAAGGGCTTTTTTTAGTGCATATCCGGCACCGGTTATTATCGATGAAGTCCAGCGTGTTCCCGAACTTCTCTCGTATATACAGGTTTACGCTGACCAGACAGATAAGCGGGGCCAGTATATCCTTACCGGCAGTCATCAGATGGGGCTTGCAGCGGCAGTAAGCCAATCGCTTGCTGGACGTACCGCCTTGCTTAGATTATTGCCTCTGTCGTTGGCAGAGCTAAAAAGTGCAGGAGTGAAGATTTCCAGAGATGAGATATTATTCAAGGGCTTTATGCCTCGGCTGTATCACGAGGATATTCGCCCGACAACGCTTTACTCAGAGTATTTTCAAAACTATATCGAGAGAGACCTCCGTCAGCTTGCTGCAATTCGTGACTTACTGTTATTTGAAAAATTTATGCGGGTGCTGGCTGGCCGGGTTGGGCAAGTTATCAATATTAGTTCATTGGCAGGTGATGTCGGGGTATCACGCTCAGCGTTGAATGAATGGCTTTCGGTGCTTGAGTCTTCATTCATCATTTTTCGACTGCCGCCATGGTTTGAAAACGCCAACAAGCGTGCCATCAAGACGCCCAAGTTGTACTTCACCGAGCCTGGACTGGCCGCATGGCTGTTGGAAATCGAAACAGCCAAACAAATCGCACGTGATCCTCTTATGGGGAATCTTTTCGAGAATATGGTTGTTGTCGAGGCTCTCAAGGCCAGACTCAATACGGGACAGATGCCGAATCTGTATTTTTATCGAGATACCAAAGGCCATGAAGTTGACCTGATCATAAGGCAACATCGACAGCTAAAACCTGTCGAAATCAAGGCAGCGATGACATTTTCCCCCGATATGACCAAAGAATTGAAGCATTTCTGTAATCGATTCGATGAGGCCTTGCCCGGCGCGGTTGTTTATGCAGGCGAAATGGAAACCCAATCTGAAACAACGCACATGCTGAATTTCAGCAATACTTCCGAACTTGTTGGATCGTAGTTTTGCATACGGGGATTTGTTCCAGAATTGCGGCAAATGGGAATTCTAACATTTGCCCGACCAATCTGTTTTCGGCAGACCCTCGCAAACTGGAAACCTACTCAATAGGTCAGAGTAGCAGCTGATTTGTATCTGACCTTTCCCTGTCAACCGGATATCCTCAATGATGTCAGGTATAAACTCATGACGAACCGATTCATCCAGCAAAGACCAAATCGTAAACATCCTGTTCAGAGTATCCGCTTCATCGGGCATGGCTTTGTTGAGCTTCTGCCAGAACTTTACATCTTCCATAACATCGCAGACAAACCGTTCCAGTTCATAAGCGGAATACCTCACATCTTTACAGGGAGGTTTGCCGCCAGCAGTAGAGCGGCAGCGATAATAGCGGTAGGTGATGCCGCCTTTCCCATCGGTTTGCTTTTTGTTGGCGGTATCGGTTGTTAGCTTTCTACCGCATTTGGGACAGACAATCTTTCTTCGTAAAAGGAATTCGTCATGCTTGCGTTTTGATCGCTTCCCATAAACATCTTTTGTTCGACGGCCATCAATTATCTGTTGAACTTTTTCAAACTGATCTGTCTCAATGATTGCTTCATGTCCACCGTGACGAGCAGAGTTGCCGTCTTTGAATTTACCAATAT
>CAZITB010000200.1:0-3313 GCA_964542055.1 uncultured Candidatus Kuenenia sp.
ACCTCGGAAGATGAACAGGGAGCTTACAGCAGCACTTTCGGTAAAAAGATTTTAAAAGTCTGAGGTTGGTATGCTTATTGATATTCATTGCCATACTCATAATAAAAGAAATGAAGGTGTACGGCGTTTTGGCGACGGTAAATGCTGGCCCAGTCCGAAAGAACTGATTAGTATGATGGATAAAGTCGGGATTGATAAAGCTGTTTTGCATGGCTGCGTCAGTCCTGAAAGGCGTTGGACGCTTGTGATTCCTGAAGAGGTTATGCAAATCGCACAGATGTATCCCGACAGGTTTATTCCTTTCTGTAATGTGGACCCAAGATATCTAGCCAATGATACTACATCGGATTTTATTCCAATTCTGTCAGCCTATAAAGAAATGGGTTTTAAAGGTGTCGGTGAATATTTTCCTAACATACCCCTTGATGATCCATTGAATGTAAATCTATTTAAGCAAATTGAAGAAATCGGCTTACCATTAACTTTCCACTTGGCTTCTCAGATTGGCGGCATGTACGGATGTTTTGAGGAACTCGGTTTGCCCCGTCTGGAAAGAGTTTTAAAAGAATGCCCTGATCTTGTATTCCTCGCCCATTCACAGGTATTCTGGTCCGAGATCGGTTCGGATGTTACAGAAGAAACTAGGAGCGGCTATCCGACCGGTAAGGTAAATCCCGGCAGAGTGGTCGAACTTATGCGTGAGTATCCCAACCTCCATGGTGATTTGTCAGCAGGCAGTGGATTAAATGCCATATCAAGAGATATTGAGTTCGGTTGCCTTTTTATGGAAGAATTTCAGGACAGGCTTTATTTCGGAACTGATATTGCAACCAATGGTCAAAAATTACCTCAGATAGATTTTTTCAATCGTCTAAAAAATGAAAAACTGATATCTCAACAAACCCATGACAAAATAACATGGAAAAATGCAGTTGAACTATTAAACTTAAAGATCAGTGGGGATTGAGGCCGGTTTTTCGGATGACCAATAAATGTATTTATGAAAAACATTGCTCATGATCTTGAACTTGATTATACACCATTAAAAGAATTGTTAAACTGAGGAATCCAATGCCCTTATCAACTTATATGACAAATAAAATTGGAAACGCAGAGCTTATTGGTCCAAATAAGTTTGTTGCAGGCGACCACGCCAGTTTTATGATAGTTTACACAGCAGGCTTTTTCGGTATCGATGATAGCGGCAGTATAAAAATATGCACTCGATTCGCCAGTGATATAGCTGAACCTCAGTTTGATGATCCTGCTTCTGAAAATTATGTTTCTGTTACAGCAAGCAACGGTGCTATTCTGGATTGCAGTTATCACAAAAAAAATAATATACGTCCTTGGGGCAATACAATACATATCCGTATTGTTAAAGGTTATTTAAAACGGGGTGACAAGATAACAATTCATTACGGAAATCCGGCAAAGGGCTGTCCTGGTATCAGGATGCAGACATTTTGTGAGGATACTTTCGAGTTTAAGGTATTGGTTGACGCTTTTGCTACATTCGATTTCGCGGAGATTGAAAAGTCACCGACTCTCAAAGTCATACCGGGCCCGGCAGAAAAATATGTTGCTGTTTTACCGACCCTTGTAAAAACATCCGAGCCGTTTGATCTTAAAATAAAGGCAGAAGATAAATGGGGCAATCCAACAACCGATAATAGACAGTTATATTTGAAATCTAATACCCAGATCAAAAATCTGACAGAGAAAGTAGAATTTGACAATGATACTTTGATTATACCCGGTTTAAAATGTGATGAACAGGCCGATATCAAAATTGATATATACGATAGTAAAGGAAACTTTCTTTGCAGTTCCAACTTTTTAAAACAGATCAAAGAACCGGAATATTTTCATTACTGGGGTGACCTTCACGGCCAGAGCGAGGAGACCATCGGTTCTAACACTGCAAAAGAGTATTTCACATTCGCCCGGGATAAAGCCTTTCTGGATGTGGCTGCCCATCAGGGTAATGACTTTCAGATAACAAAACCTTTCTGGGAAGACCTTAATAAACTTACTAAAGATTTTTACCAGCGCAATAAATTCGTTACTTTCCCTGGCTATGAATATTCGGCCAATACTGCCCTCGGCGGTGATCATAATATCTATTACCTGAATGAGGGTGAGCAGATATATCGCTCATGTCATGGGCTAGTGTATGATTATTCCGATACAGGCACCGATTGCCATACAACAAAGGAATTGTTTGACAAGCTCAAAGACAAAGAATCTTTTGTATATGCCCATGTCGGGGGTAGATATGCTGATCTGTCAGTTGCCAAAGATGCCGGACTTACACCTGCTATAGAAATTCACTCGGCATGGGGAACATTTGAATGGCTGCTTCATGATGCTTTAAAGCTGGGGCTCCGTCCTGGAGTGGTTGCTAATAGTGACGGCCATAAAGGCAGGCCAGGGGCAAGTTATCCCGGTGCATCCAAGTTCGGTTCTTATGGTGGTTTGACCTGTTTTCTAGCAAAAGATCTAACTAGAGAGGCCATATATGAATCCATAAAATCAAGACACCACTATGCAACCACCGGCTGTAGAATGTTTTTAAATGTAACAGCTAAAACTCAAAACCAGACTGCTTTAATGGGCGATATTGTTAAGGCGGGCAACCACAATGTTAAGCTTTGCGTGGAAATATCCAGCGAATCACCAATAGAGAAGATTGATGTATTTAATGGCACTAAAATTGTCGAAACTTACAGACCCTACTCACTAGATGCGTTATCTAATCGTATAAAGATTATCTGGAGCGGTGCTGAATATAAAGGCAGGGGCAGAGAAACAGTCTGGGACGGAAATGTTTTAGCAGAAGGAAACATTATCAAAAACTTCCAGCCTGTGAATTTCTGGAATCCATTAAAACAGCCTGTTATGAAAAGTTATAATAAAATTCAATTTCAATCTATAACTACAGGCGGCATTTCGGGAGTTGAAATAGAATTGGATAAACCCAATCAAGGTGAATTATTTATAAATACGCCACTTATTAATACAAGTATTGATATAAAAGAAATAAAGGCAGATGAATTGGTTTCAGATGCTGGAGGACTTGATAGGAAGATAAAAGTATATCGTTTGCCTGAGACAAATAATTCATATCTTCTAAAAAAAGATTTTGATATAGATATCATAAATCCAAGAGACAATCCTTTATATGTAAAGGTTACCCGAGAAGACGGCCATATGGCCTGGTCAAGTCCAATATATTTTACTCAATAAGAATAATTTGTAACCGTTCACAGGGTATGAATATGGATTACGGCCCCAATAATGAAGGAAAAGG
>CAZITB010000201.1:0-3290 GCA_964542055.1 uncultured Candidatus Kuenenia sp.
TCGCCCAGCAACCAGAAAGCCGGCCAGATACCTGGTCCGTAAGGGGTTATCAGCCGTGCTTCAAAACGGCCGTAGGCCTGGGCAAACAAATCATGGGTCTTTATTCGCGCTGAGGTAAAGGCGGAGCCGGAAAATCCTTCGCTCTTCGCGGTGATCACCAGATTTCCGTTCCCGTCGTGGGATACATTTTCCGGGCGATCGGTATAGTATTGCAGTTCTTGATTTCCCCAACCTCCCTGGCCTGTTCCAATATCAAACGCCCATTTGGATGCATCGGGCAAGGTTCCGGCAGCGCCGTCAAATTCATCGCTCCATTCCAGGGTCCAGTCGCGCTCGTCGAGTTTTTGAAATTCATCGGGGTTACAGCCTGACACGATAATTATCAATAATAAGCTGATGGCTTCTATTCGCATTTTCTTGATTTTACTGATTGTATTCATCGGTTTAACATTTTTATTATATACTCTTGGTAAAGGCCTCCGTACCGATTGCCGGATTATTTCAGAACCAGGCTCCGGGTGAAGGATTCCTTATCCTATTTATAGAAATAAATATTGTCTGCATAGAATCCCGGAAGGTTCACCCCTTCAAAGATTAGCTGTCCAAGATGAGCCCGGCTATTTAACCCGGTAAATGCAGACAGGGGGATGTCCAGGCTTATCCATTCCTGAGCAACAAGTGTCGGAGTTTTGTAGCTGATCAGATGACTTGAGTTGTCGGTTCCACCAAATACACCGTCAGCACCAAAGTCCACGAGTTGAACTTTAAATTCAGCGCCTGCATTTAATGGATTGGGAATGAAAATATCAAGGTGTAAATGTGTCATTGCTGATGCATCAATGGTTGGTGAGCTGAACTGGATCCCGACAAAATTGAAATTGGTGTAATTCAGTATATTGTCACCATTCACGGTAAAGTCTGCCGACTGAGTTGTCTGGTATGGTTCCCAGTACCCGTTGTAATAATCCACGGTTACATTCGGATATGCCTCGCTGTAAATCGAAATTACATCGCTGGCAGGTTGCTGAGGTGTTGGGGCATGCTGAAAACTTCCCCTGGATTGAATAGTGAGTGAGCCATCGGCTTCAATGTCGCCAAGCATAGCAGTTATTACGGCGGTGCCTTCAGCAGCGGCGGATACATTTCCGTCTTCATCCACAGTAGCTACCGTCTCATCGGAAGAAGAAAAGTTAAGGTATGCTGGTGAAATATTCACGGCCATATCTACTCCGTTGGGCAGGTTGGTTCTATAAAGTAAGCCATCGATTTTTTTGGATAC
The DNA here is from genome assembly GCA_964542055.1 of uncultured Candidatus Kuenenia sp. Taxonomy (GTDB): domain Bacteria; phylum Planctomycetota; class Phycisphaerae; order Sedimentisphaerales; family CAMDDF01; genus CAZITB01. Next base: position 1,280 of record CAZITB010000201.1, read on the forward strand.
TCCGGCAAAGAATGTTTCAGTTAGATCTTCTCCGTTCAGGATAGCCGCTGAGGGATGAGCCAGTGTTCCAAGTTTTTCATATTTCAGCTCATCTATCCAGAAAGTGTACCCGCGCCCGTCTTCAGGGCCTTCGGAGTAAAAAAACATTCCTTTCTCCACGGTCAGTTTTGAGGGATCGGGAATAGGGAGAATATATTTTTTCCAGTTAGTATTTACCTGTAAGCCTGAAACAGATACCTGGTTTTCAGACTCACCCATATCATTTCCAAAGCCTGCCAGGTCAATGGTAGCTGCCTGAGATGCTTTTGCATAAAATGTTAAGGCATCATATCCCGACAGGTCTCTTCCCATGCCTGTAAAAAAAACGCCTCCTGCATATGCGCCGCTGGGGTCATTTTCATCGGGCACTTCAAATCGCATGGCCGCCTCAGTATTATCATAGGTCACGTCCTTATCCACATCAAAAGCTGTTGGCGCAGTTCCTCCGAATGCGGCATAATTTAAACCGGCACTGAATCCATCAACAAAAACTTCAGGATTTGTGGGGAAGGTAGCAGGTTCCAGTTCACTGATATCGCGTTCGCAGCCCAAATTCAGGAGCAGAAGAATTCCTACGGGAATATATTGTTTAAAACGAAAAATAATAGTTGTCTTCATTTTATTCTTTTTTATTTACCAATGCTTATAATAATGTATGTCCTGATCTCCCATTCGTTGCCATTGTCAAATCCTATGGCATCAGGGTCGGGAACTAAATCGCCTCCTTCATCCATGGTATAAGTCGGAGCATAGCGTGGGGAGTACTTATCGAGAGAACGCCATGTTCCCCGAAGGCCGATGCGTGTTCCCGGCAGGTCGAACCAACCGGGTTTTCCGGTTGAAGCAGAAAAGTCGGCAGTAAATTGCAAGGGGTAGGTCAGGTTAAAGTCACGGTGGTAATCATAGGGACCCCAATCATTGATTTTGATGAATGAGTGAAGTTTTAGCTTCTTGTAGATCATTCGCACATCCATTCCATAGCGGCGAATGGTACGATCATCGCTGCCGTTTGCCTGTGCATCTCCTGCATAAAGATTGGTTATCACTCCAAACCGGCTGTTCATTTTTGACACCACTCTGGCATGCACTTCCCACAGGTCTTCGGCCGGAGCGGAACCAGGGAAGGCAAATGTTGTGCGCCCGTCGGGAAATATACCGATCGCTGCATCCTGTATTGTGGGCAGGTGACGGTATACCAGTCCTGCGCTGATGGCAAGTTCCGAGTCTTCGGCATTGTCGTTATCCCAATCATACATCCATGTACCCGGGGTAGGATCGTAAGTGAATAAAATCTCCCCTGCCACAGTTTCCCTGTTCGATCTTACAACAAAGGGGTCATCGAGGATGTTCCTTGGCTGGGCCGGGGCTGGCAGGTCGTTTGGTATCGGGCCTTCTATCGGTTTTTGCCATAAAAAGTTAGGGGCAATCTGAAGCATTCCCAGGTTGTAAGTAAAACCTGTCAGGAAATTATATTGATTCCCGCTCCCACTATCTTTTAACCGCCATCCTGTAAACGTTTTTGTTTGGTCGGCACCACCGGTTGCTACCAGGCCCATGACTGCCGATTGAGCATACCAGTTAAACTTCCCGCCTTCATAGGCAAGCTTGATTTTTCCACCCCAATTATCGTTGTTAGTGATCTGGGATTCGTACAGCGTATAATCTCCCTCCTCCCCTCTTACTGCCTGGAATTCTCTTCCAACGAGCGGTTTACCTCCCCAGATCCCGCCCAGGTCAATATCAAATTTCCCAAACTGTCTGTTCACATGGAGAGTAAGCCTCCTTGTTTTTGGTTGTGGAATAGCAAATGAACTTACTGTCGCTGCCTGCTGCTCCAGGTCTTCATGAAAAATACCTGTTACATTATATTTTGCAATTTGCTTACTGTATTTTATCAATAGAGCCGGATTTGCACCCCACCAAAGCTGGGGACCAAAGGCCAGTTTCAGTCCGCTGAGAAGCTTCTTACCTT
>CAZITB010000202.1:0-3284 GCA_964542055.1 uncultured Candidatus Kuenenia sp.
ATGGAGGGCGAGCCTTCCTGTCGATCCGAAGGTTGAGGGTTCGAGTCCCTTCGGGCAAAATCGAAAATTTGTAAAACATTTACTTTCTCGTATATCAAGCTATGTGGATCATTTAATCGGGAAAGATATTACATATGTTAATTATCAAAATCCAAACGGTAAAAAGTTTGAGATAGAACACATATGGTCTGATAAGTTTGATTACTATAAAGATGAATTTGATCAGGAAAATGAATTTCAAAATTGGAGGAATTCGATAGGAGCTTTGATTCTGTTACCCCAAGGCACAAATCAATCTTTTAATAGTGACAGATATGAGGACAAATTAAACCACTACCTGAAAGAAAACACTTTTGCGTAGACTCTTCATAAAAGTTTTTATGTTAAAAATCCTAATTTTTTGAAATCTGAAGTGATCAGAAATTTAGAGTTCAAGCCTCACCCTCAATTCAAAAAACAAGATATTGAAGAACGTCAGGAATTAATTCAGCGGATTTGTGAAAAATTATGGTCTGTTGAATATTTTAATCAAAACTGAAAACCAAAAAATTTAAATATCAGAAACATTTTGCAATTTATACTCGGCAACTATGAAAATGTGGTGATATAAGAAAACATGGGTTTTACTCATGGATAACAGTACGGCATTGATAACAGAATTTCACCTGAGTTTGACATGCTTGAAAGCCTATATGTTATCGAATACAATCATTTTAACCCCATGTCCAGATTTTTGTATTACGATACATTTGGACAGAAATATCGGGGAAGTTATTCTCAAGCAGGTTAGCTAATACTCGGATGCCCTCAATTTCACTTATTTCATGACTAGTTTCAATGATATCAACACCGGCCTCCTTGCAAAAAAACATTGCATAAGCGTCAGTTTCTCCGGCTATCATAACATCTATTTCGTCCAGTGACATGAGACCAGCAAGATAGACAATGTTGAGGCTCAGGGCCATCCCACCCCATGGGATAGCTACTTTGGAAACCTTCCGGCCCATATCAGTCCCGGTATGTCGGGTATGGGTTAATCCTAGAATCTTTTTGACATCTTGCAAAAGTTTTCCATATGTTGTCGTTGGGATTTCGTAAACTCGCCTGAATACGTTGCCGGGCTGTTCTTTGACAGGTTCTTTCAATCCCAGCTGTTTGCGGAACGCTTCATATACGCAAATCTCGTCGGCGGAACCATGTATTCGAAGCGTAGCTAAATTATATTTTTCCAATAAGTTTTGTCTAAGAATGTTGGTTTGCCATGATTTATAATCAATAGCTGCGTTGTGATATATGTTCTCCGGGGGCGTAAAAAACAATGTTTCGTGATGAATAACAAGATCACATCCCATTTTTGCGGCACATTCCAAGGCCGCGACATCCGGCATCCAGCAGACAGCGACATTTTCAACTTGTCTATCCACTTGACCCACAAAAGTTTCGTCGGCTCTAAGTTCATGCCCAGTTTTTTCTTGGCACCAGTCGATGATATCCGATATACGTGTCATTTGTACTCCCACTTTAATATATGTGAATATATATTAGATTATTTATCGCAGAATATAATCAAATCTTCGCATTAAAGCAAGTGTGAAATGAAAATATATACAGATTGGTTATGAGAATAACGAAAGTTTTCGACGATAAATCCTTAACAGTGATGACTTTACGCTTTTGGCGTCTAATTATAATATTATTTTTCTAAATATTTAGATAATATCTTGATTTTTCTCAGGGTACTCGCTATAATCAAATCCATATTGTTAGGAGAAATAGCTGTGGCGATATCTGAAAAAAGCATAAATCGGTCATGTGAACAAATCAGTCCTTTATATCAGGTAGTGGAAACATACATTTATGACCAAATAAAGACTGAGCGATTTAGACTTGGTCAGCGTATCGATTCTGTTAAAAAGATTGCGGATATTCTGAATGTAAGCACTGGAACAGTTCAGCAGGCATTGCAAACACTTGCGGCAAAAGGGGTGGTAAATCGAAAGCCAAGGATGGGCACATTTGTCAGCAAGGAACCCAATCTAGTTGACTCAAGTACTAATCAGACGTTTAGTAAGACTATAGCGTTACTTGTTCCAGATACTCGGGGGCCTGAGTTTTCTATGCTCTCGAGAGCATTACAAGACACAACCCATGAACAAGGATTTGACACGATTACTGCCAGTACTGACAATCAAATTGATCGTTATTCAGAAATATTAACCCGGCAGTTAGATGCAAATGTTTATGGGATTATTCTCGTGCCCCCTTTAAACGGTCTGTTACCTTTTGAAATCATTTCTGCCATCAAACAGGCTGAGATACCAGTTGTTACCTGTTACCGCGAGATAAATTTTACTGGATGGCCTAGTGTAATGAATGATATGTTCCATGCCGCTTATTTAGCTACAAGGCATCTTGCTGAAAAGGGGTGTAGGAATATAGCTTCAATAAGCTGGGGCAATCCCATAGATAGCCACATGGATCCGCGGCATCATGGCTATTTAAAAGCTATAATTGATAAAGGTATTCCGAATATCAGAGATGTTTCCCTTAATATTGGCCCTGCCAAAGAAGTTGAAAAAATGTGGCCAAACGCATATGCAGTCCCAACGGAAAAAATAAAAATGTTCTTAAAGGATAACCCGCACATTGATGGTATCGTATGCAGTCATGATTGTGTAGCAGCTGCAACTTTAAGTTTAACAAGAAATAATTCAACTGCTGATGGTAAAAAGATCAAAATTGTTGGTTGCGGCGACATCGGTGTTTATTTTGGCCTGTTCGAAAATGAGCTTACTACCCTTACCGGTCAGTACAGGCTGATGGCGGAAAAAGCTTGTGAACTGCTTGTCAATATTAGACAAGGCCGCGAGTCTAAGCAAATGTGCCATTTGATAAAAAGTGAACTAAAGGTAGGTAAATCTACAGAAAATTTAAGATAGCCACTTCAATGTGAAGTGGAAAATGTTTAATTTTATTTAAGGAGAGTGAAGATGAAGAAAATTATTACAGTTTTATTGTTTAGTATGTTGGTTGTTACAGCAACGAACGCACAAACTGTCGGATTAATCTTTTCTGATAGTTTTGAGACCCATGATGTGGGCTCTAATCTTGAGGGGGTCGCTCCTGAGCAAGGTTCTCATTACTGGATTGACTATGGCAGCCGTAATTCGAATTCCCCTACATTGGTTTCGGATGAGCAGGCCAAAAGTGGATCAAAGTCACTGAAGTCCTATCGACAGGTAAGTCCCAAACTTTATCCTCAAATAATGGCATACGGGAGCACC
>CAZITB010000203.1:0-3244 GCA_964542055.1 uncultured Candidatus Kuenenia sp.
AAACATTATGGGTTGGAGATGCTCGAAATGAAGCTCTCTTTTCTTACTATATTTTTGGAATCACAGATATTTCCAAAAGGTGCATACGTCTTGCAGCTGGCTCCTTGAAAGAAAATCCTATGGTAGCCTGTCAGGTTCCTTCAAGCTGGCAATGCATTCTACCGGCTTGGAGTTTTCTGTGGGTAATTTCAATCTGGGATTATTATTGGTATACCGACGATAAAGAGTTTATCAAAGATATTTGGCCATATATAATACTAAATCTCAAAGGTGCTTCCAAATATATTAATGAACAAAATTTGTTTAGTGGTCCTTTTTGGAATATGTTTGACTGGGCACCAAGAGTCAATCAAAACCAATACACTGTCATCCACAATAGTATGTTTTTCATAGGCGCTATAGACTCTGCTTTAAAATGTTCAAGTATAATAAAAAATGAAGACAATAACATTTGGTTAAAAGATACAAGAAACAAACTGAAAGAAGGAATAAACAACTTATGGAATTCAGATAACAATTCATATCCTGATAGTATCAATAGAAAAGGGCATATAAACAATTCTTTTTGCCAACACACAAGTTTTTTATCTGTTCTATATGATATAATTGAATCTAAAAACTTAAACAAAGCAATGTCAAATATATTAAATCCATCTAAAGAAATAACACCTGTTGGTTCACCTTTCGCTATGTTTTATTTGTACGAAACACTAGAGAAATTAGGTTTTGAGGATCAAGTTATATCTTCAATAAAAAAAAATTATTTACCTATGATTGAATCTGAGGCGACGACTGTCTGGGAAACTTATCCTGGAAGTTTAGATATCTCAGATGGACCAACTCGAAGTCATTGCCATGCATGGTCATCATCCCCAATTTACTTTTTTAGTCGTATAATTCTAGGACTAAAATCGATAGAAGCTGGATCAAAGACAGTTCAATTAAGTCCCAGATTAAATGGATTGAAATGGGCAAAAGGGTCATTACATACCATTTTCGGTCAAATAAAAGTTAGTTGGGAAATTGATAAAGACAAAAATTTAAAAATAACTTATGATGCCCCTAAGCAGGTAAAAATAATATTCATAAGAAATGAAACTCACGAAAATATGCGAATCTTACTAGTGAACGATAAAAGAGAAAGAGATTTGCGCTCATAAATTATATTATTTTATTAATGTAACTTTTTTAAAGGTATAGAATTATGGATAAAAGCAATTACCAATCAATTTGTATAACTGTCATATGTTTAATTTTTTCATTGTCATTCAATTTCAATTGTCTTTCTAAAACAATTGATCAAACGAACATCAGTAGTAATAATGATTTTATAATTCCTTCAAAATTTTCAAATCCTTCAGATCCACGTAAGTTAATAGTGACGTTTACCGTTTCTCAGTGGTATTGCATGCCTGAAGCAATGCAAAAAATCGCAGAGGTAGCTCACAGTGAAGATGTTCCTGTTTCATGGATACTAAGTTATAGTACAGCATTAGAAGAAAAAAAAATATTAGATGAATTCCATGAAAAATATGGCGATGAAATTATTGCCATAAGAGGAAATGAATCAATGGATGATTGGAAAGAAAGTTTTCCTTGGGCTAGTCTTAATATAGTTTTGGGGGCACGTCCCGAAAACCTTAATCTAAATGAAATGAAAGAAAATAACATTGATGGCCTATGGGGATATTGTGATCAACAAATTGGTATCGATGGAATAACCCATTACGGATCTCCTTGGGGATTATTTTATGTCTCCGAAGAAGTCCCTTTCATCCCACCAAGTGGCAAAAGCCAAATCGTTGGTATCCCTTGGACGTTACGAGATATTCATAAATGCTTCCATCTTAAGCAGGCTATCAATTTTACTACGGATCCGGTAGAACACGTCCGTTCTAAAACTCTTTGCACCGGAGAAGATATTACATTTTTTCAAGATATGATTGATGAACTTATGAATAATCTGCCATGGAACGATAGAATTTATTGTTGCCTCCATGAGGAAGCAAACGGCCCATATATCAAACCAGGAGAAGAGTTTTCAGACGAGGGGGCAAGCCTGGAAGACTCCAAAGCCATGTATTCTATGATCAAAAAGTGGTTGAGATATCTCAAAAAACAAGGTGCTACAATAACTACCTTGTCGCAAGCAGTAAGGGACTATAAAAAAGTTGCAAAAGAAAAAACCTTGCCATCCACTATTTTGACAACCGATAAACATAAAGGTTCAATAATTTGGTATGCTGACCCTGTACCTAGGGGAGTAAGACATACAAACTTTGGCCCTTCAGGTAATTTCCCGGATACTCTTTTCCATTATGACAATGAATGCCAATTAGTTTTTGTACATCCTGAAATATTGCCTCGACAAACAATGAATTACAAAGCTCAATATACCCTTAAAGGTCGAAAACCTTATCCTGTGGAGTTGGCCATTCCAAGTTTGGTCGATTGGAAACATCAGCGAAATGGAGATGTTCGAACTTATACCTTTACTGTTCAGAGCTTTTACAGTATGCCATTTGGATTAACTGAATGGGGGAATTTTGATGGCTGGGAAGTTGTCGAAACAAATGGAATGTGGGCGAAGATTATTGATGATCGTGTCATGTTGGTACGTTTCAACTTGAATGTAGAAGAGCTTGAGCATAATAAACGATGGAAAGATATATGGGTAAAACTCAAAAAAAAATAGACTGGAAATGAGTTATGGACAGAAGAGCATTTATTAAAGCTTCAATTGCAGGAATAACATCTTTATCTTCAAGCAAGGTATCAGAATTGCTGTCAATGACTCAAACGACAAAAACAAGTTATTCTATAAGTGATACAAAAAAACCTGTTGCAATTGCAATGTGGGACTTTAGCTGGTTACTACGCCACTATCCAACGGGCGAATTTGAAAATTGGGATGTTGTTTTAGATGATTTAGTAGAACGCGGTTATAACGGAATAAGAATGGATGTTTTCCCACATGAAGTTGCTGCCGACAGTGATGGAAAAATCCAGGAAGAATATTTTTACTCCAAAATAGACTGGAAACCAAAAATGTGGGGCAATAATGTATCGATGACATCTCATCCTCGTGAAGCTTTGTTGAAATTTATTCCAAAATGTCAAGACCGTGGTATACATTTGGGTTTGTCAACATGGTTTTGGGGACCAAGAAGGGACATAATTAAAGGTTTTGATGAGTTTGTCAGGGTTTGGGATGAAACAATTACTTTCCTAAAAAATCATGATC
>CAZITB010000204.1:0-3183 GCA_964542055.1 uncultured Candidatus Kuenenia sp.
CCTTTTTTACAACAAAATGGGAAATGTTGCCAGTTAAAATATGCGGCTATAAAACCATGAGGGTTCATAAACCCCGGGGGCTGGATGAAATGATTTATTTAGCAGAAACCGGGAATTCACAAGATTTAGGTTGATGGTTACAGGTTCCCGAGACAGTACAAGGTAAATGATATAGAATATTTTACAGATGAGATCATAAGTCTAACCATGGAAAGTAAAGGGCAGGAAGCCTGTTCCCATTGCAGCGAATAGCTTCCCGCCCGGCCCTTTCCTTAATAAAGAAAGGAGGTGGAACATGGGTTAAAGATAAGAATGAGGATTAAATATTCCTCGCCTTTGAAATGATAAATAAGGCACCTTTAAAATTCTTTAACTAAACTTTTAGAAATATGAAAAAGTTAAATAAATTAGTAATCTCACCCGAGAAGATTATGAAAAATGAAGAATTGATTAATCTGCATGGGGGATATGGAGCAAACTGTTGTACTCGTTCAAAAGATGGTGAACACCATACTTGGTGCTATGATAATGATGACTTATTGTACCTTTGGAAACAAGCATGGATTGCGGCAGGCTGGAACGTTCATTGTGGTCAATATTACTATGCATAATGAAAATTGTTAACGGCAAGCTGGATTCATGGCTTGTCGTTAATAAAAACATCTTATCATGAAACTAATAATAATTATTGCATTTATTGTACTCCCTATTCAATGTTCGTTGGGAAATCCCCAGAAATACACATTTTCGGTAATAGGGAACAGAATATTACTGCATATTGATACCTTGAACTTTATCTTTGATACTGGGGCTAATATTTCGTTGCTAGATTCTACATTAGCTAGAAAAATTGAACTGCCTTTTAACAATGAATTCCACCTTAATACACCAGGGGGGGTGGTATCAGTAATATCCACAAATTTTAGCTATTCTCAATTTCCCGGGATAGAAATAATTGGATTAATGCCGTTGGATACAATCGCGCAATCGTTGGGATGTAGGGTTCATGGCTTTATTGGAGCAGCAAATGTATTAGTTAATAATATTATTGATATTAACTTTAAAACTGAAATAATATCTATTTATACAAATGATGTTAATCCAAATATTTGCTCTGGTGTTGAATATGAACTAATAGCCAATAATAATAGAATAAATCATGAATCAATTGGTTCGGCCTTTCCCATTTCACCGGCTATAAAGTTACCCCTGATATTTAATAAAACCGACACAATTAAAACTAATCTAGTAATTGATACTGGTTGCCAGTTTGCATTTGCGTTTATTACGAATGACAGTACAATTATAAACTCAATTTCAAAAGGGGAGAAAGAATACACTAACTTAAATGGGGTCACTTCTACAATTAGCTATGGGAAAGTATCGTATGAGGAAAACAATCAGTGCTATTTTTCCTTTTCGCCAGTTTTCTACGCACCTATTATAACTAATCCAATTAATAATAATTTCTTCGGATTACTTGGTGTGCCATTTTTAAGGGAATTTGAAAGAATTGTAATAAATTGGCCTAAACGCAAGATATGTTTTTCCAATTAGGAATTGGAAAAAACATACGAATATCCTATTCTAACATCGATATGATTATAATATAGCATATTAATTTTCGGTTCCGGTTCTTAATGCTGCCACCTGACGGAGTAAAACACTGCCACCCTATTGTAGTATCAGCATAAACGAGCAAATGAAGTTTTTGAAATATATAATGAATATAGCCCGGAATTTCGGGTAGTTAAAATACACTCTGGATTAGGCATTAGAGAATCAAGAGAAATTCAAAGGCGAATTTTAGCATTAGATGTAGATATTATTGGTTGTGTTGATATGCTAGGAGAAGGTTTCGATTTACCTAATTTAAAAATTGCCGTATTTCACGACATAAGACAAAGTCTTCCCATTACGTTACAATTTGTTGGACGTTTTACGCGCACAAGCTATGATTTAAAATTAGGAAACACTACAGTTATTGCCAATCTTGCAGATGTTGAGGTAAATGATAAATTAGATGCACTTTATGCGAGAGACCCTGATTGGAATGTAATACTACCCTTGCTAAGTGAAAATAGAACACAGAATGAAATAGACCTATATAATTTCATTCAACTGAGCCGACCCCAAATAAATTGGTAACAAAACTTACTGCCGACATCGTTTAAACCAAAAAGCTTGCCACCACCCCTATATCCAAACTAAATGACAGTTTAAATACTCATCCAGTGAGATATTAAATAATTCTTCTTACATTTGTTTACTATAAACAAATCCAAGAATGAACCGAATAAAAGACGTTTTAGACCAGAAGGGAATTAAACAGAAATGGTTGGCTGAGCAATTAGGCAAGAGTTACAATATGGTAAACTCTTATGCCCAAAACAGACGACAACCAAGTTTAGAGGACTTATACAAGATTGCTGAAATTCTTGATGTTGAAGTCAAAGAATTATTAATTGAAAGAAAAGCACAGTAAAATATGGACGGAACAAGTCTGATACCGAAACTAGAAAAACTCAAAGCCTTGAGACAGATTTTGCCTGAAGCATTCATCGAGGGAAAAATTGATTGGGAAAAACTTAAAGCCACACTGGGCGAAGAAATTAACTTTTCCAACGAACGTTATGTGTTGAATTGGGCAGGCAAAAGTGATGCATTTAAAGTATTACAAACTCCAAGTACAAAGACTCTTGTACCTGCCAAAGAAGAAAGCATTAACTTTGACACAACCCAAAATATTTTTATAGAAGGTGAAAATCTGGAAGTACTTAAGGTGCTTAAAGGTAACGACCAATTAAAAACAAATACCGTTCTGCAAATGAAAGATGCAGGGATTGAATTTAAAACGATATAAAACAAGCAGAAATGGAAAACGAAACCAAAAATATTTTTAAGAATGGAGCAACCTGGCTTCGAGCTGATTTCCATTTGCACACAAAAGCTGATAATGAATTTGACCGCTCCGATTTTGCGAATAATGGCAATTTTTATGTCAAATACATTCAGAAACTCAAAGAACAGGAAATACGATTAGGTGCAATTACCAATCACAACAAATTTGATAAGGCTGAATTTGTTGCTTTAAAGAAAAATGCAAAAAAGGAAGAAATTGGGTTGTTTGCCGGAGTTGAGTTTTCCCTAAAAGAAGGTATTCATATTTTGATAGTTTTTGAC
>CAZITB010000205.1:0-3141 GCA_964542055.1 uncultured Candidatus Kuenenia sp.
TGCTCGAAGGCCCCAAACTCTGGCAGCGCCTCCCCGGAATATGCAACAAAGACCATGCTAAAAAAGCTCAATCGCCCAACCGATGAGATTAAGCCCTGAAAGGGCGCCATATTACAGCCAGGGCAACGCCCTGGGGTACTAAACCCACCACCAAAAGCTCTGAAAGAGCGGCATAATTTCAATACTGAATCAACCAGTCTTCCGCCATTATCGCGAATCTGCCATATTAACTATCCCGTCAAAGTTAACATCACTAAACGGCACCTTAGATGTATCCGCATACATTTACTCATTTACATATAATTATTCACCATAATTTACAATTTCCATCCATTAAAAGCAAAATAATTTCAGGAGCTTCGAATTTTCCTACTTGTGACTTGAATTAATCTGTTTAGCACGTTGCAGCAAATCTTCTGGAATCGGTGTAGGCTTACCGTTCTCATCAGCAGTAGCAAACAAGATTATATACCAGTTTGCAGGTTTGCCGTCCTGACTTTTGAAATTCTTGTAACTCGGACTGTTTATCCCAACCCAATAAACCCTACCCGGCTCAAGTTCAACATTCAAAATACCTTTTGTCCCCGTACTGTCAAAACTTGGACGCCCTATCGTCTTAGGATAAGTATCCCCGCCACCTGTCCACGAATAACTGCTTGTAACCATCGGCCTGTCAAATTGCACTGTTAACTGTTTCAATTCCGGCGAAACATCATTTTTAAACGCCTCCGGATTACTCTCCATAACAACAGGATTCTCCGGCAGCACATTCTTCACAATTGCCCGTACCATCCAGTCGCCCCGTTCAAACGCCTTCAAAGAATCCGGATTCTGCATTGAACTGACAAACGAATTACAGCTTGCCCCTCCATCATGATGAACATAAACACCCTTGGTCTTCTCAGGATTAAAATTCACCGCCAGATAAAACTCATCCGGCACCATCACAGGCTTAACCTTCAACATCACCCATCCGCGCGGATTCCCACCTTTATCGCCCTTCATAAATCTCCCATACGGAAATTCATACTTCTCGATCAGCACCATATCCTTATCATAAACATACACATAAAAATCCTCATTCGGCGCACGATCCTCACCATACCGCGAACCATAAATCCTCACCGCCACAAGCTGCCCGCCCCCATCATCGAACTTAACAACATGCGTACCTCCTGCGATACTTTTCCGCCCAGACGACCGATCATCATCATTCTTCAATTCCCTGAAAGGCTTACTTCTAGTAGCTTCCTTACTTTCAACATCTTTACCATCAGGACCGACCCCCTTTACATTTGTAAACTGCCGGTTATCCTCGAGTATCTTTACAATATTTAACAACTCAGTTTCTGTATATGTACATATAGACCCAACACCAGTGTTCGAATCATACTTAAACCTGAAAGTCTTAGCATCTTTCGGGCTGACATACCTGTTAAAAAGATTAAGCATTTCCATTCGGCTGTCAGTTCCACCATTAGCTGCCTTAAAAAAAACTTTGTATGCTTGTCTTTCTTTAGCATCCCAGTTATCCTGTTCCGTCTCTTGAGATATTTTTTGTTGTTCATCCGGCTCAGCCTTCTTCTCAGCACTCGTAAACGCAGCAAAACCAAACAAACACAGCACTAGCATACCTATAACTGAAAACTTAACTTTCGAACTTTTAAATTCCGCGATCATTCTGATTCTCCTTTTAATCTGATTTTTATCTTCCAATATTCCCGCCATCGACGGCACATACGCCGGCTTCCTGTACCTCTCCAGCAGATTCAAAATACTCCTGCCGTACTCCCTCGGCTCGCCCTCACCAGCATAAGAAAGCACCAAATTATCACACGCAACCTCACGGTCATGCCTCATCTTACTAAAACCATACCAAACCACCGGGTTAAACCAGTGCAATATCTGCAAAATACTCGCCACCCAACCGACAAAAATATCGTGCCGCTTAATATGCCCAAGCTCATGCATAAACACATGCCTCAGATCATCACTCGACAGATCATTAAGCATCCCAACCGGCACAAGCAGCCTCGGCCTGACAAATCCAAACAGCGCCGGACTCGACAAACCCTTAACCGGTACTATCCCCACAATTGTATTTACCCCCATCTTCTCCTTACAGTCCTCAAAAAGATTCAAAACCCTCCCATCTGTCAAAGGCCTGTTTCTCACGATCGATCTGTACATCCAGTAATTCGAAAGCAGCATATAAACCAGCCACATCCAAGCACCTAAAACCCACACAAGCGTAAAAACATCAAAATAACTAATCTCAATCCCGCCTGTAACATTCTCTCCTTCAGACTTCAAACCCGCTGCTTCAACTCTTCCAAACCTGTCCTCCAAATCAGTCTCATCGAATTCAACCGGCCCAATTCTTTTGAAATTTTCTGAAACGATCGGAGCGTTATATATCTGTCTTGCCTTTTCCGGCATAAACTTTTCAGGGCTATAACTGATACTCGGCAATACCGGCATCATCATCCGCACCAGAAGCAGCACCCATAAAACATACAGCCACCTCACCGAAACAAACTTCCAAAGCAAAAACCTCAGCCCAAGCACCAATAAAATTATCAAACTCGCCTGAACAGAAGACCTCACCAGCCATCCCATAAAAGGCCGCATAACCTCAAGCACTTCAAACATTTTAACCCCTTTCTATTTTTTCTTTTTATCCAGTATCTTCTTCAACTCTTCAATTTCTTCCCTGCTAAGATCATGCTCCTCTACAAACGCCGCCATCATCGGCTTAAACGCCCGCCTGCTGATCCTGTCCAAAAACGACTTAGTCTCCGCCTTCACACATTCTTCCTCATTAAGCAGCGGACGGTACACATACTGCCGACCTTTACTTTCATGGCTCAGCACCCCCTTGGAAACCAGCCTGTTAATAAGCGTCCTGACCGTCTTAGGGTTCCACTCTTTCTCTCCCTCAACTGCCTCAGTTACATCATTCGCTGTCGCCTCACCCTTCGACCAGACAACCTGCATAACTTTCCACTCCGCATCAGAAATTTTTGGTTTATCTTTCATAATATCCTCTATTGATTACATTTGTAATATATAATAGTATTACACTTGTAATCCTAAAGTCAACTTTTTTTTTAAAAAAAATTATAAATTAATTAAAAATTA
>CAZITB010000206.1:0-3094 GCA_964542055.1 uncultured Candidatus Kuenenia sp.
ATTAATTACAATTTTAGGATTGAAGTTCGTGATAAGACTACATGGGCTTGGTCAATTCTTGACATAGACCCTATAACTGCTGGTGTACAGGAATGGCTCTTAGGTGGTTCAGATCAAGCGGGACATGGTACTAAGATAGTTATCGATAATATTAATATGGATAACATTCGTGGTGTTCGTATCACATCTAATGGGCTTTGGCAAGCTAATGATGTTTTCTGGGGGCAGCCATTAATCAGCGAAATTGATGTCGAGATGATTCCCGAACCGGCGACAATGCTTTTGCTTGGTCTTGGAGGATTTTTACTGAGAAGAAAACTTAATTAAATGTTGGTAAAGGCTTTGGCTGCTGCCGCATTATAGATCATTTGCGGCAGCGGCCTTTGTCCTGATTTCTTTGAAAAGAAGAAGTAGTATAGTTGATATAATTTTATAAAGTTTATGAGGAATTTATAATGTTAACGAAAAAACAAAAAATCAGGTTATCCAAAGCCATTTTTTTATTTTCAATATTATTTGTGTTTAATTCAGCCTGGGCAATGACAGTTACTGAAACACAGTTTGATGTAGTAGCAGGTGAATTTACTGAAGAAAATGTTTCTGTGACAGACCAGGATACTCTCCAAAAGACACACCCTGATCATCTATTTATCGAAAGCAAAGTATGGAACGGTCAATGGGTTGAAACCGATGGTCCGATGTGGGGTGGAATTGAAACCAAAGATGCTGTAAAGGACGCCGGAGCCGATTGGTGGGACTACAACGGCTTTACAACGATCGGCGTAGAAGGTGTTGGTGCTGGTTATCTGGATTACCGATGGAATGATGCCTATGAGTTTCACTCTGCCTATGATGGATGGGACCTGGATAGTATTTCAATCCTGATAGGTGCTAATGATCCGGCACTTCAAAGAGTAAATTACCAAATAAGAATTCAGGTTATGATGAATGATTGGACTTGGTATGATAATGGCTTTGCTACTGGAAATCCAGGTGCATTGGATATGGATCCGGAAACCGCTGGTTTACAGGAATGGTTGATGGGTGGTTCTGATACAATAGGAGTAGGCACAAAAATAGATATAAATGATATAGGTATTCAGAATATTCGAGGTTTCAGAATAACAGTGGAGCAGGGTTGGCAGGCAGCTTACAACAATGATGGTACTCCAAACTCTGGTAAATTCTGGGGATCGCCCATGATTTCCGAGATTGATGTTAACCTGACAATATTGGATCCAAGTTCTACCAACGATTTTGCAGGCGGTGTTAATAGATATGAACTTGAGAATCTTCTAGCCAAGTCTATCACTTTGTCAGGCTTGGCAGTTGGTGAAGGTGTGGCAGGACATTACTTTGCAGATAATCTACGAATGATCAATAATATTAAGCCCAACTATATTGGCAGAGCGGCGTTTTCGTGGGATATATATCCGTCAGAAAGTGATCCGCATATGGCCGATGATGAAGCTTTTTATGATGCCGCTGAATATTACGCTCAGCAAGTACACCTAAACTATGATCCGGATGTTGTTATCGAGGCGTGTATATTTGAAACGGCTTACTCGGCGTATGATGAAGATACTCCCGACAGAATAGCACAGGGTTTCAATGGTGCTGGTTTGGACCAGATTCCTGTTCCAGAATGGGTATTTACTGAATTCGGACTTACACCTGAAACGCGAAATTTTGATTATGACGCAATAGTATATGCTGACGGCAGGTTTGAAAATCAATGGCTGCCCGGCACTGATGTCCCTGATATAAGCAGGCAGGAGGCACAGATGTGGTTCTATTATCGTGCATGCCGATTCATAGATGCCGGTTACGAGGCTCTGCACTTAGGTCAAATTGAGATGATGAGTGAAAATGATCCTACCCATACAGCATTACAAAGCCTGCTTAACAGAATTCGTAGTTATGCTGCAACCAATGCCCGCCGTCACTGGGTATTTATAAATGCCCATACACACGGTATGGCAGTTAATGGAGATCTGTTGTTTGATTTTCATATGTGGCCATTGAGACCGAAAGAAGTAATCGGAGAACCTTATAATGCGATACTGGAAATAGGCCATCTGGATTCTATATATGGTCAAAGTCTCGGTGGAACAAGTCCGAGCGGTTGGGCTTGCAGTTCGCTACCCTATGCGGTTGAAATTGACAATTCTTATGGTGAACACGATCCAACTCACCAGCCGGATCTTAGTTTTGTCACAGTTTGGGGCTGGGATGAGTCTTCCTGGTATTCACATCAGGATGAAGATTTCCGTAATGAGTGGATGTGGTATGCCTATAAGTGGGTAAGAGATAATGATCCCAACGGTTTCTTTATGGTACTCGGTGCAAGACCTACATTCCCTGTACAGTTAGGTACTGGCCAACTGGGTACTTTGACCTGGGCATATCGTGCCAATACATTTAATCCGAATTGTCTGGTAGGTTTTAACCAGGAAGAAACCATTAAGAAGTTGTGGAACTTAGGCAGTTATGTGACATACAGCCCTGTCGATTTGGATGATGACGGCGATGTAGATTTCAGAGACTTGGCGGAATTTGCCGAAAAGTGGAACAATTAAATACATTCATTAACAAAGAGGTATTGATTATGAAATACAAATTTAAAAACTATTTAACTTTAATTATGGCTTTGGCATTGATAGCTTCTGCTGTGTCGGCTGCAAACTTAAATATAACGACCTACACCGACAGTTCTGTACAGGACTATCAAAGTGATGATTCGCTCCAGCTTGGTCTTGCGGGAGAAGGGATCATCGCCGAAACATTCCACTGTGTGGACCCAGCTGCAAATCCGATAACCTTTGGTACAACAACATCAGATGCAGTTGGTTATGGTGATTTTGGCCTTACATTTGCTACGAATGACTGGCATGATACAGGTATAGTTTATAGTTTCAATGTAAACAGCCGCTGGTGGAAAACTAATGTTCTTAAAGATATTACAATCTGGATTTATCCTACAGCTGACGCCCGAAGGCATTACAATTTTCAGGTGCAATATACTTTAAATGATGGTACCGGAGTTTATTATGATGCTACTAATCCTGGAAGTACGACTCCTTCGAATATAACT
>CAZITB010000207.1:0-3092 GCA_964542055.1 uncultured Candidatus Kuenenia sp.
GTCAATCTTGTTTGCGCAAAAAGACATTAATTAATAGCGAAAAGACATTGCTTATGTAGGGGTGTTTTTAGGATAATATTAAATGTTGAATGTTAACTTTACTTATTTTGGTATATTGTAAATGATAATTGTTTTGATTTAAGGAGTTGGTTTATGATTTTAAGAGTAATGCTATTCTTGAGCGTTCTTACGGTTTCATCAGCATTTGGTGCTACCACATTTTGGGAAGGCACTATAAGTAATAACTGGATGCTATCTGATAACTGGGACAATGGAGTACCTGGAATTTCGGATTTGACTGTAATTAATGGTGACCCTTGTATGCCGTTTTCTCCGCAAATTATGACAGGGCAAACCGCTAATGCTGGACATTTGCTTTTAGGGCAAGGGCCTGTGCAAATGATTGTTGAATCTGGGGCTATCTTTAATATTGGAACAAGTGGAGCTTACACCGGGTACGCAAGTGGCGAGAGTACGCTTATTATTAAAGGAGCTTTAGATTGTTCTTCAGGTGCCTTTGGTATGGGAAATTCAAAGTGGGTAGATCCCTGCGATTCACAAAACGTTCAAACAGGTCACTCAATCGTTATATTGGATGACCCAGGGGCAACGTTAAATGCTTCAGAGATTGTTTTTGGTGAAATCGCATACGACACTGAAGTTTATAATTGGAATAATTTCGGTGGTACAGGTGAACTCATAATTAATGATGGTACCGTTACCGCAGCAATTGGCGGTATTGTAGATAGTCCATATTGTGATGGTTATGGAATCAATATTTCTTCTGCGGGTAATGGTCAGCTTTCAATTCCGTCAACTTATAATGTTTGGTGGTTTGTCGCTGTTGGTGGATTAGTTGCAGATTCTGGATACGGTACAATTGAAGAAACAACTGTTGGCGATAGAATAATATGTACTGCCAGAGCTTATGATCCAAATGTTGATGATAGAAGACCCTTCAATCATGATTGGGATAACGGAGGAGATACTCAATCTGTATCTAACAATTGGAATTATGTATCTAATACAATACCATGGCCGGGTGATTTTTTTACAACATCTGGTAAAGCACCTTTAGGTAGCCATCCAGTTTTTGATGTAGATACAGAAGTTGCAGTTGTTACAGTTGGTTGGAAGCCAGGAATGTCGTCAATAGACGATGTTATCGAAGTTTTAGATGATGGTAATTTGACCATTGGAAGTGGAATAGGAACACTGAGTCTTGGTGCTAATAGTTCTGATCCTGACGATAGAGGTAAGGGAACATTGATTATGAACGGCGGCAGACTAAGTTGTGGTCCAATTCTAAATGGGGCAGGAGATCCTAATTTTGGGCTTTATGGGGAAGGTATAATTCATATGAATGGTGGAGTTCTCAATTGTAATTATCTACAGATGGCTCTTGAGGATCCTTTCGATTCTGCTAATCCTGCAAGTATTGGAAGCTTGATTCTCACAGGTGGAACTTTAAACATTATCAATTCTCAAGGATTGCTAAATACAGATTTAAGCAATGGTATTCATATAACAGGCGGAGAAATGATAATTGAAGGTGATATGACTAGTGAAATTACTACTTTATTTACATCCGGTAAAATTACCTCGGATAGTAGTTTGATTCTTGACTATGATATTTTAAATACAGGTAAAACAACTTTGACAACCTGTGCAGGCCTTACTACGGATATTAGTGGTGATTGTGAAATTAATATGCTGGATTTAGCTGAATTAGCAAGTGAGTGGTTTGCTACTGATTGCGGTAATAGGGCAGATTTGAATAGAGATTGCGTAGTTGATGTACTTGATTTAGAAAAAATCTCTAATGCGTGGTTAATAGATCTTACATTTCTAAATTGACAACTCTCATTGATTTCATAAAAGGGTTTGCTATTAAGTAAGCCCTTTTTTATTTTCAATTTTTTGCTTGTTAATACATCTGCAAAAAAAGGATATTAACTTCAAATTTAATTTTTGGATTATATAATGAATAGTGTAGAACGTTTCAAAAAGTTGATGTCTTTTGAACCTGTTGACCGCTTACCTATCATAGAATGGGCATTCTATTGGGATAAAACTGTTGAAAGGTGGTATAACCAGGGATTGGATAGAAGCATCAAAGATGTTGCAGAAATACGTAAGCATTTTGGGTTTGATAGATACTTGCAAATTTGGATAAGCCCGTATGGCCATAGGTGCCCGCACCCCGCAAGCCATGGTGCGCCTATCATTAAAAACGAGAAACAATATAATAACATACTTGAACATTTATATAATCCCAATTTTGATGAATCTGAAATTGAAAAGTGGGCTGTCGAACATGAAGATGGCCAAGCAGTTGTTTGGATTACACTTGAGGGGTTTTTTTGGCACCCAAGAACACTATTTGGTATTGAGAATCACTTCTACGCATTTACGGACCAGCCGAAATTAATGCACGATATGAATAAAAGACTTGTTGAATTTAGCATTAAAGCTATTGACAAATACAGTTCAATCTGTACGCCAGATTTTATGACTTTTGCCGAAGATATGTCATATAATCATGGGCCAATGCTTTCAAAACAGATGTATGATGACTTTCTACTGCCATATTACAAACAGTTGATACCAGAACTTAAAAAACGTGGAATACGTGTTTTCGTTGATTCAGATGGCGGCGTTGAGCCTTTGATACCGTGGCTAAAAGAAGCTGGTGTTGAAGGTATTCTGCCTCTAGAGCGAATGGCTGGTGTTGATGTTAATAATATTCGAAAAAAACATCCCGATTTCTTAATGATCGGGGGCTTTGACAAAACGGTTATGCATTTAGGCGAAGAAGCGATCAGAAAGGAATTTGAGAGAATATTGCCTACAATGAAATCAGGCGGTTTTATACCGTCAGTAGACCATCAAACTCCACCTGAAGTTTCTTTTGAAGATTATAAATTATATGTTTCGATTCTAAGAGACTATTGTGTAAAAACTGCTAATTAGTTCCTGTTGATGAAAGCAGTAAAATGACAAAAATTAACCGCGTCCGATTTGGGATTAAGTGTAATAACCAAACATTCGTAGGACCATTGTCGCGTTCGGTCCTAAAAATCACATCTTTT
>CAZITB010000208.1:0-3086 GCA_964542055.1 uncultured Candidatus Kuenenia sp.
AACACAGGTCAAATTATACCCGTTCTCACCAACCCATACACGGTTTTACGCTGGTCGAGTTGCTGGTGGTCATTTCAATTATAGCTATGCTTCTGTCAATTTTAATGCCGTCATTAGGCAGGGCAAGGCAAATGGCTCAAAGAGTTGTGTGTATGACAAACATGAAAACTTTTGGGCTAGCTAATGAAATGTATGCCAATGAGTCCAATGATTGGTTGACGCCTGTGTTAAATGATAATAGCGAGATATGGTTTCGAAATCCTCTTTATGTTGACTTGATTCAGGCAAATGGAAGAAAAAATTCAGATGTCGCATATAATGAAACTAGAAATATACTTACTTTGCCGGATGACTTTAAGTGTCCATCTGATAAAAGATCTGAAAAAAATGGCTATTATGTTTCTGCAAATTTAGTTCTTGGTGTTAGCTATGGAATGAACTGTATGAGCATATATCCCAAACCGCCTTCAGGATGGTACAGAGGTACAAACCATGGGCTTAGAAGGACTCAAGTTGTAAGGCCTTCTGACAAGTTTTGCTTTATGGATAGCCTTGAATGGGCTCTGCATCGTGATTCTGCAAATTACAAAGCTTATTGGGACGTATATGGCGAGCAGGCGGGAAGTTATAGATGGGGAACGCCATCCTATAGGCATTTTGAAGGTGCGAATGTGACATTTTATGATGGAAGTGTTCGTTATTTGAGAAAAGAAGAAGTATATAACGCTGAAGGTAATTTTATCCAGCAAAAACTTAATAATAATAAGAAGTGGCTTCCTATACCTGGAAGAGAATTTATGGATGATTTAAGATGATTACAGCAATTGTAAGTCATTTGCAATGATGTTTACTGGCCAATTAGCGCATTTAAATTTAATGGCTGTTAGGTCGAGAGTGGATTGTGAGTTTTCAAAGATTGGTTTTTATAAGCCTGAAATTCTGATTTTTTCGTCCGATTTATATGTAATTTAAAGTGATACTGGATATGAGATTTGTAGAAAATCCATTAATAAGACCGGAAGAAATTAAAGCAACTCAAAATGGTCTTGAGGTTGCTTGTGTTTTAAATCCTGCTGTAACGAAGTATGAGGATGAGATAATATTTCTGATGAGAGTCGCCGAGCGGCCGATGCAGGAGCAAGGTTATATTTCAACACCAGTTCTGGATCAGGATGACCAGGTGGTTATTAAAAAATTTAGAATAGATGATCCTTTGCTGGAAAATGAAGACCCCAGGGTATTCAAATATGACGGCAGGACATATCTGACAACGATGTCTCATTTGAGAATTGCCAGAAGTAAAGATGGGATCAATTTTACAGTAGATGATAAACCTTTCGTATTTCCCAGCGGGAAAGATGAAGAGTATGGTATTGAGGATGCAAGAATCACGAAAATAGGAGAAATTTATTACTTCTATTATGTAGCAGTTTCCCACTATGGTGTTTCTACAATTTTAGCAACCACTAAAGACTGGAAAACCTATGAAAAACATGATGTGCTTTTTCCTGCACTTAATAAAGATGTTGCTATTTTACCTGAAAAGATCAATGGTGATTATTACGCATTGACCAGGCCTGATACTGCTGATTTTGCTAACCCATCGATGTGGATAGCAAAATCACCTGATATGATTCATTGGGGAAAGCATCAACATTTGATCTCAACCCGAAAAGGTTTCTGGGATTCTAAAAGGATAGGTGCGGGTACTGTTCCAGTAAAGACATCGAAAGGATGGCTTGAAATATACCATGGAGCCGACGATCATAGCAGGTATAGCCTTGGAATTCTTTTACTTGATATTGATGATCCTTCAAAGGTTATTTTCAGGAGTGAAAAGCCGATTATGGTTCCTGAAAATGATTATGAGACCAATGGTTTTTTCTCTGAAGTTATATTTACCAATGGAATGACCTATAAAAATAATCAACTGTATTTATATTATGGTGCAGCAGATAAATATATTTGTGGTGCAAAAATCAGAATTGAAGAATTGCTGAACTTGTGTGAACTTGAGCCATTAGGAGTTTAATCGAGGTTTGATGATGTTAAAAGTCAAATTAATTTTAATCATATTATTTTGTTTAAGCATTACTTCTATTGGTTTTACGGCGGTTTCTCAGGTTTCGATATCAAGGATTGACAGTTTGCCCAATTTACCCCAGCCGTATGAAATGCGTGATTGGAAGCAAGTTGCCTTAGATTATGATGAATATGTATTTAATTTTACAAGAACTGCTTCATCTACGGTTCCGTTCTGGCAGGACTATCCGCTGATTTGGTTGGATACTACGCAATTTAATTACTCTTGGGATGGTTTTGGTATGCCCTCATATATTGGTCATCCTTCAATGACAGGGGCCGCACCGCATGGACATGAGGCTATCAATTGCATAGCTGCCGTAATTGGTGGGACACTTTGTGGTATAGATAAGACAAATCAATGGAGCCAGGCATTAGGTCAATATGTTGACTGGGCCATAATGGAAAACCAGTATTTCAATGTATATACTGGTGAAAATGTGGCGTTGAACTACACCGTAGGGGATAGTGGCCAGACTTTCTGGTATGACATTTACCCAAGTCTTTTATTCTGCCAGTTATTGGCTTTATATCCCAATACCGGTAACATGGAATCTGATATGCATACAATTGCAGATCAGTGGTACAATGCAAGTTATTATATGGGTGGGAGGGCGTCTCCGTGGACAGTACCGGCTTATCTTCATACCGCATTTGATTTTGATACTATGTCAGCCATTGATAATGGTATCTGGACAGAACCGGATGCTGCTGCTGGAATAGCCTGGATAGAATACATGGCATATACGAAATGGAATGCGCCACAGCATTTGTTGGGCGCAAGGTGGGGAATTGAATTTTTAGAGAATAGAACACAAAATCCGATATATGAAATCTTGTTGCCCTGGGGAACCTTAACTGCTTTCAGGATGAATGCCGAACTGGGCTTTAGTTATGATACGGATAAATTGCTGAATTGGTGTTTTGAGCCAAGCACGGCTTCTGATGGCCGATATGGCTGGGGTATGATAGCGGATTCTCCATGGGGAGGATACGACTGTGAT
>CAZITB010000209.1:0-3074 GCA_964542055.1 uncultured Candidatus Kuenenia sp.
TGCACCGGCGAGACATTACAGGTCAGCGCATTAAAATTCTCTGAAAATGGCAAAGAGCTTATCTTCAGACTGTTTAATCCTACTAAAAAGGCAATTACATCTACTTTAAACATTTCAGCCTACAATAAAAAGATCAAGGTTAAACTCGACCCGTTTGAAATCCAAACATTGGGTATGAATTTGAGATCGAAAAAGCACAAACTGCTTGATTTAATGGAAAAACCTGCAAAAAAAATGAAATGAAACGATTGATTTATCGAGTCGATGTGGTAATTAAAAAAATAATCCAATTTTAATAACATTTGACTGTTGTTCCGATATAATGGTAAACAGTCAATGTTATAAGGGATTTTATGGATTACTTATATCACAAAGTAAAGACCCCGTTAGCCGAGGAAATGGAAAGCCTAAAGCCGGTTTTTGATGACTTCCTGGTAGCTAGGATAAGTACCGACGCACTTATTCATAACCTCCAGCTGCTTAGGTCTAAAACCCCCCAAGCCAAAGTTTGCGCCGCTGTAAAGGCCAATGCTTACGGACATGGAGTCGATATTATCGCCCGAGCCCTCGACCAGGCAGGGGTCGAAATGATGGCGGTTTCCAATTTCAACGAAGTTCAGCAGCTTATAGATTTGAACATAACTGCCGATATTTTTGTCCTCGGTTCGCAGCTGAGCATCTATCGCGGAGAGCAAAAAAAGCAGGTAGCCAGATGGATTGTCGAAAATGAAATCAGAATTACCCCTATGACCGTTGAAGATGTCAATGCCTTGGCAGATGCCGCGGAGCTGCTGGGTAAAAAAGCTCACGTGCATTTGAAACTCGATACAGGAATGTCAAGGATGGGTTTAAGGTCGGAACAGCTAAAATCGATTGTAAGTCGGATCGAGCAGTTTCCTTTGATACAAATAGAAGGCATTTACACCCATCTGGCAGCTGCCGATACTGATAACGAGGATTTTACCGGGCAGCAGTTGAAGCTGCTTGAGGATTTCAAATCTTACCTGGCTTCCAGGTCTGTTGATGATATCTACATCCATAAAGCAAATTCCGCGGCGACGCTTTCGAGGCCTTCGATGGAAGCGAATATGATCCGCCCGGGACTGGCTCTCTACGGTCTCTATTCCGGGCCGAACAATATAGAAAGGCCCGACCTTAAACCCGTAATGAAAGTCATCAGCAGATTGACTGTCGTTAAAAGTATCCCGCAAAACAGCACCATCGGTTACGGTTGTACGTATCGCGCGTCTAAAGAAATGGTAATTGCAATCGTCCCGATTGGTTACGGCGACGGCTACGACAGGAAACTTTCAAACAAGGGTAAGATGAAAATATGCGGCCAGTACGTTCCGATAGTCGGCAGGGTGAGTATGGACCAGACGATCGTTGATGTAACGGGGCTGGTGGAACAGGCCATAGATGTCAAGGTGGGCATGGAAGTAACGATTATCGATGACGACCCCCAAGCTGAAAATTCCGTGGAATCGCTCGCAAAGTTATTGGATACCATACCGTACGAAACGGCAACCCGGCTGGGTCCGCGAATCAAGAGAGTCAGGGCCAATTGATGCTCGACAGCAGTAACGACAGCATTTTGAATGCCGATGCGGACAAGCGGTTCATGCAGGCGGCTATCAGGCAGGCCATGATCGCCCAGGAAAACGGTGATGTTCCAATCGGATCTGTGATAGTGCACGAAAATCAAATTATCGCGACTGGATACAATCAGCGGGAACTGTTAAATGATCCCACCGCACATGCCGAGATGATAGCACTTACCCAGGCTGCCGAGCATATCGGCAACTGGCGGCTGCACGGCTGCAGTATCTACGTTACCCTTGAGCCGTGTGCGATGTGTGCAGGGGCGCTGGTGCTTGCCAGGATCGACAGGCTGGTTTACGGCTGCAACGATCCCAAGACGGGTGCGTGTGGAACTCTGTATAATATCGTGCAGGATGAAAGATTGAACCATATCGTGCAAGTCAAAAGGGGGGTGATGGAGGAGGATTGTTCGTACCTTTTAAGCGATTTCTTCAGACAGCGCAGACTCAAAAATAATTCTGATTAATGTTATTTTTCTATTTGCCTTTTTAATCAGGTTTTGCACGCGCTGGTTAGTCTTTTGCCGACGATTTTTTCAAGTTTGCTCATGAAGATGTCTGTTCCCAGCGGTCTGCCGAGGTAGGTGGCGTTTAGGATAGTTTTTATTTCATGCTTGCTGCATCCGTTTTATAAGGCAATGAAAGAAACCATGGTCAGGCTTGTATCATAACTCTTGGAGTTAAATTAAAGTGTTTCCAGCCAGTTTGAGGCCAGCAGTGCAAAATCCAGCAAGTTCACCTTCCCGTCCCTGTTGGCGTCTGCTCGTTCGTAATAATCGTTGTGGATCGATCCTTCATCTCTAAGCTGGTAATAAGCAAACTCAGCAAGGTCATAAAAATCTACTGTGCCATCGACGACTAAATCGCCTGCCAATGGTTCAGTGTTAAAAACTAAGGTAAAAGGCTCCGAAGGTTCATATTTGCCAAGTGCATCATACATTTGCCATGTTATCCAAAACAGACTGGTTCCATCGACTGCCTGATAAGACATATGCACATGAGGGTCGCCGCGCTGAGCATGGATTTGGCTGTGATTGAAAGACTGGCCAATCTGGTCAATTGTAAATTGTGGATAATCTTTATGAACGGCTCTAAAGCCAGAAGAAATGGAGATACATTCAATCATTATTTGGTAATCCTGGTCAGGTGTTCCAACAGGACATCGGTTAGGATCGTAGGTGTAGCTGGCGTCGGGATTAGTTCCCTGGAAACCATCAAATCCAGGTTCGCCAATTCGCCATTTGTAATTGGAAAATATACTCGCTGATAGAGGATAATACCAATTTGCAGAACTGCGGTACTTTTGGCGACAATCCACAAAAAGTTTATTATCATCATCAGTGCCAGAAATGCCATCCTCATTTATACCAATAATAAAATGATCCAATGAACATTCAGCATATACCTGAACGGCCACAAAGGATAAAAAGAAAATTAAAAATATATTTCGTTTCATTACTATTATTCCTTAAA
>CAZITB010000210.1:0-3035 GCA_964542055.1 uncultured Candidatus Kuenenia sp.
GTTTAACTCACAAATTATTAACAACTCAGCATAAGTATAATCAAAAAAGATGCACTTTTCAGAAGAATTCAAATATTTTTAACTTTTTTTAAAAAATTTAAATTTTTTTGTCCTAAAATTCCAAATTTATGTAAGAATATATTATAGAAGCATAATATATTTGATCAACATCTTCATGCTTCTTAATTAATGATCCAACAAAAAACATCCTTGTTTTTTGTTTTATTGATATAATACTTAATAGTTTTATTCCTAGACGTAATAAAACTATTGAGGAAAACGAAAACCTCCTGTTTCGTTTCCCTCAATGCAATATATGTTAGCATTTCAAATTTCAATTAAAAACAAGTGACCAAGTGAACAAGTAATAAATCATAATCCTTTACTTATTTATTGATCCTTCGTTGGCAACTAACTTTAGTTAGTTGGCTACTGTTTTTTGATGAACTCAAAGAGAAACGAGTTGAACTTGTTCAATGAGTTTTGATTTGGATAGTTTATCAAAAAATAGTTTCTCAGATTTGTAAGAGCTATCAAAATCCTAGAAGTGCGCTTATAAATTTCACCTAAAAAAGCTTCATCATTTTTGTTTTTATTGCTTGTTCAAATCTTTTGATCATGTTTTTGCATTCATCATTGTTGAAATTCTTTGCTGATTTAGTTAGTTTGCGCAGCTGCTGAAGTTCTATAGTTGTTCAATAAGTGTCTAATTTATGCCAGAATCATTTTTAATTGGGTGTATCTTTTTTGGTTTCAATTCTCCTGAATTATAAAAAAATGTTTTCATAGGTGTAATGATAACTTTTTGGGAGATTATATGAAATTGCTGACTGAAGAAATCAAAAAGAATTTACCACCTTTAGGAGCTACAGAAAACCAAAAGGATCCTATCGCTCAAGTTAAGTTTTTTAATCCTTGCGGAATGGGAACCTGGTGGGCTTGTGAATATGATCCAGACGATGGAATATTCTTTGGCAAAGCAGATTTAGGTTTTCCAGAATTGGGATATTATTCACTTGAGGAATTGGAAGATTACAAAGGTCCATTTGGATTAGGCATCGAAAGGGATATTCATTTTCAGCCCAAACCATTATCTGAATGTAAATGAGAAAGGAGAATATGAAAGATAAAACAAAAGAATTAAAGCCAATAATCAGTTGGGATCCAAGCGATTTTGATTCTGATGATGTTGAATTTGAGTGGGATTATTTTCTGGAAGAGCTTACTGAGATTATCAAGCAAATAAACAAAGATGGTTATTGGTATTGTGAAGTTGAAAATTTTGGATGGAGGAGTCAATCAGGATATGCTTACCTTGAATTTGATGATGGTGCTGGATTAGTTGGGAAAGTTTTGCCAAAAACTGATTGCAGCTTTAAGGTTTACAGGGAAGGCAAAAACTTAAAAATCCAAAACTTTCATCATGATTCGCCAATGGGAAATGAATGGTATGAACTCAAACCTATAACTTGTAAACAATTTAAAAATCAAAAAATGTAAGGAAAATTATATGAATGATCATATCGAAGTAAGAGCAAAAATCAGAATTCCAGTTAACAAAGTCAGGAACTTAATCACCACTGCAATTGAGGGCGGTTCAAACTATTGGGCGAGATTTAAATCTCCTGAAAAATGGAAAGAAAATTATAAATCTATAGAAGATATCCCTTTTAAAGGTGATATCGAAGTCTTTGATATTGAGACAGATGAACTACTGGGAATCTTGAATTTAGCAACAATTAATACAGGCCTGCAATTGATGGCGGAAGGAAAAGATTTGAAAGGTATAATTATTCCTGAGAGATATTTTGACAATTTGATTAACGATAACGCTGATGCTGAAACTGCGGATGTATTTATGCAATTGGCAGTAATGGGTGAAATAGTATATGGATAAAAATGGAGATCATATGAAAATAGCGATTGATTTGGATAATACGGTTACTGCGGATGTGAATAGCATCAAGTTTTTCAGGATTATGTCACATCTTTTGATAGGTGAGCACGAAATTTACATCATTACTAACAGAGAACCAGGAACAGAAAAGCAAATTGCAGAGGAATTACACGAGCATGGAATTGAATATAGGCAGATAGTGATTACAGCAGAAAAATCTAAATTTATCAAAGAAAACGGTATCACAATTTATTTCGAAGATACAGATGAGTATTTTTTAGAGATAGGTAAGGAGGTGCTTGTTTTCAAGATTCGTGAAACAGGCAATTTCGATTTTTCGGCGAAAAAATGGGTTGGATCTTTGAAAACCACAAAAATAATTTAAATGAAAGTTGATTATGAAATTGAAAAACCAAGAAAATGCTAGAGATAAATTCATGGCGGTTAGAATGAAACAAGCTCAGAATCAGGCATTGAAGCATTTCGAATATCTAATGGCGGGAGGGTGTTACATAATGCGTCCGCAAACATTACAGCAAATAGTCAGAGTTGCCTATTTGCAAGGTCAACTGGCGGAGTTGGAATGGGAACATCTATATTCAGAATGAATCTCCTGAATGAGACAAATCTTTCATTATGGTTGTAATGATAATTTATTTGGAGATAAAAGATGAAACTCAAAAGCAAAAAAGCCAAAAACAGAAATATTGAATATTACATCAATCGAATTATCAGCAAAAAAAGTTGTAAAGATGTCAGAAAAAACGATGATAGTTCAGCAAAATACGAAATAGCAGATTTTTTGGCGGAAAGTATAAACTCTCAAATTAGGATATTGAAGAAAGGGGCATAATGAATATCATAAAAGCAGTTACTAAGAATACCAAAGTTTTAGACAGTTTTACAATATACTTCTTCAATGATACATATTTGTCTTTGTCACACAATTGTGATTCACCACAGGGTATATCTCAATGGGGAGAAGGTTGCAGTTTTAGTAATGGTGAGTTGGATTTAGCAGGACAGACAGATTTAAAAGTAAGCAAAGAAGAAATTCTGATTAACTTTTTTGACTTACCTGTTAATGTTCAAGAACACGCAATCAGAAGGATTGAATCTATGAAAGAACTCTATTGAT
>CAZITB010000211.1:0-3029 GCA_964542055.1 uncultured Candidatus Kuenenia sp.
TTTTAACATTGAGTGCGTTGCTCAATACTACCAAAATACCCGTGAACGGTTACAATAATTTTACATTTATCAAGTGAATCAAAGAAAGGCTGAAATAAAATGAATCCTATTTACATGCATGTTAATTTTCTAGAAAGAATTTACTCTATTGAAAAACTTATCGAACTTTGCGCTCAGGCTGGCTATGACGGCCTGGAGATGCGCAGCTGTATGTACATAAAAAATGATCTGGAAGATTATCTTGATTTTACTTTTAAAACCGCACAAAAAAACGGTATTGGTATAACATACGGTTGTGGTAATGGATTTTATGCCAGTGATGAGCAATTTAAAAAATCCCTCGAGGATTTCAAGAAAGTCATCGACTTTGCCGGCAGGAATAATATAAAGACGTTGAACGCGTTCGGCAATGTAACCGTCAAAGAGGGCTGTGAATATTATGAATTTGATAAAAACGGTTCTGCTTGCGTAAGTTCGCAGCAGTACAGCAAAACCGTGGACTATTTACAACAGGCTGGTAAATTCGCAAAGGAAAATGGAGTCCTGCTTTGCCTGGAAACCCACCACTGTTATGCTCATGACCTCGCTGAGCCTACAATAAAACTTTTAGATGACATAGGTGAAGATAATATTCGTGTGAATTTCGATTACGGCAACATTTTTCTTAATAAAAAAAATCTGGGTATGGAGAAAGAAACAGAAATGCTTTTGCCTAAAACTAACTATCTTCATATTAAAAATATGCGAAAGCTAACTCGCTTTGGTGTTGATGCTTTTTGGGGCACAGCTTTGCAAGAAGGTGATATAGATAATTTCAAGTGGCTTTCATTAATTAAAGAAGCACAATACGAAGATATCATTACAATTGAAAACACAATGTCTGGTGACAGAAGACCCTACATGCACCAGGATCTTGCCTACCTGAAGGGTATATTAAATGATTTGGAAAATGTAAAAGACCCGGTTAATCAAACTGCGCAAAGTCTTTATAGTTAGATTAGGAACGAGAATATATTCCACAGGATTTGCTGACGAAATCAGCAAGACATAGATGGTCAAGCATAGAACTTTGTATATGGTTGTACTTTCAAAAAACAGTTTGAGTAATATAATTTTGTTAATTTTTTTAAAATTAGATTGCAACTTTTCCGGATAATTGTATATTATATTTAATATTTGATGGTCGAGAGAGAGACTCTAAAGAGCGCCGAAGGTGAAACCAAAATCATATGGGAAACTCTCAGGCAAAAGGATCTCGGCTTTAAGTAACTCTGGAGAACTCGCAGTAAGCGAGTACCGAAGGGATAATTCTCTCAGGTAAAAAGGACAGAGGGACGCGTTAATTTATTTTACGCGTTCCTTTTTTTGATTTAGCTGTTCAAATTATTTAGAGAGATATTATGGAAAAGCGAAAGACTGTCCTTTATGAAGACCACTTTGCTTTTGGGGCAGGTAACCATATGGCTGATTTTGCGGGTTATTTAATGCCTTTATGGTACAGTTCTATAAGCGAGGAACATCAAGCTGTGCGGAATACAGCGGGGATTTTTGATTGTACCCACATGGGGGTTTTTGAGGTGTCTGGTAAGAATGCACAAGCCTTTTTAAACCTGATTTCTACAAATAATGTCGAAAAGCTTACTATTGGTAAAGCTCAATATTCATTTATTTTGGATTTTGATGGTAATGTGCTCGATGATATTATCATCTATAAAATCAGTGAAGATAATTTCATGGTTGTAGTAAATGCGGCCAATGGGCCTAAAATAAATGCTTGGTTCAATACAATATCAAATGATGAAAGATTTTTGCCATTGAAGCCTACGATTAATGATCTTAGAAGTTCTAAGACAGGGGCACATAGCCGAGTTGATATTGCATTGCAAGGGCCTGCATCAAGACAATGTCTTGAAAATCTGATAAGTGATGATATTTCCAACTTAAAGCCTTTCAATTCTATCAAAACTCAGGTTGATGATATGGATCTGATTATCTCAACAACAGGTTATACTGGTGCGAAAACTGGTTTTGAGCTATATGTTCATCCTGACAATGCTTCTGAGTTATGGAACCTTATTTTAGAAACGGGCAAAAATTTAGGGGTTATGCCCTGTGGATTGGGAGCAAGGGACAGTTTGCGTATAGAGGCAGGATTGCCTTTATATGGGCATGAACTGGCCGGAGACTTAGATATTTCACCTTTTGAAGCAGGCTATGGATGGGCTATAAAACTTGATAAGCCTGATTTTATAGGCAAAGATGCTATCGTTAAGAAGGTATCTGAGCTGAATAAACAAGTATGCAGAATTGAATTTCCGGGGATTAAAGGAGTTCGGCCATTACGTCATAATGACGGGATTCTTAATGAAAATGGGGTGTGCATTGGTTGGGTTCTCAGTTGTGCTAAAATTGATGATAAGCAAATTGCTCTTGCGTATATTTCGAAAGATGAATATGAAGTAAGCAGAAAAGTTGGTTGTTATCAACTGGCAAGGAGTCAATCACAGAAAAACAAAGGTAAAAAAGATATTATTGATATAGGCGAAAAAATAGATTCTGATATTGGCGGGACAATGATCAAACGTTTTGAAAAATTTTAATTTTGGAGACTTATAATGGTAGAACAGGGATTGTATTATACACAGGATCATGAATGGATAAAAATCGAGGGACAAAAAGCTACGATAGGCATTTCTGATCATGCACAAAATTCTCTCGGTGAGATAACGTTTATAGAATTGCCAGAGGTTGGCAGAGAAGTTGATGTAAAAGACGAACTTGCAGTAGTTGAAAGCTCAAAAGCTGCAAGTGATGTTTATGCTCCATTGTCTGGCAAAGTTATAGAAGTTAATGATCGGCTCGAGAATGAACCTGAATTGATTAATAATGATTGTTACAGTCAAGGATGGATAGCGAAATTGGATGTTAGTAATGATATAGATTTAGATAACCTGATGGATGCTGAAAAATATAAAAATTTTATAGGGCATGAATGAAGTCTGTCAAAGATATATACAAAATTGGCAAAG
>CAZITB010000212.1:0-3017 GCA_964542055.1 uncultured Candidatus Kuenenia sp.
TATTTGGCTTTTGCTCCAGGTTCTCGTTCATTCCTCCGCCCTGGATCATGAAACCATCGATGACACGGTGGAATATAGTACCGCTGAAAAAGCCTGATTCCACGTAGTTTAGAAAATTACCCACCGTTACGGGTGCTTTTTCCTCGTTAAGTTCGATCGTAATATCGCCTTTTGTTGTTTCGAGTTTTACATTTGTCATTTTCGCTGTCCTTGTCTAAAAAAAAACCGGCCCGACATCACTGCCAGGCCGGCTATTAAATCATTTATGAGTGATCTACTAATCAGGTGAATCAGTTACCAAGAATGAATCATCGTAAGTCTCTGAATCACAATCATCATTACCAGGTGCAAAATCTCTTGGATCATCGCCGATTTGCTTGAGGTAATCATTATTTCCGGTGCTGGCATTTGGTTGCCACATTGTATAAATATTATCCTCTTCAACAGCAACATTAGCACTTTTGGTAAATTCCACGTGCGTATCACCAAAAAGTACATTCTGGCCTTCACTCTGGTGAGGTGTAGCATTTCCTAATTTCATTTTAGTCGAGTCGTCAAGTAATTTATCATCCGTGATAGCCACAAATTCATCCAAGTCATCAGCTGATGCGGATGAATCATAAAAAGGGTTCCTGTCAGCTGCAATAGCGCCGCCGGGATTCATAGAAACACTAGGTACGTTTCTGCCAAAAGGCATTTGGTAAGAATAACTGCAAAAATCCCATGGTCCATTA
This sequence comes from uncultured Candidatus Kuenenia sp., assembly GCA_964542055.1. Classification (GTDB taxonomy): domain Bacteria; phylum Planctomycetota; class Phycisphaerae; order Sedimentisphaerales; family CAMDDF01; genus CAZITB01. The sequence continues at coordinate 735 of CAZITB010000212.1, forward strand.
TCGCCGTCAACGTCGCCGAAGTCCCAAACTTCAGTAATATCAACATCTTTATCTGTGTAGTTTGTCTCAGAGTTTAAATTTCTCTCAATTTCAAACTTTTTCTGATTTGCACCGTTGCATACAAATTGCGCAGGAGAAACATCTGCATATTTGACCAGCAAGTACAAACTAGAAGTTACGGTTGCTTCATCAAGTTGAGGGCTAGCAGTATAATCAATTTGTGCTACATCCCAGTCCCAGCTTAAGCCGTCGTCTGGATTCCATTCAGCGTTTCTTCCAGAAACAGGAAACGATTCATCGTAGTCATTAGCATAGATCATCATAGCTTTTCCGATACCGGAAAGATTTGTTCCGCACATCATTCGATATGCAAGCTGCCTGACTTTACCAAGTGCAGGCATCAGAATTGCTAAAAGCATCGCGATAATAGCGATTACAACCAGCAATTCAACCAGTGTAAAACCTTTTTTCTTCATAAAAATTCTCCTTTCAAGAGGTCGAGATCCAATCTCACATTAAAACTCTTCGAGCCATGGTAAAATAAATATTATTGCTTTACCTTTCCGCCAACACAGCGGGTTCTTTAATCAAATCTCGACTGATTTTCTAGCAGCTCGAGAGTAACTCGTAAATTTTCACATTAAAACACTTAAACAACTACAATAAGTAGTAAAAAGTGAAAATTGAGTTTAAAGGAGGGGGTTCTGGTATGAAAAATTCAAAAAAATTATGATAGCAGTTAAAATATAATATAAATGTATAAAAGAACCGTTACCTTTTAAACTTAACTTTCATTAGTATTTTATCATTGAAAAACAGCTTTGTCAAATAAAAACAGGCTAAAAAATTTGGTTTATGTGCCTCATTTATAAAAATAACTTGAAAAAGCCGCGATTTTGGTTGATAAAATTAAAATGGATAAAATAATCAGAAACAGGAGATAAAATGGACATCGATGCTAAATTTCAGGAAGTGGGCACCAAAGCCCGGGAACATAATCAGCAAAACCTTTTGAAATTCTGGGAACGGCTTAATGACGATCAGAAACAAAACCTGCTAAATCAGCTTGAAAACCTCGAATGGGATAAAATCGACCAATGGATCGAAGAACATGTTAAAAATGATTCCCCTTCCCAGGTGCCGCAGGATTTCCAGCCCGCACCCGCGTATCCTGCCGTCCCAGCGGATACTCAGCAAAAACAACAATACGCAAAAGCCGTCCAATTAGGAAATGACCTTATTTCAGACGGTAAAGTCGCAGCTTTTGTGGTGGCAGGCGGTCAGGGCACAAGACTTGGATTCGAAGGGCCAAAAGGAAATTATCCTGTTTCGCCTGTTAAAAATAAAACGCTCTTCCGTATCTTCGCCGAAAAAATCCTCGGCAGCTCACAAAAATACGGAGTCGATATCCCGTGGTACATCATGACAAGCCCTCTCAATTACAAACAAACCGTTGACAGCTTTGAAAATGCCGACTTTTTCGGACTCAAAAAAGAAAATGTCATATTTTTCCAGCAGGGCACTTTGCCGAATTTCGATTTTGACGGAAATATCCTGCTAAATGCCAAAGACTCTATCGCAAGCTCGCCCGACGGTCACGGCGGATCATTGAAGGCTCTCTACAACAGCGGGGCGATCGAAGATATGAAAAAAAGGGGAATCGAGCAAATAAGCTACTTCCAGGTCGATAACCCCCTTATCAATATTATTGACCCGCTTTTCATAGGCTTACACGCCATGGAAAACGCCCAAATGTCCAGCAAAGCCCTCAAAAAAGCTCATCCTACAGAAAAGGTCGGCAATTTCTGCCTGGTGGACGGCCGGGTTACAGTTATCGAATACAGCGACTTGCCCGATGAAATGGCCCAAAAACGCAACGATGACGGTTCGCTGTCTTTCGAGATGGGAAGTATCGCAATCCACATGATCAGCCGAACCTTCGTAGAAAAACTCAACGAAAAAGGGTTCGCCCTTCCTATGCACAGAGCGGTGAAAAAGATTCCGCACATCGATGAAAACGGCAATCTCGTCGAGCCTGACCAGCCAAACGGCGTCAAGCTGGAAACTTTCGTATTTGATGCACTGCCTCTGGCCCAAACGTCGATAATTCTGGAAACCTTAAGGGAAAATGAGTTTGCACCGGTCAAAAATGCCACCGGCGACGACAGCCCCGAGGTTACTCGCAAAATGATGAGCGATCTGTACAAAAAATGGCTAAAAGCTGCCGATATCGATCTGCCTGACGATGCGACCGTAGAAATCTCGCCGCTTTTCGCAAATAAC
>CAZITB010000213.1:0-2118 GCA_964542055.1 uncultured Candidatus Kuenenia sp.
GCCGGTTGCCGGTCTTGTCGTAGGTGTAGCCGATCTGGCCGTAGCCGCCGGCGGCCCGGACGAGGCGGTATAGGTCGTCATAGGCAAAGCTCTGGCTTCGGGCCGGGTCCAGGCCATCGGCGATGGCGGTGATTGGCGTCCGCCATCCGGAATCGGCGTATGATTTATAACTTGGGACAGTATACAAAAACTAGGCAGAAAGCCATATAAAGCTTCCCTTTCTTAGATTCCTGGAAAAATGATATATAATCAATTTTCTTTTATTAATGTCAGCCTGGATCTCAATATCAAGGATTACATTAATATCTTCATCTAATTTAAAATCTAATACTTAAAAGTTTCCCCAAACAAAGGCTGTTATCGCCTAAACCCTTATATAACGAGGGTTTGCAGGACAAAAGGTGCGTCAAGAGCCTGCTGAAGCTCGCTTTTCAGCTGATCAACGCCGTTAAAGCGCGATAGTAGCTGAAGATAATGAGAAATCGTCTTCTTTTTTATGGCCTGCTCGACAAACTTTTGTTTCTCGGTCATCGATTTAACGGTCGTCGGCATTCCGGGCAGGTTCGAATTCAACAATATGTAGGCACAGTAGACCCAATGGACATGAGCGACTACCGATCGAAAATATTTGGGGGCGACATCTTCGAATCCCTGGAGCATTTTAATCATTTTGTGAAAAATCTCGATCTCCCAACGGATTCGATATCCTACCAAAATCTGACGGGGCGCGGCTTTCAAGTCATTGCATGCCAAGTATTTTCGGCGGCCGTTGGGCCTTTTCTTAAATTCCGAACAAATCAACTGAGCCTTGCCTACATATCGCAGATAACCCATGATTTGTCTGATGCGGAACTCCATCCGCTTTTTTTTGCCGGGCCTGTTTTTAAGTACATAAACAGTGACCCACTTGACTCGGCGATGGTTCTTGAAAGTCTGCTCAACCCGGCGCCAATCGGATTTCGGCAGCTTCTCGTATTCTTTTTCCGATTTAACGCTGCGCTTCTTTTTGAGTGCGAAGATAAAAATCCACCCTTTGCGAACAATGGCGTTTTCGATCATTTTGTTATCGTAGCCGCTGTCGGCAAGGACAACGACTTTTTTGGGATCATGCGGCCCGATATAGTCGTATAAATTTAAATTTTCAATATATTCGATGACATGCTCATGCTCCGTTTTGTATGGAATATCGTGCTCGCGGCAATAGCCATGTGAATGGAATGCAATGGGCGGCAAGGGGATCAAAACATCATTGATGAACAAAACGATGTTGGTCCATTGATGGCCGATTACAAAGCCTTGACCGTGATTGAATCGTTTGACGTTTTCCGAATGCAGACTGGACCGCTTTTGAAGGGTGGAATCGATTAAAATGCCGATTTTCCAACAAAGTTTTCCATCGGCCATAAAACGAAGGTTTTTTCCGAAGCGCTTCGCCTGTTTTTTCGACAATTGGTCCAATTTTACAACGGCAAGATTCGAATGGTTTTTCAAAAATTTGCTGAACCGCGACTTGCTCGAATTAGAAAACGTTGCAGCAGCGTCCATGGAATGCTTTCGCATCGAAACCATCAGAAACATGACGTAGATGATTGCGGTTTCTTTGAGGCGCTTGGATATTTTCAGTTTTCGGTCCATCCAATGGAAAAGTCTGCTGTAGTTCATCGATCCCCCCTCGGTGATTGTTACAAGTGCCGCACCGGGGGCGATTATAATTTAAAATAAATTCAGGTTATTGTCCAGAACATTTTACAACCTCCCGTATTTTTTGGCTATTGACTTTATGGGGTCATATGGGATAGTATATCCAAGCCTCCCTGATCTCAACACACATCGCTGTCTTCACGTCAGCGCTACGAGAAGTCCGCGTGGATACGCGGCAGGAAGGCCCAGCCTTTTTGAAGCCTTTATATTAAGGTGTTTCACAGTTGCTATTCGTTTAGATCGTTGAATAGTGATGCTTCAGGCGATTATATGCTATTTTCAGGCAACATTTAAGTAATAATAGAGAGTTTCTCGATTTGACATGAGCGCATCTAATATCTCTATAACATGTATTAAATTCAGCCATAACTGGTAATTGTAAGCCCAAAAACTTTCCTTTATAGGTTTCCGACTCTA
>CAZITB010000213.1:2128-3008 GCA_964542055.1 uncultured Candidatus Kuenenia sp.
CGAGCGCTTCGCCATTCATCCAGGCGAGCATCAGCACCTCTCCGGTGAATCATTAATCTTTCATAGGCTATTCCTTTGCCATAGACATTGATTATTAAAGCGTATGGACTACGCCCAGAGTATGCAGTCTCATTATGGGCTTTCAAAAAAACATGCACAAAGGCATCCTTTATAAAATAATGCTCAAATTCTTCGTGTTGGGGTAAACCTTGTCGTATATTAAATGAGTCTGTCTCAGGGTTAATATACTCCTCAACTCTCCATGGGGCGTATTTACACCCCACAAAGCTGATTAATCCCAGTGCTATAATGACAATGGCTCTAAAAACTTGCATAGTTATTCGCAGTAAGCCTCCTGCAAATTATTAAAATCTACAAAAAACCAATTAATTGTCCTATCGACTCTGTCTAAAATAGTTGTAGAATCCTCTGGAGTATTACCCCATATAAGATATATTCCAAAATCCCAAACAGCGTGACTCGCTGGTTCATCAATCGGATGATACCAATTATATGTTCCTATATCCTCAGGATAGATTACCAACTGATCTTCTTCATTATAAACTGCTTCAAAGCGCCCATCTGGGGAAACATATTTCTTATTATTTCCTTTCCACATGTGGAAGTAACTTTTTGCTATGCCTAAAAGAATCCAATTTTCTCTTTCAGCTTCGTTCGTTGGCTCTTCATTCATTTTAAGACGGTTGTAATGAGCTTCTTTTAATAAATTTACCCTCCCGTTTCTCAAAGCTCTATGTGCAGTTATTAGATCATAGACCTGCAAACCCATGATGTCTGTTTGAAATATAGGATTTCCCCCACAATAAGAATAGATGTTAATACCACCTTCCAACCCAATCGGATCCCCCGTCAAATACCG
>CAZITB010000214.1:0-2992 GCA_964542055.1 uncultured Candidatus Kuenenia sp.
ATTATATATAAAGATGTTATCGCAAAATCGCCTAAAAACTTCGTCGAAGTTCAGTCTAACTTCCGGCCTTTTCCTTATCGCTTTTCTTTATCGCTCCTCTCAGACCTTCCATTTTCAAAAAGCCACCCTTCCACACTGCTACCGCTGAGATAAACACCACCAGCACAATAACAATCAGAGCGTATCTTGTGCGTATCTGACTCATGATCAAACCAATTAACGCATAAATTGCCGCAATGATGTAGCTCAGTGCGACGGTTTTTCTCAATCCCAGGCCCCTGTCCATCATCTGGTCATATATATGGCCCCGGTCGCTGACAAATATCGGCCGCTTGTTCAAAAACCTCCTGATAAACGCAACCGCCGTATCGAGTATCGGCAGCCCGAAAATCACTATCGAAGCCATCCACCATCTCGGTATCTCCTCGGCAAATAAAATCATCAAGGCCGCAATTACAAATCCAAGCAGCATGCTTCCGGCGTCGCCCATGAATATCTTGGCAGGGTGCCGGTTGAAAGGCAAAAAGCCAAACACACCGCCAACCAGACTCAGGCAAATAATAATCCGGACCGGATCGCCGTATTCGCTGAAATACCACGTCGCCAGATGAGCAGCCAGAATCAACATCCCTATCGTAATTATCGCCGTTACTCCCGCACACAATCCATCGAGACCATCGAGCAAATTCAATGAATTGGTAGCGCCAAGCACAAACACAATAACAATTCCAGCGCCGATAAACTTAACGAAAGTTTCATCAAAGCCGATACCAATCATATCGCCAACCCACATGATCGATCCCGTCGGCAAAATACCGACATATATCAAGCCAATTGCCGCGATCAGCTGACCGGTGATCTTCTGCCAGGGCCGGATATCCATAATATCATCGACCAGGCCGATAAAACAAGCAATGCACCCGCCGACCACAATTCCCAATAGCCACAGCAGAATCTGATCAAAAGCAGGATGATTCCTGAATATATAAATGCCCGCAAAAACGCCGGCTATCAATCCAACCAGAATGCCCACACCGCCAAGATAAGCTACCGGTTCCTTATGAATCTTAACAGTTTCATCGGGCTGGTCAACAATTCCCAATTTCAACGCAAGCTTCTTGCAGAACCATGTCGCCGCCAATGCCGCTATAAATGAACAAACCAGAACCGGCCAGAACTGAACAAGCCAGTCCAGGCTGCGTTCTTGGCCTATCGCGCCTTTCAAAAGAGAACTTATCATACCCATACCTCGCTATCATAACGCAGCATTGTCAAGCCGTCCTGAAAACCGTCAAATTTGATCTTCAGCCTGTTTCCTATTATTTCACTAAGCAGCCATCTGGGATAATTCGCACCGGCTTTGATTCCCAGCGGCGCACCGCCGCCAAAGCGCGGATTAATCTCAATAAACTTCATACCGCTTTTGCTTGCGATCAGCTGAATTGTAATCACGCCCGGACCGGCACCAAGTTTCTCAACTACCTCTTTAACGGCATGCATAATATTTACATCTTTAACTACCTGTCCTTTGCTCACTTCGCCGCCTCGGACTTCTATCCTTTTGCGAGGCACCACACATCGAACCTGCATTTCAAAATCAACATAACAATCGCACGTAAATTCCTGACCTGCCACAAATTCCTGAACAATACAATTGGGTATCCTTTTGCCAAAGAACTCCAGCTCTGCCCGATTGTTTACGATCTGGTTTCCTCTGCTGGCAGAACCGTCCCAGGGCTTTAAAAACAGCGGCATTTTCAAACTCTCGTCTTTAAGTGCCTTCGAAAGAGATAATGTCTGGGGAGTATCAAACCCGTTCCTGCTCAAAAACTTGAAAGTCTTGCGTTTGTCCTGACAGATATTTACCACCTCCGGCGAAGAGATTAATACTCTGCAGCCGAGCTTTTCAAATTCACTCCGGTTCTCCGCCAGTTTATGCAATTCCGTATCTATCGTCGGAACTATCAGGCCGATTCGATTATCCTTAACGATTCGCAACAAATCCGGTACATATCCATCGCTTAGAATAGGCTTGGTAATGAATTTATCGTCACAGAGCTGCAAAGCCGGACTAAGTTCATCACGATCCGAGCCGTAAAATTTCGCCTCTATCTTCAAGCTTTTAGCGGCCTGTTTAAAACTTTTCAAAAGTGATACCCTTCTGCCGATACAGCTAAAAAGGACATTCAAACTTTCAACTGATTTTGCCATCTATTGCAACTCCACGTAATTTACGACCCGTTAAATTTAACCTAATCGGCCAAAATTGTCCAACAAAACATTATTGACAGTATTAAGGTAATCGGCTAAATTTAAACCATAATTTACATTATTCTCGATTTAAAGCCGCTTTTACCTTGGCTCGTAAACAAAATGCTCACAGGAACTTAAATGAAATTCTATCCCATTGCCAAACGTCTGCTCGACCTTGTCTGTGTCATACCTGCTATACTGGTGATGCTCATTCCCATGCTGGTCATTTCCATTATTATAAGACTTACCAGCAAAGGACCAGCTGTTTTCAGGCAGCAAAGAGCCGGAAAACATGCAAAACCTTTTACCTTATATAAGTTCCGCACCATGAGCAGCGATGTTGACCCGTTCGGACCGTCTCCAAAAGCCGGCACAGACCCTCGCCTTACCAAAATCGGCCTTTTCCTCCGGGAACATTCACTCGATGAACTGCCCCAGCTTTTCAATATTCTCTTTGGAGATATGTCCCTTGTTGGACCACGGCCTTTGTATATATCGCAAATTGCCGAATGGAATGACCGCCAGAAACGCCGTCTTGAAGTCAAACCGGGTTTAACCGGACTGGCACAGATTTCCGGACGCGGAGAACTTACCCGCGAAGCCAAGCTGGAATACGATGTCCAATACGTGGAAAAAGCCTCCTTTTGGTACGATCTGAAAATAATCTTCAAAACTTTCGGCAAAGTTTTCGGAAAATCCGAAATTTACGAGAAAAACTATTCCGAAACAGAAAAAACCC
>CAZITB010000215.1:0-2987 GCA_964542055.1 uncultured Candidatus Kuenenia sp.
CCTCGACGGTTACTTTAGGTTGTGGTAGTTGGGGTGGCAATATTACCACTGAAAACATTTCTTACAAACATTTCATCAATGTTACCTGGGTTTCTCAGCCGTTTGATCCAGTTAAGCCGACTGAAGAAGATATGTGGTCAGAAATCTGGGAAAAGTTTGACAAGTAGTTTTTAATTTGGAGTTTAATAGTGAAATTATTTGAATATCAGGCTAAGGAAATTTTTAGCAGTTTCGGCATTGCCACACCTAAGGGCGTGCTTGTTGAAGATGCAGGAAATGCTGTAAAGTCAGCGGATGAGTTTCCCAGTGGCTGTGTTTTGAAATCACAGGTTCTGACTGGTGGTAGAGGAAAAGCCGGCTTGATTCAGTTTGCTGATTCAGCAGAAGAATTGAATGATAAAGCCAAAATGCTTTTTGAAAAGCCCGCAGTTAATAAGATATTGCTTGAGGAAAAACTGGATATTGATAAAGAACTGTATCTTGCTATAACGGTTGATCCTGTTAAGTCGAAAGTACTTATAATGGCTTGTGGGCAAGGTGGTATTGATATTGAAGACTTGGCGGCGACGGCTCCTGAAAAGATTGTCCGTGAATATGTTGATATTACTATAGGTCTGATGCCTTATCAAATTAGAAATATTCTTTTTGCTCTTGGACTAAAAGGCGATAAGTTCAAACAGGGTTATAAGATAATCGAAGGTCTGTATAATGTTTTTAGCAACAGAGACGCTGAACTTGCGGAAATAAATCCTCTTGTTACAACTAAAGATGGCAGTCTTATCGCTGCTGACGGTAAACTGATACTTGATGATAATGCAGTTTTCAGACAGGATAGCTTTGAACTGACAAGAGAGTGTTATGATAACGATCTTGAATTTGAAGCTGCTCAGAAGGGTATCCCGTATCTGTTATTTGATGGCGACATTGGTTTGATGTGTGCAGGGGCGGGCTTAACCAACACTGTTTATGATCTTATCAATTATTACAATGGCACTATCGCCAATTATCTTGAATTTGGCGGGCCAAATTATCGCAGAGCCGAAGAAGCGATGGAACTCACATTAAAAAGCAACCCTAAGGTGATTTTGATCGTAACCTTTGGCACTATTGCAAGGGCGGATGTTATGGCAGAGGGAATAGCAGCAGCCAAGAAAAAATTAAATCCCAACGTGCCGATAGTAACGGCTATCCGTGGAACCGGCGAAGAAGAAGCCAATAAGATACTCCAAGAGATCGGGCTTGAAACATTGAGTGAAACAGAGGACGCAGTTAAGCGAGCTATTGAAATTGCCGGAGGTGTGAAATGAGTATTTTTATAGACGATAAAACACGGGTTTTAGTTCAGGGTATTACCGGCAGTGAGGGCAGCTTCTGGACAAAACATATGATAGAAATGGGTACTAATGTCGTTGCGGGTGTAACCCCGGGTAAGGGCGGTCAGCAAGTTGAAGGTGTGCCGGTGTTCAACACAGTTAGAGAAGCTATTGAAAAGACCAGCCCTGATGCAGCACTTCTTTTTGTGCCTCCGCGATTTGCAAAAGACGCTGCTTTGGAATCGTTGGATGCAGGCATTAAAAAAATGGTTATCACAGCAGAGGGCATTCCTGTTCACGATGCATTGATAATGCGACAGACAGCACTTGAAAACGGAGCGATGATATTTGGCGGCAATACTACAGGCGTTGTTACACCCAGCGTTGCGATGATGGGCTTTATTCCATACTGGATTGACAGGGTTTATAAACCGGGCCGAATTGGAGTTATGACGCGAAGCGGTTCGCTTACAAATGAAGTAACTGCAATGGTTGTTAAGGCTGGTTTTGGTGTTTCAACTCTCGTTGGTATAGGCGGTGATGCTGTTCCCATGACTCGTTTTGCAGAGGTTCTACCGTTGTTTGAATCTGACGATCAGACAGACGCGGTACTGGTTATCGGCGAACTTGGCGGGACGATGGAAGAAGAAGTTGCTCAGGCGATAGTAGATAAAAAGTTCACTAAACCTTTAGTGTCTTTCATTGCTGGTCGAACTGCTCCAAAGGGCAAAAAAATGGGCCACGCAGGAGCGATAGTTACCGGCGGCAAGGGTACGGTTCAGGGCAAAACGGAAGAACTCGAGGTGGCTGGTGCGTTGGTAGCGGACAGGCCGAGTAAAGTTGGCGATCTTATAAAATCTCTTCTTGATTAAAGGTGATATATGTCAGTTAAAGAAAATGTTAAAGGTAAGATATTGTTTTTTGCTATTGCTTTAGTTGCTATGGCAGCTGTTTTGATGGCTCCGTGTCCAAACGAAATAGAAGCTGGTGAAAAAGTTATAGGATTGACTGTTCAGGGTAAAGCGACTCTTGCAGTTCTGGCGATGGCGGTAATTCTTTGGGCTACCGAAGCGGTGCCGTTTCCAATAACTGGTTTATTGGCAGTAACCGGGCTTGTTATGACCAAAGCAATGCCGTTTAAGACGCTAGTCAGCGATGGTTTTGGTAGTCATATTATAATGTTTTTTATTGGTGTTTTGATTCTTTCGGCTGCGATAAGTAATACCGGCTTGTTAAAACGCCTGACTACTTGGCTGTTATTTCATCTGGGTCATAAACCCAAGGCGATAATTTTTGTATTCCTTGCCGTGGGAGCTTCGATATCCGGCTGGATAACTGATATGGCTGTGGCTGCGGTTATGCTGCCGATCGGCGTTTCGATTTTAAAAGATGCCGGACTGAAGCCTTTGCAGAGTAATTTCGGCAGGGCGTTGATGATATCTTGTGCGTGGGGTCCGTTAATTGGCGGCGTTACGACACCTGCAGGCTGTGGCCCGAATCCATTGACGATGACATTTTTGCGGGATTTGGCGGGTGTTGAATTTACATTTTTGCAGTGGATGGCGCTTGGTTATCCTGCGGCAATTTTGATGCTGCCTTGTGCCTGGTTTATTCTGATTAAAGTCTTTCCTATTGAGGAAATAAATCTTAAAATTGCTGAAGAGGATATGAAGA
>CAZITB010000216.1:0-2909 GCA_964542055.1 uncultured Candidatus Kuenenia sp.
TCCAAGATGTATCTAGCTGTAAACAAAGAACTTAAGTTTTATTCAGCAAATCCTAGTTAGTTCGTTGAAGTTCGTCAGTGTTCGCCAGCGTCCACAAGACTAACAGCTGATCATAAACAAAAACATCGCTTCCTTCACAGGCTTCGTATTTACTTTCTAAGGCTCGTTTTTATTTTACTATTAAAACTATCCTTCAATCTGCATTAGTTTTAGATTTTAGTAAGGTGTCAAAACTCATCTAAAGTCTGCATCGACATCGCGGCTCCAGCAAAAAACAAAAACTCTGGCTTCTGGATGTCGTTGATATCGCTATCTATGCAGTTGTTCCATGGTCCAAACGGACCTTATCTGTACTCCTTAAAATAAACCAATTGTCATTAATAAAATTTAAGCTGCTCTCCTGTAACTTTTTAACAATCCACCAAGCCGCTCATGACAGACGATCTCACCATTGCCCTGTGGTTGAGGGTCTATGATGTTATTGCCTATTCCCTGGTGCGGACGTTCTTGATGATAAAATGTCATGTATTCCGAAATAACATGTCTAAGATGACTTTCACCAAATATGAGTATCTTATTCAGACACTCTGATTTTATGCTCCTCACGAACCTTTCAACGAAGGGATTCAAATTTGGAGAAGCGACTGTTGTTTTTACGGGCTTCACTCCAGCAGACCTTAAGATTTCTTTAAACTCCTCCGTAAAAAGTGGGTCTCTATCATGAATGAGATATTTCTTGTCCTTTAAAAAACCATCAATAGGATCTGTAAGGTTTCGTGCTATCTGTTTCATCCACTGACCATTAGCTTGAGGAATGATTCCGGCTATTTCGACTTTCCTGGTCTTATAGTCAATTACAACAAGAACCATATATCTGACTAAACCGTGCGTAGTCCAGATTTCCTTGTTGAAAAAATCAATGCCAGCCAGTGAATTGAACTGCCGTTTTACAAATTCATTCCAGGTGGTCTTTTCTGGTCTGGTAGGGTTAGGTTCTATACCATGCTCACGAAGAACTCTATTGATAGTTGAAGGTGAAACATTGATTCCAAGATATTTTAAAAAGCCATGTAATGTCTTGCCGCCGAGGTGTTTATTATCTTTTGCCATATCAATAATGAGTTGTCTGAGAGAGTCAGATATGCGAGGACGGCCACCTTTAGCACGATTCTTGCTGCCATCATATTTTTTAGCTACAAGTTTCCTATGCCATAGCAGCAGTGTGTCAGGGGAGAAAACACCAGAAATGCTAAATAAAGCTTTTCTGCCAACTCTTTTGGCAAGTATAGCCAGCCTCCTTCTCTGTCTGTCATTTAAGATAATCCGCTTTTTGCCGGTAGCTTTTAAAAGCTCGTGTTTTAATATTTTATTCTCTTCCTTGAGATACGCCAGTGCATCCTGCTGTTGTCGGTTTATCCAGCCAGCAATAATGGCCACCAACATCATCCAGGGTTTGGTTTTCATTTGTGCTCCAACTATTATAACAATTTATCATTTATTATTCATCAGTATCCATATCCAGTGAATTATCAATGCAATAATCCTTAATGGCAGCAATGAATTTTTCACCATATTTAGTATATTTCTTTTCACCCACTCCCTTTACCTCAAGAAAAGATTCAAGCGATACAGGTTTTTTCCTGGCCATATCTCTAAGTGCGGCATCGCCAAAAACTATATATGCAGGAATCCTCTTTTTGCCGGCTATCTTGGCTCGCAATTTTCTTAATTGTTCAAACAATCCTTTGTCTACACCTTCCCATGAATCTGAAGCAACTTTTGATACCTTGCCTTTTTTGACAGCAGGTTTAAGTAAACGAGGAGTATCTTCGCCTCTTAAAACAACGCGACTTTTTTGCGTAACTCTCAAGGTATTGTACTCACCATACTTTTCGATATAGTCCTGGCCGGTAAGCTGCTCGATCCAATCTCGCACTGTATGTTTTGAATAATCACTAAGAAGTCCATATGTACTTAATTTATCATGGTTGTTTTCAAGTATCCGACTATTCTTTGAGCCTATTAATACGGAAGCAACATAATCACCGCCAAAACGCTGATCCACACGGAGGATACACGATAATATTTTTTGAGCAACTACCAGTGCATCAACTATATAGTCGAACTCACCTAAGCACATATCACATGCATTACAGCTATCAGCCTCAATATCCTGGCCAAAATAGCGTAGAATTGCTTTATGTCTGCAAATACCTTGAGTGCAGTAACTGTACATATGCCCTAATTTTGTCATAGCTATTTTTTTAGCTTCAGGGGGCATATCGCTCATCAGGCTTTTCCATGTTCCATAATCACCACCGGAGTAAAATAAACAGCATTCCGCTTCCAGGCCGTCACGACCGGCGCGTCCGCTTTCCTGCTGATAATGTTCAAGTGATTTCGGCATGCCTGTATGAATTACATAACGGACATTGGATTTATCTATTCCCATCCCGAATGCAACTGTGGCAACAATAATATCGACCTTTTCTTTTATGAACAGATCCTGATTTTCTTTGCGATCTGCATCTTCCATGCCCGCATGATAAGGAGCTGCTTTGTATCCTTTGCTTTGCAGTTGAATACATAAGCTGTTTACATCTTTTCGCCTTATGCAGTAGATGACACCGGATTCTCCTTTATGCCGGTTGACGACAGAGCATACCTGCTTAATAATATTATTTCGAGGCTGAACTTTATATAGCAAGTTAGGCCGGTCAAATGAACCCACCAGCATCTGCGGGGTGCTTAGTTTTAATTGCTCTGCAATATCGGTCCTGACCTGTTCTGTAGCAGTGGCAGTATATGCTGCGATGGTAACCCCCTCAAGCAGTTCCTTGAGCATTCCCAGCCGGCGATATTCCGGCCTGAAATCATGCCCCCACATGCTGACACAATGGGCCTCATCA
>CAZITB010000217.1:0-2873 GCA_964542055.1 uncultured Candidatus Kuenenia sp.
ATATTTTTATCCACCAACGGAGAGGGCAAATTGATTAATAAAATCGCGTTCTGACGTTATTTGCTGGTTACTGCTGGTTACTCCGGTATTTGCTGGGCGTAAGCCCCGTCCATTTTTTAAACGCCCTGTTAAATGAACTTTGATCAGCGTATCCAAGGAGAAAGGTGATATCCAGTATGGAGGTGTCGGTTTTTCCCAGTAAGAATTGTGCGTGTTTCCGTTTCACAGTTTCAAGCAATTCCTGATATTTTGTCCCTTCCTCCTTTAGTTTAATCTGAATACTTCTGGCAGACATCCCCATAACTCTAGAAATTGCCTCAATATCTGTTTTTTGAGAGAGGAAATGCGTGTAGATCACTCGCTCAACCATTCCTGAAAAGGTTGTGGCGCTGCTTATTTCATTTTTGACTTTTTCTCCGTATTCTAAAGCGACCTTTAATAATTCCCTGTTGGCAAACTTGACCGGGGTCTCAAGGTGTTTTTTATCGAAGACGATTTTGTTCTCTGCTTGACCGAACAGAATTTTTGTTTTGAATATCCGCTCGTGTTCGGTGATATCTGATGGGGCGGGATGAACAAAACTGACAGACGCAAGATCTATTTGAATTATAGCCAGACGATGAAGAATGGAAGCCTGGTAGGCAAAATGGGCTTCAACAAAATTTCTGTAATCTGTTATGCCAATGGCATCCCCGTGAAGGGAAAAAATGGCGGTATCGTCCTTTACTTCAAGACGGCCTTTCATCAGGTCATGACTCAGGTTAAAGTAGTTACATAAATTAAACAGTGCGTCGCCAATCGTTGGGGAATTAGATAAAATGACATTTAAAAAGTCATTGGAATCACAGAAATACTCCCCAAAATGAAGTCCGTAATCAGGGTCATTGCTTAGTTCTAAAACTTTAAGCATCGCCTGATCAACCAAATGAACGGGAACCTGTCTTGTCGTATTTTGAAAACACTGATATCGATATCGAGCTCGCTTATAAGCGCATTGAGTTCGATCCCGAATTTGAAAAGAATTTGAGAGGCAGAGTCTAAAAACCCTGAAAACAAGCTGTATTTGGGGCCGCAAACTGGAATCTTTTTTGATTTGGCTGACATTGCAGACACTTTCTGATATTCGCAATTTGCTAATAATTTATTCGTCTGATGTCTATGCAAGACTACTTAAATTCAGATATGTTGTCAACTACAAACCAATACACTACAAACCAATACATGGATGGTTAGTATGCTTCAGGTTTATGACAGCCACTATGCGGTGGAGATTTTTCAATTATGATTGACGGCTTCGTAAAAAGTCCAATATCTGCGTTGCGCTGCATCTCTCGGAATTTCACGTACCGCTAAGTACGCTGCATTCCTCGAGATTTGCGACGCCCCCAAGTTAGGCGGGGCTTGGACTTTTTACTGTGCCGTCTCAAAACGACTTTTTACGAGGGCATCATGATCAGAACTTCAGAAAAATTTTTGGGTGTTGAATGGATCGAGGCAGACAGATTTATTCGCATTGACGAAACAAAATGTACCGGTTGTGCAAACTGCATCAAGGTATGTATCCCGGGTTGTTATGAGATACAAAATAAAAAAGCCGTCCTCAAGAACCTTGATTATTGCCTGGAATGCGGCGCCTGCTGGTTTGTTTGCACGAATGACGCGATTGATTTTTCCTGGCCCAAGGGAGGCACGGGTTTTCGAACCAATTTGGGGTGATGCCGTGAATAAAGAATATGATGTAATCGTTATTGGCGCGGGATTTGGCGGGCCTGTGGCCGCAAAAAGATGCGCCGATGCCGGGCTTAAAACCCTCATGCTGGAAAGAGGTAAGGTTCCCGGCGATAAAGTTATTTCAGGTCTTGGGATCCCTACTTACGGGCTGCTGTTTGGTCCCCGTTTCATTAGGGATGGCAACCCGCCTATTGAACGGCCCATTGGGACAGTGATTAACCGTTTTGTCAAAGATGGAGAAATATATCATACAGACAGGCTCTGGAGAATCAATACCCCTACAATCAGCGTGGCCTATACAGCCTACTGCAAGCCATTTTGCATATGGCTGTGCGATAGGGCCGTGGAATCGGGTGCAAAATTAAGAACATCCGTGACGGCAACAGAATACATTATTGAAAATGGTGTTATAAAAGGTGTCTTGACGGATACGGGAGAAGCCATCCGGTCAAAGATTGTTATCGATTCCGGCGGCACCCAGAACAATCTGCCCATAAAGGCCGGCATCAGAAAAAAATATATCCCTGAAGCGGTCGAACTTTACATGATTTGGGATTATGAAATGTCAAAAGAAGATGTCGACCGAATCTTCGGCTACTCCCTGGAATTTTTCCACGCCATGCCTGAAGAAAAAATAGGGCCTCCCCTGGGATATGGTTCCACGAATTATGTCTTTACCTACCGGGAGGGGATACACCCGGGTATGGGCCAGTTTTTACTGACAAACGGGAAAGTACCAAACGTGGCCAAGCTTTTGGAGGAATACCACGAGCGTTTCACAACCACCGTCAGCCGGTGGAAAGAGGAGATAGCGCCCTGCGCCAAACTCCGGGGGGTCTTGTGGGATATCTGCCCGATATATGCGGGTTTGATCCCTGAAATGCGTGAGATGCCCATTCATTCAGACGGTCTTCTTATCGTTGGCGACGCCGCTGGCTTTGAAGCGTCGGCCTTTGCAGACGGTGTGCCCAATGCCTGGTTTTCCGCTGACATTGCCGCTGAAGTCGCCATTGATGCGATCCGGTCAAATGATATTTCCAAAAAATATCTAAACACATATGTTGACAAAATAAAAGGTCATCCCTTCATTACACACTGTATATCCGATAAACGCAGATGGGATCTGCGTTATGTAAAAAATG
>CAZITB010000218.1:0-2866 GCA_964542055.1 uncultured Candidatus Kuenenia sp.
AAAAAATTATTAAATTGTTTTAACCAAAAATCAAAATCACGATCAGGATTTAATCTTAATATTGGTTTTCCGAGGAAACCTTCAAGTCTTCCTAAAAATTCATAAACCTCAGGAAGTTCTTTGCCAGTATCAGTAAAAAAGTATTCTATTTCTATTTCTGGGTAATGTTGACGCATAAATACAGCTAATGCGGCACTATCACGACCACCTGAAAGCCCGAGAACATGTTTTTCCATCAATAATTTTGCCTGTCCTTGAAATTTATGTGTCATGTGATTTTTTGCTCAATTCAATACTTTCACCATAACGAACAATCAATTTAGATAACGCCCCAAGAACAATATTGGGATTGTTAATTTTAATGCTTTGAATCTCTTTTTCGATCCTGTTCATAATTTCATCTATTGTTTTATAGTCACTGTCCGCAATATCAAACTCATGCATGACTGGATTTTGGTTTTCCCCGGAACCGATAATAGCAGCAATACTGTGCCGCTTATTGTTGCGTCCTTTGATGCGCGCAAAAGCTTCAACTCGAATAAATTTTTGGGCCATGTCTGTTATTTCAATGGCTGCTTGATCAAAATCTGGGTCAACTAAATTACGTGCTGGCTTATTTGTAGCTAAGCCAATAATACCCTCAATATCTTGATCAGTGCCTTCAAAAACAGTTAATCGGCTAATAAACGCATTAAGCCTGAAATCACCGGCTATTTGTTTGATGTTTTCAGCCCTTTCCCGCAGTTCCACAATAGCTTGAATTGAATTATTGGGAACTTGTAATTCAGAAAGCAAATTGGTTTTTAGCCTTTTAAGCATCGTTGGATATACTTCAATTAATTCAATCAATCCTTCACGGACATATGATACAACTCGTTTCACATCTTTTTCTTTAAAAAAATCAACATGTTCTCCAAACATAGATGGCAAGTCGTCAAATAATAATTTATTAGGATCATTAGCTTTTTTGAAAATATTGCGGATTTTAGAAGCATTAGAAGAAAGTTTTAAAGTCCGCTTTGTCCAAGAAGGCAGTCGATCATAGATTTCAATCAGTCCACGCGCAACATCTATTGGCTCAAGCTCTACAAGTTCATTTCCTTTATTAAGCTCGCGCACTACGCCTGCCATATCAGATAACAAAAGTCGGCTTAAATTTGAGAGATCCATCCATCTCAATTGTATGCTTTTTGAATCTTTAATTAGGTAATCAACATCTAAGTCGGAAAAATGAGCTTGGAAGATGCCTTCCCGATAAAAGGCCAACTTTACCTTACGCGACAAAATAAATGCCAGAGAGAGAATAGGCAGTAAGCCGTCTTTAACACCATAAGGAGGGTTTCGCCATAAATTATATATTTCTCTTAATGAAACGGTTCGATGAGAATTTTCTATTAAAAAATCTGTAGCAACCTTCCACAAAGGGGCTAAATCACAAGGATCATTTTCTTCATCAGGTGGGACGAATTTAAAGCTTTGTGATGTTTGTTTGTAAAGTGCAGTATTGTAAAGCAAGGAATCGAATAATCCTCGCTCAGCTGGATATCCATCGATTTTAAATCTAGGGTGACCTTCATTGTTGACCATCCGACGCATTAGGCTATTTTGAGCTGCGATAGCAGTTTTAGAAGGCTTGGCCCTATTTAATAATTCATTAAAAATTTTAGGTGAGCTAATGAATCGTTTATCTGCTGTCTTAGATGCTAAGACATTAAGGTCTGTTTGGGACAATTTTTTGGAGCTCTTAAATTTTAAATACCAACTCGCGTTATTGAAAGCATTGCGAATTTCATTTTCAAGCTGCCCTTGTAATGCCGCAAGGCGTGCTTGAACCTCCCGCCTTGCGACTGCATCGCCCCTTAATTCAGGGCTTTCATTTCGCACACGCTCTATAGCTATCAATTCACGCGCTAAATCTGTAATAGTCCAAGCCCGAGGGGAAAGACCTATAATAATGTCCCACTTATTAGCTTTCCTTGAGGTTTCTCTGCAAATTTTTTCGGCTTTGTTGGACTCTTCATTTAAAGTAGGGATTGCTAAAAGGAATTTACCTATTGTGCCATCGTCACCATCATACTGCTCAATAATCTCAAGAACCTGAGAAAGAGGCGAGATATCCACATCAAACCATCTTAAGGCCCCTTTTTTATGATAATGCCTTTTAGCAAGTATAGGTTGCAGCCCAGCTATATCTTTTAAGACCTTAAAATCTATGGAATTAATTTCCTCAAGAGCTGTGTCTATTGCTTCTTCTATATTAAAATCACTACCTGCAAAAATTGCATAACCGTTAAGATGTTTTCTAAAAATGATTAATGACCAGTTAATTAGCTGTTCAAGGGATGGATTAATATCCTCATCTGGAAAAATAGTCTTTAAAAGACGAGATGTTGGAAGCAAACCGGACCGTTCCCGAAACATATCAATTAAAGCTATTGTTTTTAATATATTTATATCTATTTCTGTTCCACCCATCGATTCACACCGATCAACAGCTTCAGCTGCCATTGCCCAACGATGACCATCCGGAGAAGCAAGAATTGATGGTTCAAGATTAATTCTCAAGTAATCCCATAGGTTATAGGGCTGATAAAATTCCTGTTCATTTTTATACCTTATAAAATCTTGAAAACCTAAAGGCTCGGCTGAATTCAAAAATCCAAAAAGGCTTCTTTGATTTTGTCCAAATCTTCTTCTTGATATAGGCCCAAGTAGAGCCGCAACTATTGGATGAAGCGGCCAGCACTCTTCAAGGCTTTGTGCGAAATGTTTTGATAAACTAGGCCGTTGCCCCTGAACGCAATATGCCACCTCTTTTGACCGTAAGCTTGGTTCCACAAATTTTCTATTCGTTTCAATGGCTCTT
>CAZITB010000219.1:0-2845 GCA_964542055.1 uncultured Candidatus Kuenenia sp.
CAAAAGAAATCATTCCCAAAAATGAAAATTCTCTTAAAGCCGATCCGAACTTTTCGATCAAAAAAGATATCAAAAGCAGGTTTCATGAATATGAGTTTACAACAGAAAATGCCAAAAAAGATTTAAAAGGCATCTGGGCAGGTATGGTTTCATTGAGCAATATGGTACTTTGGTGGATACTGTTAGGCATGGCTCTGGCAGGGTTCGCAAACGCATACGTACCATCGGAATTCTTCCATAACTTCATGGGGCCGAATTTCATCGGAATGGCAGTCACACTTTTGTTTGCAACCATTATCGAAGTCTGTTCCGAAGGCTCTTCACCTTTAGCCTTTGAAATCTATAACCAGACTCAGGCTTTTGGAAATAGTTTCGTTTTCCTAATGGCAGGCGTTGCAACCGACTACACTGAAATAGGCCTGCTTTGGACAAACATCGGTAGAAAAGTAGCTATCACCCTTCCGCTAGTTACAGTACCCCAGATACTCGCACTTGGTTATATAATGAACCTCACTTTTTAAGGCTCTGCGGTTGTCAAACCCTCTTGAATTGCATACTTTGTCAATTGTGCAACATTATCGATTTCAACTTTATCCATAATCCTCAGCCTATGTGCTTCGACTGTCTTAGGACTGATATGCAGCTTTAAACCGATTTGTTTCGTAGTTTTACCCTCTGCCATCAATTGCAAAACCTGCCGCTCTCTTTTGGTCAGATCAGAAAAAACAGAAGATGTTGCATCACCAGGCGAACGTACATAGCTGTCAACGACCAGATCTGCTATTTCAGGACTAATATAAGTTCTACCGTTCATTACCGTCCGTATAGCGTCAGCCAACTCCGAAAATTCACAATCTTTTAACAAGTAACCAGAAGCACCGGCTTTAAACATCTCACTTATAAATTTTTTTGCGGAATGCATTGAAAGACCTATTATTTTTATATTAGGGTTTTGCTGCAAGATTTCTCGAGTCGCATCTATGCCGTTTATATCTGGCATTGAAATATCCATTATAACCACATCTGGCTGTAAATCGCCAGCCATTTCAATTGTCATTAACCCGTCTTTGGCTTCACCCACTACTTCCATGTCTTCTTCTTGCTTCATCGACCTCGATAATCCATGTCGTACAATTGCATGATCATCAGCTAACAAAATTTTGATTGGCATATTACTCCCTATCCTCTAAGTTTCTCATTGATCGTAAGTTATTTACTAGTATAAATATATTGTAGAAGTAATCATTTCCTCTGGCAAGGAAATATAAATTTAACTTTTACCGACCTTCCAAATATACTCAAAACATACAACATATTGATCTTTTGCAAAGTTTAATACAATATAATGAAATAATTACTTGCAAAAAAAATTTCAATATATTAGCTCTTTACTTAATACTTTTAAGAAAAAACTTTATTTACTAATTCTCAATTTTGTGCAGACTGAAAGTGTAACAACGTTAATTAAAAATTACAACTTTTAAAATGAGGTGAACAGTATGAAAGCTCTAATTTTAGTCGCTGACGGCGTTGAAGATATGGAATTTTATTATCCTTATTACAGGTTCAAAGAGCAAAAAATCGAAATCCACATCTCCGGCCCAGGCTCAAAACATGTCTCCGGTAAGCACGGTTATGAAATAACCATTGATGAACCATTAGCGGCATTGAGAGTTGAAAATTATGATATTATCATCCTGCCAGGCGGTAAAGCCCCAGAAAAACTGCGAAACCATCCGGCGGTTATCCACCTGGTTAAAGACGCTATGGATTCGGGAAAAATCATAGCATCTATCTGTCACGGTGCGCAAATCCTTATTTCCGCTAACGTTCTGAAAGGTAGAAAAGCAACCTGTTTCTCTGCGATAAAAGATGACATCATCGCTGCAGGGGCCAAATATCTAGACCAATCTGTTGTGGTTGACGGAAATCTGATAACCAGCCGTCACCCTCACGACTTACCAGAGTTCTGCAGAGAGATATTCAGTGCCGTCGAACAAAAAATTACCGCATGATCTAATTGAGCGGCTCTTCAGGTCTGCTTGAACAAAGAGTAACTTTACCAGGTCTCTGTTCTTGCGGCAGTTGTTGGGCTGCATCCAAAAGTGCGATGCGAAGACCTTCTTCGATACTTGGATGATAAAAAGGACATCTAAGCATATCCGCAAGGTAAAGATCATTCTCTATCGCCTGTGCAAGCTGATGCCCAAGATGTTCACCGTCAGGACAAATCATCTCTGCCCCCAATATCCTGCCATCTGCCTTACTTACATAAACATGGCCCAACCCTTCATTTCGATGTTCCAGTTTGGCACGAGCCTGATCCGAAAAATCAACCTCTCCTGTTATAAAGTCAACACTTTCTCTCTTTAGTTTTTCATAACTTCTACCAACCATAACTATCTCCGGTTCACAAAAAACAATGTTCAAAGAAACACGCCTGCAAAAACTGTCAACCTCCTGTGAAACACTATTACTTCCTGCAGCAAATCCCTCATCAAGGGCTTCATGTAAAATTGGTCGATTGCCGTTGACATCACCCGCTATATAAAGTGCTTTATTTTCTACTTGTAAAGTTAGTGGATTAACTTTTGGCATTCCTTTTTCATTCAATTTCAAACCACAATTCTCCAGCCCCAAACCTTCAAGGTTGGGAACCACACCCATCGCTGAAAAAATTGCGTCGAATTCCTTTTCAACCTCCCCGCTTTTGACAATTATTTTTCCACCTCTTTCTTCAACATCAACTCCCTGACCCATATAAAGCGGGAAATCCTTCTTTAAAAGTTCGTAACCGTTCACAGAAATAATGGATAATTTTTATCTGTCCAGTGGGACAGCAACG
>CAZITB010000220.1:0-2831 GCA_964542055.1 uncultured Candidatus Kuenenia sp.
ACGTCCAAGTTGATTTAAGTTTGCCGGATGCGTAGATTTACTTCTATGCATCCGTGACAAACATACGTTTTCTTATTATTAAGCTTTCTTAAAGTGTATTTTTAATATTATAGTAAATATTTTTATTTAAGGAATGCTTATGCTTGAAACAATTTTGCTAGACTATATCGATGATGTCAGTAAAGATTGCGTGGGACGGTATAAACTTTCGTTTACGGATTTACATGATGAGTTGTATAATGAACTTGAAAAGGCGATCAAAGCGATATTGTCAGCAACTTTGAAAAGTGATCGTGAAAAAGTACAAAAAGAGTGTAAAAATCTTGCTGAACTGAATTTTGAAAACGATATTCCCTACGTTGTTTTGGTTAATGAGATCAATAGCTTGAAAAGCCTTTTAACTTCTATCCTGCTTGACCATAATGCCAAAGAGGAAGTCTTTGAACTGCACTCTATTTACAGCAATGTTGAGAATGTTATTGCTTATGAACACTTGGGAAATTATATGAAACGACTGTTTCACTTTAATAATGTCAGAATCAGCAGTTTGAAAGATTTAATGAAAAAAAATCTTGTCAAATTTTATCAAAGTCATTTAGAGTGGCTCAATGACTTAACAATTGCGATTAAAAATGTAGATGTGAATCATATTCCTCAGCTGGATTCGCACAGATGTACCTTTGGCCACTGGCTTGACACCCAGGGTCGTGAAGTGATTAGTAATAATTCAAAATACAGGTATATCCAATCAATTCACGCAACACTGCACAGTTTGGCAAAAGCGATTAAAAATCAAATGAAAAGAAAACAGATAGATTTCAATATATTAGTTAATTATTTGGAAAAGTGTGAATTTATCTCTTTATCGATAGGAACCGAGCTTGCTTTGATTGACAATAGACTTCTTATCAAAGAAAGCTCGAAAGACAAAATGACAGGTGCTTTAAATAGAAACGCTTTGGATAATATTTTCTTCAATCAATATGAACTCGCCTTGGCAACCAATACCTCCTTTGTCTTGGCTGTATGCGATCTGGATCATTTTAAAAAGATCAATGACACGTACGGCCATACGACCGGAGACCTTGTATTAAAAGAGTTTGTTTCAATTTGTAAAAATCAGTTGAGAGATTCCGATATCATTATTCGATACGGCGGCGAAGAGTTTGTGATTATGCTGCCTAATTCCAATATTGAAAACGGTATTAAAAAACTCAATGATATCCGCATGGATTTTCATAACTTATGCTGCAGCAACGGACAAGAGTTGATTGATGTAAGCGTGAGTATGGGGGCAATAGCCATAAAACCGACAATCCCGATTCATAAATCAGATATTGAATTGGAAGATTATATTGAAAAAGCCGATGCTTTACTTTATAAAGTCAAAGCAAGCGGCAGAAACCGTGTAGCGTATTAATTATCCCGCCGTTTTTTCCAATACGAAATCTTCCCCGTAATTTTGCTGCAGCTCCTGGGCAAACATATCACTTACTTTTATATTGGTCTGCATCAGCGCGTTTGCCAGTTTTGATTTGATCACGATTTCAAGGGGTCTGTTGCCGCTGTGTTCGTTTGCCAACGCGTGCAGCTTTTCAATCAAAGAGGTATCTTCACCAAGTTCTACGCTGACACGAAGGGGAAGCCCCGGTTTTTCCACCTTTCTTGTGGTAACCTTGCTTTTTTTGGCTTCAGCTAGATCCATCAGCTTATCAACCCGGATTCTTGTAAACTGATCATCTTTGGTAATAGTGGTACGGATGGCGATTGGCTGGTCCTGATCCATCTGTTCCAGCTGGGCCAGGTAATCGGCAAAGAGCATCACCTCTATCTCGCCGTGCAAATCCATCAGATGCAAAATGCCGAATTTATTGCCTTTTTTGCTGATCTTTTCGGTTACGCTTTCAACCTTGCCCACAAACAGCGCTTTTTGCCCGTCTGCGATATTTTCAAGATCACTGGAAAGGGTATAGTTGATTTGATCCAGCTGCTCTCTGAATTCATCAAGCGGGTGTCCGGAGACGTAGATGCCAAGGGTGGCTTTTTCAAATTCAAGGATCGTTTTAAGGTCAAATTCGGGCAGCGTATCAAGCTTGAGTTCGACCTTGGTCATATCCTCGTCATCGCCAAAAAGCGAATTACCGATATCGGCTTTGAGTTTATTAGCAGTGGAAGCGGTTTGTACGATGGTTTCAATCTGTTCAAGCATGGTGGCGCGATTATACTCAAAGCGGTCAAACGCTCCTGATTTGATCAGCGATTCATACGCTTTTTTATTAACCTTGCTGCCGTTAATGCGGCCGATAAAATCGTTCATATCCTCAAACATCCCCTCACGTCTGGCTTCCAGGATGGGAGCCACTGCGGATTTGCCAAGGCCTTTGACAGCGCCTAAGCCAAACAGGATCACATCTTCTCCATCCAGCGTTGTGGCGCTGAATTCAACGATAGAGCGGTTGATATCAGGGGGAAAGAGTTGAATGCCAAGGCGTTTGACCTCGTCGATATATTTTACGATCTTGTCTGTATTATCCTGCTCGCTGGTTAAAAGCGCGGCCATGAACTCCTGAGGGTAGTGTGTTTTCAGCCACGCGGTTTGATACGTAATCATCGCATACGCCGCGGAGTGGGATTTGTTAAACCCGTAACCGGCGAATTTTTCGATCAAATCAAAAAGCTTGCTGGCGTTTTCTTTGCTAAATCCCTGCTTGGCAGCCCCTTCACTGAACTCTTTGTTGTACTGTTTGATCAGATCGATCTTTTTCTTGCCCATTGCCCGGCGGACCATGTCCGATTCGCCAAGACTGAAACCGCCGATGGTTTGCACAATC
>CAZITB010000221.1:0-2827 GCA_964542055.1 uncultured Candidatus Kuenenia sp.
AGTCGTAACAAGGTAGCCGTAGGGGAACCTGCGGCTGGATCACCTCCTTTCTAGGGATATAACTAGAAACTTGATCGGGGCAATTATGCCATAACCGATCGATGTTATGTCAGACTTTCGCTGTGCGGAGTTCAACTGTTCTTGATATTAAAACCCTGTGTCTTCGGATGCAGGGTTTTTTTTGCGCAAAAATATCTAAATTTAAAGATATTCAGGTGATGATAGAATATTAAAAAGAAATGAATAAAAAAGAGGCGGCGCCCGGATTCGAACCGGGGAATAACGGTTTTGCAAACCGTCGCCTTAGACCGCTTGGCTACGCCGCCGCTGATTCTGAATAAAAGATTATATACCTTTATTGCTTTGAAATCAATGAAAAAAGCCGGAAAATCAGCCGACTTATAAGAATTTTAATTTACAGTAAAAGCTGCCCAGTTGCAAGTAGATTCGTGCTATTTAATGCATGAATAAAATTTGAATAATATCCCTGACTAAGTTAAAATGCCTGCGACCTGCATCGGCCAGGCAATAACAACTTCACAACATTAGTATTTGTAAAAGGAATAAGTATGGCTAAAAAGACAGTGCACTTGATTTGTAACGCCCACCTTGACCCTATCTGGCTTTGGCAGTGGCCCGAAGGTGCCGCTGAAGCAATGTCAACTTTCAGAATAGCCGCCGAAATGTGCGAAAATTATAATACGTTCGTTTTCAATCACAACGAAGTTATTCTTTATAAATGGATACAGGAATATGAACCGCAGCTTTTCGAATTGATCAAAAAATTAGTCAAAGCCGGCAAATGGCACATCATGGGCGGCTGGTATTTACAACCCGACTGCAACATGCCAAGCGGCGAAGGATTTGTAAGGCAAATAATGGCAGGGCGAAAATATTTCAAAAAACATTTCAATGTTGAGCCAACTTCGGCAATAAATTTTGACTCTTTCGGCCATTCTCGAGGCCTTGTACAAATAATGGCAAAAAGCGGCTACGACAGCTATCTTTTCGGCAGACCTATGCCAGAATGGATCGACCTGCCCGGCGATTTTATGTGGAAAGGGTTTGACGGTTCACAAATTTTAGCTCGCAGATACAGCGGCTGGTACAATACAATGATCGGCGAAGCTGCTAAAACCATCAAAAAAAGAATAGGCGAATTTCTGCCTGAAACTGATACTTTGGCAATACTTTGGGGAATGGGTAATCACGGCGGCGGCCCATCCAAAAAAGACCTCAAAGATGTAAATAAACTAATCAAGAAAGCCAAAGATGTTGAAATAAAACATTCAACTCCAGATGATTACTTCAAAGAAATTTCCAAACGCAAAAAAGACTTTCCTATAATTGAAAAACAGCTCAACCCCTGGGCCCCGGGCTGTTATACATCCTGCATAAGAATAAAACAGAAATACAGGCAGCTGGAAAATGAAGTCTTCTCGCTGGAAAAAATGGCAGCTGCCGCCACAGCAAATGGTTTGATGAAATATCCAAAACAGGAACTGGACCACGCGATCGAAGATATGCTTTTCGCACAGTTTCACGATATCCTTCCGGGATCATCGATCAAGCCTGCCGAAGAAGATGCCATAAGTTTAATGGACCATGGTCTGGAAATAACTTCAAGGCTCAAAGCCAGGGCATTTTTTGCGCTTTCATCAGGCCAGCCAAAAGCCAAAGCCAACACCATACCAATCATGATTTACAATCCTCATCCGTACAAGGTGAAAGATATCTTCCAGTGCGAATTCAATCTGCCTGATATGTCCAGCTTCGAACCTTTCAAGCATATCCAGGTGTACAATAATAATAAATTGTTGAATTCACAGGATGAAAAAGAATATTCAAACATCCCCATCCAGTGGCGTAAACGGGTATTATTCGAGGCAGAGCTGGAGCCTTCGCAAATGAACCGCTTTGATTGCAAGATCGAGCTTATCAAAGAAAAACCGAAACCAAAAGTCAAACGGGATAGAAACAACAACATCGTTTTCAAAAACGATAATCTTCATGTAGTGATTAACACCCGAACAGGACTTATTGACAAGTACCGCGTTGATGGAGTTGACTATGTCGGCCCCGGAGCTTTCGCACCTGTAGTTATTGAGGATAACGAAAACCCATGGGGTGCTTTGGACCATAGCTATACAAAACGGATCGGCAAGTTCAAACTGATGTCCAAAAACAAAGGCTCGCAGTACTCAAGCGTTTCCGCCAAAAACCTCGACTCTGTTCGAGTCATTGAAGATGGGCCTGTAAGAACATTGATTGAAGTCATGCTCGAATACGGCAGCTCAGTAATTCGTCAGTACTACTCTCTGCCCAAATCCGGCAGCGAGATAGGCGTGGATATGGTTGTGGAATGGCGGGAAAAGGGCAAAATGCTCAAACTTGCAGTACCTTCCGCATTTGATCAGGGCGACTACCTCGGCCAGACCGCTTATGGAACTGAACAACTGGAAGTAAACGGAAGAGAATCTGTTGCGCAAAAATGGACAGCCTTGCTTTCCAGGGAAAACGATGCAATGCTTGGTTTCATAAACGATGGGACTTACGGTTCAGACCTCAATATCGTAAACGGCCAAGCCACCGTAAGCCTTTCACTTATCCGTTCAGCGGTATATTCTAACATGAGTAATGATAGCCAATCTATTGTGCCCGAAGACCGAGCCATTAACTATATCGATTATGGCATAAGAAATTTCAGCTTCTGGTTCAAAGCCGGTAAGATCAATGAAATTTCGAAAACCATCGAGCGTGATTCGCTGGTCAAAAATGAAAAGCCGTACATTCTTTCATTCTTCCCATCGGGCCAGGGCAAAAAACC
>CAZITB010000222.1:0-2817 GCA_964542055.1 uncultured Candidatus Kuenenia sp.
GCAGGCCCAGGGTATCGAGCAGATCTCGACGGCCCCATAATCGATCATAAATTCCCCTTTCCAATGAATTCAACTCTATCTAAATCATATTAGCAACGCCCCATTTGGACAAGCAAAATAAGATTTGAGAAGCTAAAATAGCCTTAAAATTCAAAAATCTTAGCTTTTTTAGGACCTTTTTAAGCAATACTACTATTAGAAATCAGTTAAATACCAAAAAAACATTGAAATTCCCCCAATATTAGGTTAGAATTTACTATTGGAGGTGGAGAAAGCTTGGCACTTCTTAACCAGGTTTTCCCACAAAATGGAAATTGCGGTTAAATCTATTAACCGTTGGATTGCGCTGTTAATGCGCAAACAATTATGGAGTGTCATGGTATCAAAATTTGAAGAAAATTTTGGAAACCAGGAGCATGAAGAAGAGAGCTCTTTTGGATTTATTGGCGATCAGCGATTTTTAGGTCAGTCAAACGCGTTCAAGTCAATAAAACAGACCATTTGCGCTATTGCCTCACGAAAATGCTCTATCATAATCAAAGGTGAAACCGGCACAGGTAAAGAACTTGTCGCCCGACAAATCCACGCCATCAGCGACCGCGCCGAAAATATCTTCATACCTGTTGACTGCACCACTTTAACGGGACAATTATTCGAAAGCCAGCTTTTCGGACATGTCAAAGGCTCATTTACCGGAGCGGTTGATAACACGCTCGGTTTCTTCCGCGCAGCCGACAACGGAACCATTTTCCTCGACGAAATCAGCGAAATACCGCTCGACCTCCAGGCCAAGCTCCTCCGTGTTCTTCAGGAATCGCGAGTAACACCGGTCGGATCAACAAAACCTCACAATATCGACATAAGGGTACTCTGTGCCACCAACCGCGACCTAATGGAAATGGTCAAAAAAGGCCAGTTCCGAGAGGACCTCTACTACCGCCTAAACGTCGTAACCGTAGATGTACCACCGCTTAGGGACAGAAAAGATGATATTCTGCTCTTAGCCGATTACTTCCTCAAAAATCAGGCCGACTTCTACAACGAAACACCTAAATTTTTATCCCAAAGCGCCCAGGACCTGTTACTAAACCACAATTGGCCTGGAAACGTCAGAGAACTTTCAAACGCCATGGAAAGAGCTTATGTACTTAGCCCCGGCGAAAAAATATTGCCTGCTGTTTTGCCGATGGAAATAATGTTAAACAACGTCAGTCCTGCTGCTAAACACAAGATTCCAACGATTGAAGACGCTAAAAGAAAGCTCGTTATCGATGCACTCGAATACACCGGCGGACGCAAAATCGAAGCTGCAAATATATTGGGTCTCGAACGAAGAGCCTTCAACAGGTTAATCGAAAAATATAATATCAAAACTGATTCAAAGTAAATTATTACAGCAATTTTCATCTATCCTAATTTACCGACCATTATGGACAGTGCCAGCCAAACTGGTCGCTTTTTTTTAAATTCAACTAAAACCCGCACTTACAAACAAACCTGAAAATTTCACCGACCAAAACCGTCGATCCTCGATTTTAGCCTTGAAATCTTATCGAAAATACATGCCATCATAACTTCATTAAAAACAGACACTTAAAAATATTTTGCAAATTTTCTCTCTTCTGGCACGCACGTTGTTATATATGTAATACGTAACGGGAAACGGAGAAAGCTCTTAGAAAGCAGTAAGTTTTTTAAGAGGTAAAAAATGAATCTTCTCGTTCAAGGTGAAGTACTAACAGTAGGTGTTGAAAAGTTTAATCAGTACCTGCAAAAAATGCCTGTAAGGCTTTTAAGTTTCGCCACAGGCAAACAAGCAATAAGCTCTTTGAAAAATGCAAATATTAATGCTGTAGTTTGCAGCTGGGATCTCCAGGATATGCCCGACGGCAAGTTCTTGCGTGGACTAAAACACATAAAGCCTGACATCCATAGCATTGCAATTGTGAATCCTGAAAATTTAAATCAGGAAATCAATGCAAGATCTGTTGGTGTCAATGCCGTTGTCTCGCAAAACACCTCAGGCGATGATCTGATCAAGGTCATTTCCAACATGATGAAAATACCTGAAGTCTCATTGGCTCCAACTAACAGCATATAAACCAGATAAGGTGCGGAGATTGATCTCTTGTTGAGCGTGAAGAAAACTCTAGCAAACTCTTCTTCTCCTCCAAAACTGGGTATCGGCCGAACAGTGACTGATCGCGTCTATACCCAGAAAAGAGCAATCATGGCTAAGCCATGTTAATGTATCGGGACGCTCATGAAATAAGAGTTTTCTCCCCCCCTAGCTGGGTTTGTCGACCGAATTGTGATCAAATGAAGTTGTTCAGACCCGGCACGATTTTAAACGCGGATTGTCCGCGATTATAATAAATTTCTTCTCCTCCGAAAAGACTGGGTTTGTTAAAGCGGTGACGACTGTCTTGAACTGCCCAAACCCAGGCTTCAACAAAAAACGCGGCATGAGGCCGCGATAGAATATTTGAAAATTTAATAAGTTTCTCCCCTCCAAGCTGGGTTCATTAGAGTTTACAAAGGCTCATTAACCCAGCCTAGAGTTCAAACACTGATAAAGTGTTGAATATATGTTTTAGTTTTGAAGTTATGATCTTATTGATCGGACCGAAACCGAACAGTGGTTTGATCAATTTTAAAAGGGTGAAGGCTCCTTTGAGCCATGGAGAAAACTGTTAGTAGTAGAGCACTTATGTGCTGGAGAAAACTCTGGAGGCGAAAATCTCCTATGCGGGCGTAATCGAAAAGTCGGTTATAGTCCGAAAGCCTTTAGGCTTGAAAACTCTTTCAAATTTTTAT
>CAZITB010000223.1:0-2808 GCA_964542055.1 uncultured Candidatus Kuenenia sp.
CAAAATGGATTTTTAACAGTGGGTATTTTATGGCCAAAGAGACGAATGGAGCTATTTTAGGGTTTGAAAACAAACTTTGGGATTCTGCGAATCAATTGTGGGCCAATTCTGGCCTTAAACCATCCGAATTTGCACCGCCTGTGCTTGGTCTTATTTTTCTCAAGTACGCCGATATAAAGTTTACCCGTGCTGAAAAGCTATTAGCAAAACAAAAGGCAAACAGTCGCAGGAGCATCGGTAAGACAGATTATCAAGCTGCGAACGTACTATATTTACCGCCTGAGGCAAGGTTTTCCTCAATCATCGAACTTCCAGAGGGTTCCAATCTTGGCAGAGCGCTTAACAACGCTATGAAAGATGTAGAAACGGAAAACCCTGATATTACAGGTACATTGCCGAAAAACTATAATCAGCTTAATAATGAACTGCTAATAGAATTGCTAAAAACAATCAACGGCTTGCCCGAAGATATTGAAACAGATGCTTTCGGAAGGATTTATGAGTACTTCCTCGGCAAATTCGCAATGGCAGAGGGTCAAAAAGGCGGTGAATTCTTTACGCCAACCTGCCTTGTCCGTCTTATTGTTGAGATAATCGAACCGTATCATGGCAGGATTTATGACCCTGCGTGCGGTAGCGGTGGTATGTTCGTGCAAAGTGCAGAATTTATAAAGGAACATCAAAGAAATCCCGGCTCTGAAATTTCCATCTATGGACAGGAAAAAACAGGAGCGACGGTAAACCTGGCTAAGATGAACCTTGCTGTTCATGGCTTGTCCGGCGATATTCGAGAAACCAACACATTTTACAGCGACTTGCACAATTCAGTAGGCAGGTTTGATTTCTGTATGGCTAATCCGCCGTTCAACATGAAAAGTGTTGATAAGAAAAGGCTGGAAAAGGACAACCGCTTTCCCTTTGGCATGCCAAATGTTGATAACGCAAATTACCTGTGGATACAGATATTTTACAGCGCATTGAAATCTACCGGCAGAGCGGGCTTTGTTATGGCAAACTCGGCAGCCGATGCAAGAAGTTCCGAACTGCTTATAAGACAGAAAATGATAGAACAAAAATGCGTTGATTGTATTGTAGCCATTGGGCCGAACTTCTTTTATACCGTTACTCTGCCTTGCACGTTATGGTTCCTTGATAAAGGAAAATCCAAAACAGACCGAGCCGATAAGGTGTTATTTATTGATGCAAGGGAAATATATCATCAAATCGACCGTGCCCACAGGGACTTTAGAAAAGATGATATTGAGTTTATCGCAAATATTGTCAGGCTGTACAGGGACGAAGATTGCGAATATACCCAAAAAAGTAAAAAACGTCTGCTGGAAATTTTCGGTAAAGAAAAATATAAAGACATACCCGGCCTGTGCAGAGTGGCTACTATCGATGAAATTCAAAAACAGGACTGGTCACTAAATCCTGGTCGTTATGTTGGCGTAGCTGAAAAAATAGAAGATGACGGCGATTTTCACGAGGAACTGGCAAAGCTAAATGATGAGTTTATAGCTTTAACCACTGAAGCACATAAGCTGGAAAAACAAATAACCAGAAATGTTAATGAGTTGCTGGAGAGGTGATGGCAAGCTGGATAAATACAACTCTGGATGAAGTTTGCCTAAAGATAACAGATGGTTCACATAGAAGCCCTAAATCCGTGGTCAATGGATTTTTGATGGCTTCCGTGAAAGATATGACCGAAAATGGTTTTAATTTTGAAACTTGCAGATTGATTAGTCACGATGAGTACAGAAATTTAGTTAAAAATGACTGCAAGCCAATAAAAGATGATGTGTTAATAGCCAAGGACGGTAGCTATCTTAAACATGTTTTTGTGTGGAATAATAACATCGATTTAGTTATTTTATCCTCAATTGCAATTCTTCGGCCAAATAAATACAAAATTAACCCTTATTATTTAGCAAAATATTTATCAAGTCCATCTGTCAAAAAAGCTATGAGTGGGTATGTTTCAGGTGTCGCTTTGCCTAGAATTATTTTAAAAGACTTTAAGAAATTTGAAATAAAAATACCACCTTTAAAAACTCAACAGCGGATAGCTTCGATATTGGAGGCGTATGATGATTTGATTGAAAATAACACTCGGCGGATAAAGATACTCGAAGAGATGGCTAAGCGGATTTATAAACAATGGTTTGTTGATTTCAAATTCCCCGGCCATGAAAAAACAAAATTCGTCAACTCCCCCCTCGGCAAAATCCCCATGGGATGGGAAGTCATCAACCTTTCCTATTATGGCAAAGTTATAACAGGGAAAACGCCAAGTAAGAAAAAACCTGAAAACTTTGGTAATTTCATGCCATTTATTAAAACACCAGATATGCATAATAATATTTTTTGCATTAGCACAAATGAGGGTTTGTCTGAAATTGGTGTTAAATCACAGCTAAATAAAATTATACCTGAAAATAGCTTATGCGTGAGTTGTATTGGAACAGCAGGTGTGGTTACAATTACAAGCCAACCATCGCAAACTAATCAACAAATAAACTCTATCATTCCTAAATTTGAAAATTATCGAGAGTATCTATATTACACCTTAGTTGGCTTAAAGCAGACTATTGAACAGTATGGCTCTAATGGAGCAACAATGGTAAATTTAAACAAGGGGAAATTTGAAGCATTAAAGGTTTTGTTGCCAAATAAGATATTACTTGATGAATTTACTAATCTAGCAAAACCAATTTTTGATAATATAAAAAAACTACAAATTAAAAATAATGTAACCGTTCACAGAAATAATGGATAATTTTTATCTGTCCAGTGGGACAGCAA
>CAZITB010000224.1:0-2713 GCA_964542055.1 uncultured Candidatus Kuenenia sp.
TTTATCCTTCTTATTTAGAAGTTCTATGGTCATTGCCTCTAAGATATCATATGGAATTTCACCTTCAAGCCGTTTGCTGCCTTTATACCAACCACTCATATAAAGCTGTCTGTATCTGCCAAAGGCCTTGGAAATCTCACTTTCTATACCTTCAGGAAGTCTTGAGAAATCTTCGTCCAATTGCATCTCTTCAATT
This sequence comes from uncultured Candidatus Kuenenia sp., assembly GCA_964542055.1. GTDB lineage: Bacteria > Planctomycetota > Phycisphaerae > Sedimentisphaerales > CAMDDF01 > CAZITB01. The sequence goes on from CAZITB010000224.1 coordinate 197, forward strand.
TCACCGCGTTTATTTCGGTTTCTCGGATACCTACGGGTGTTATTAAATGCGTTATCATAAGCTTCTGCCATTGCCTCATCTTTGGGCCTGTAAGAACTTCTGTGCTGGCCTCGCAGAGCTTGCTGTTTTTGCCAATCCTTAAAGGCTCTTCTCGCGGTTCCAAACGGGCCAAACAATACAGCTTCAGGGTGAGTCATATTATGACTTGATGCGAAATCTTCATAAAAATCAAGATCTTTACCCGATGATGGTGTTGTAAGCCTTTCAAGAGCGCCGATATAACCGGAGTTTATAAATTCATCAACTAATCCATCAGCATTTGCCGGGCTGTTGAGCCGGTATTTTATTCTGTTCTTGAATTTATCAGCAGCGGGTCGGTAAGTCTCTTCATTTGCGAGCATTTTTTCAAGTTCACTAACAAATTGGCTCTGTCTGGAATCATGACCGTGAATTTGGGCTATTTTTTCTTTTAAGTTTGGTCTGGTGTCAGTTCCCACTGAATAGTGCCGATCAGTTAGGTATTTTCTGTCTTCCATAACCGACAAACACATTTTTGCTTTATAAACAATCAACTGTTTTGCGTGACAGATGGCAAATCGACCTGTTTTTTACAAATGTTGTTGAGAATATCTTTGGTGAATGGTTGAGGAAAAGTTTCAAAAGTTGGCATAACTGTAAGACAATAGGATTATATAACCATTTTCATAAAATTGCGTATAATAAACATAAGTTGATGTTATTCAATTTGTTGTGATTTACGATTTTACACGTCCAGTTGAAAATTACAACCACAGCTACAACTTATTGGATTTTTAAATGAAAGTGTAATCCTTATTTAAAGGTGTTCAAATGGAAAATTCAAAAAGAAAAACTCGTTCTGATAAGTTTCCTTTGACTCGTCATCCAACTGGCCAGTATTGTAAAAAGATTAAGGGTAAAATTTACTATTTTGGTTCTGATAGAAAACAAGCTCTCGAGAAATATCTGGAGAAAGCTTCTGAGTTACATGGAAGTGTTGAGCAGCCTATCTCAAGATCAGACGATATGGACCTGCAACAGCTTTGTGAAAGTTATCTAAAATTTCAGTCATCAAAAGTTCAAGCTGGAAATGTAACTGCGGGGCATTATAATGATCAGAGTTTATGCCTTAAAAAGCTGTCATCTTTCATTGGCCCTAGTAAAAAAATAAGTGAAATTTCAACATTAGACTTGCAAAGGTATAAACATAAGCTTCAAAGTCGATATAAATCAGCTAATCGTATAAATCTGCACATTAGTATTTTAAAGGCGATGTTTCACTGGGCCAGAAAAAACGATATACTTAAAAATATCCCAAATATTGATGCAATTAGTAGATGCAAAATAATTCATCAGCAACGAGCAACTTTTTCATCGCAGCAAATTACTAAATTATTAGAATTGGCAGATGATAAAATGAAAGCTATGATCTGGTTAGGATTAAATTGCGGATTTGGGTGTACTGACTGTTCACAGCTTCAATGGAAGCATCTTGATTTTGAAAATAATCGGGTGGAATTACCTCGAGGAAAAACAGGCATATCTAGAAATTTACCACTCTGGCCCGAAACTATCGAAGCTTTGAAAAAAATACATCGGAAAGGAAGTTTTGTATTTTATACATCAAGAGGGAATCCATTTGTGCGAACGGTTTCTTCGGAAGATGAAAATGGTGATATAAAGTACACGACCTTTAACGCTATCTCGACAAAGTTTTCAAGATTGATAAAGAAGGCCCAATTAGATGTTCCCAAAGGTACCGGCTTTTACAGCTTACGCAGAACAGCAGCAACATTAGCAGCCCGATCTGGAGACCCGTTTTCAGTTCAGCGGCTTCTTGGTCACGCCAATCTGCAAATGGCCACAAGATATGTGCAGGATGTTTCAAAACAGACCGATGCTGTGATAAATAATAGTAGGAAATATATAGCTGGTGTTTCACCTTAACTTTAATTGAAACAATTACTAAATGTATATCGTCAATTTTTTTTCTTTGCTATCTGTATTTAGGACAATAGCAAGCTTATCGGTATTATTGATGGCAAACCAACTTATTAACTGTAAATATTAGCTTTTTCATTGCTGATTATACCACCTTCAAATTTCATCGGTCCACCACGATTTATCTTGTTGTGTTTTACAATTTCAAAGAATATCTTTTTAAAGCGTTCAACTCCCCAGCGTTGGCGTATTTTGTTAGACTGGTGATCAGGAAGCTTTTCACCGGGAAGGTACGGGCATGACAGATAATATCCTATTGGTAGAACAGGATTATTGATAAAAAAAATGAAAAACAGTTTTTTCAGCAAGCTTATTTAAAATGTCTGAAAGGAGCTTGTTGGGATTGCCAAGCGATCGTAAAAACTTATCCTAATGGTAAGTGTTTTTTACGGTAAATTTTTGGTGTTACTTTATGATATTTTTGGAAGGTATGATAAAAATATGGTAACCGTTCACAGATATTTTCATAAAAATTCAAAATGTTAAAATAGGCAACTT
>CAZITB010000225.1:0-2700 GCA_964542055.1 uncultured Candidatus Kuenenia sp.
ATAAGTCATTATATAAAAAGAATTTAGCTCGCGCCACTAAAAAATCTCACTCACCAGCAAACCGCGAAATAGGTAATTTTAATACCTATAAAAAGGTTAGTCCCGTCTGCAATGGGACAAACCCGCTACCCTTAGGCAGCATGTCCATAACCCTGAATCCTGACTTAAATATTTAACCCAATATGCAAAGGCCTGTCAACAACTTTAGTTTACTATGACAGAATCGTATCATTTACAAATGTTATTTTCACTTACTTCAACCTTCCAGATTAGAATTATTGCTTATTCTTGACTTTTTGAATACGGTTTTTTATAATATGTTAAAATTTTCGGAGCGAGGAAATGAAGAAAAGAGTGTTTGTGTTTACATTTTGTTTGCATTTGTCACTTGCAACACTTACATATTCCCAGGTCAGCACCAAATTATTCTATTCAGACGGTGAAACTGCTCTCAAATATTCTGATATTATGGTCGGAACCCAACTGAAATTTCTCATTTTTTCCACGCAATCTTTTTCAGACCACTACTACGGCAGTCTCGTTTTGCAAGATAGTAATACCACTCAAGCAATTTTGAGTGCTGATTACTACAATAGACCTTCATCTTCTATTTTACCAGCGGCAGGGGATTTCGCGTCTATTGAATATGAGGCAGAATCAAACTGGTATGAGCTTGGATTTAGCGTAGAGGGTGTTCAGTTTATTGCGGCCAAAGACCCTATAACGACAGGACCTGATGCCGGTGACTGGTTCCTGGTAGATTATAATGCAATTGATTTGGGGAGCTGCACTGTAAATTTATATCAGACAAATCCTCCCTATGGTACCCCAACTTTTTTAGAATCGATTGTTCTAAATCATGTCAAAACTCGGGATATATCTGAAAACAATGTGGTAGGGTTCGATGATTTTGTCGTTCTAGCTAAATATTGGCTTGTAACTGACTGTGAAAGCGATGAAAATTGCCATATGGTAGATTTCGATGACAGCAACAGTATCGATATTATAGATTTAGTAGAATTTACAGATTATTGGCTGGAAAAAACTAAATAGGAACATAGCAGGGGGGAAGTTTTTTTAAAAAAACACATCAATGTTTTCTATTTTCAAATCGTCTTGGGGTATGTTAATTGTAAAACTTTGCGCAAGTTTTTAATTTAAAATTTCATTTTTTCAAGGAGCGAAGTTATGAAAACGAAAATCGCCATATCACTCATATTGTTTTTTTTCAACACAATGTTATTCGCACAGAGAGAACTTGATAGAACAGAAGTTCTAAATATTTTCAGCCAGTTGACTGCAAACCCAAGAAATACCTGGATACCAGCCGGTACTATCATAGCTGAACACGAAGAAATCAAGTCGGCTATAACCACAGACTCAAATGAAATCGCTTTCGAGACCAAAAAAGCACTTGAAGAATATGCAAATACGACGAATAAAAAACTGAAAGACCCAGCTTTACAGAAGATGAGATTAGATGCTATTCCATTCAATATCAAATATAAACTTTCGAATGATTCCACAATGAAAACGAAAAACGTAATGAAATTTACTGGTGATAAGTTTTACAGGGAAATTAGTGTTCTAAGTCGAAATGATTCGGTTACACCTGGTAAAGACCTCGAAAGTAATTTCTTGACTGATAATTTTAGGGTTGAATGGAATCAAAAACGTATCTTTGCTTGGGATGGAACTAAATTCATAATGTATACCCCCTCAATGGAATCGGCAATTATTGATGAAGCGGGCAGTATGCCAACAAATTTAGGTGGAGAGGCTAAAATAGGCCTTATCCCGTGGGGATACGGATACTATACTTATGAGAATTTAGCAAGCATGCAATGTATCGCAACTGAGGAAACTGTCGATGGCCAAGTTCAGGTGACACTTGTTTTCAGCAGTTTTGATAATACAGGGAACGAAGTTATTTTGACTTTATTGCCTGATAAGGATTATGCTATAAGTTCCTGTGTTACGAATAAATTGAATGGAACTACAGTTAGTAAAATCTATTCAGACTATGTCAATTACGATGGTTTTTGGGTTCCTCAATTAATGGTTTTTGAAAAATTCGATGATTATCAAAATAAACTGATTTCAAAAGATACTTGGCAGTTTGTTTCAGTGGACATAAATGTACTCTCCGAGGACAGCTTCAGAGTTAATTTTCTGCCTGAAACTTCAGTTGAACGTTTTACTTCAGTAACTCCCAGAGGCCAAAAATATATAGAGTCAGGTTACACGAATTCAGAACATTTATTTGCTGATAGAATGGAATATCTGGCCGATCAAGGTAATAATCAACAGAACTGTGCAACAGCAGCTATGAAGCTTGTTATGCGTCAGTACGGCAAAACGATAGATGACTTGAACTTAAGCAACATCGTTGACATAAACGGGAATTCATCCTTATTAGATTTGAAACAATTGGCTCAAAATAATGGTTTATATGCGAAAGCTATAAAGACTGATATTTCCGGATTGCAAAATCTAAGAGGCTGTGAAATCATTTTATATCTACCTGGGAAACGGCACTTTGTCCTTTTAGAAAAAGCTGATAGTCAGTATGTAAGACTGATTGATATTACAAAGGACAAATTCAACTATAAAGTCGATACCAATTTTTTTGGAATGGATTGGCCAGGTGAGTGAGATTTTTTAGTGGCGCGAGCTAAATTCTTTTTATATAATGACTTA
>CAZITB010000226.1:0-2700 GCA_964542055.1 uncultured Candidatus Kuenenia sp.
GGGAAGCACATTTTATATTATAAAAAATCGGAATAATACCTAATCTTGTTTATATTCAGAATAGGAACGACCGCTACCAACCAGCAACCATCGGTGATGATGTCTGGCCCGGCCAACGTGAAACAATAAAACTCAGGCTTATTATTGGAAACATGCAATTATCGGTGCCGGCGCCATTGTTACAAAGGATGTTTCCGAGTGGGCCATCGTGGCGGGGAATCCTGCAAGAATTATGAGGATGAGAAAGTAAATGGTATTACATGCTTCAACCGTCTTAATCTGTTTTCTTAACTTTCTTGAAACAAAACGGGTACCTTACTGTATTGTTGGTGATACCGATGGTTTCTCCGATGCCATCGATGGGGATGTTGATATTATTGTGCCCCAGAAAAAGGTAAAGTCTCTTCACGGGATAATGCTATCTTTCTGTGAGGCGCAAGACTTTCGCCTGGTTCAGTGCCTTCAGCATGAAAACAACGCTTTTTATTATGTTGTCCAATGGTGGGAAAATAATCTTCCTCGATTCTTGAAACTCGATATATGCGGCGATTATTATCGAAAAGCCAAGCTGTTTTTACAAGCCGATGAATTGTTGACGCACCGCGAAGAAGCAACAGAAAGTAACGGTAATGGGAAAGGTTTTTTTGTACCTGAACCCGCGGCAGAGTTCATCTATTATCTTTTGAAGAAAATTGATAAAGGCGGCCTGAACCTTGAACAATCGAGGCATTTGCACCGCCAGTGGGAAAAAGATCCCGAAGGGTGCTTGAGTAATGTCAAAAAATTTTGGGATCAAAACGATAGCCGGTTAATCCAGAACGCCGCTGAGACTAACGAATGGCAACAGATTGTTGTAAACATTCAGCAACTACAAAAATCCATCCATCGCAATGTGCGGGTAACGCTGCAGGGCCTTTTGGGCGAGTTCCTGCGCCGGGTACGGCGCGTACTCTTGCCGACCGGTTTTGTCGTTTCTTTTTTAGGGCCTGACGGCACCGGTAAAAGCAGTGTTCTTAATGCGGTGGCTGAATCGCTATCGCCTGCCTTTAGAAAGAAAGCTAACTATCATCTCCGGCCTTATCTACTGCCAGCCCGATCCGCCGTTGACAGTGGCACAGTGACAAACCCGCACGTTTATAAAGAATACAGTCTCATTATATCTTCAATAAAACTATTTTATATCTGGTTTGATTATTTTATAGGTCATTTTACCGTCATTCGTTGGAAGAAAATTTTTTCAACTTTTATCCTGTTTGATAGGTATTTTCAGGATATCATGGCTGACCGAAAGCGCTTCAGATACGGCGGCCCTCTTTGGTTGGTCAATGCTTTATCACAAATTCTTCCTTCACCTGACGTTTTAATATTTCTCCATGCCCCAGCGGACATTATCCAGGAACGTAAAAAAGAGGTCCCGTATAATGAATGCGTTCGGCAGGTTGAGAGTTATAAGCAAGTAGCTGGTATACTGAAAAATGCGGTAATAATCGACGCCTCTCAGCCATTGGGCAATGTTGTGGCCGATGTGAATAAGCATGTGCTCAATATTCTGGGCGAACGGACTGAAGAAAGGTTACGTCTATTATAGACAGGAAAGCTTAAATAAAGGGAAGCGTAATATTATGCCAGTAAAATTACAATCGCCAGACGGTTTTTTTGCCAGAGATCCTCTGATCATCAAATATTGTACCGATCGGACGGTTCTGCATCTTGGCTGTATTGGTGAAACCGATGCGTCTGTTGATCAAAAAGTAAAAACAAGAGAAAGACACTTGCATTTTAAAGTTGGCAATGTGGCAAGAACTCTTTACGGGGTTGATTTAGATGGCGAAGCAATATCAAGATATCAAAAGACGTATGACAGTCCTAATCTATATATCGGTGATGTTGAAAAACTGGAAAAAATCAGCATTAAAATGACGTTTGATTATTTTGACATCATTCTATTTAGTGATTTAATGGAACATATAAGCAATCCCGGTCTCGCTTTAGAAGGAATAAAACATTTTATTAATGGAAACAGCTTAGTATTGATAAGTGTACCGCATTCATTTGGTGTTTTGAATTTTATTCGATATTCTTTTGGTGTTTTTCAAGAAGGGAATCAGCATGTCGCAATGTATAACATCGGCGGTCTACAAAATATCCTTCTACGCCACGGTTATAATATATGCAACTATTATACATGTTATGAAAAGCGTCTGGTAACTATTACACAGAAAATGATATTTTTTATGCCATATAGTTTCCTTAAAGTATTTCCAAAGTTCGGGGGAACAATACTTGTTATCGCAAAATTAAAAGGCAATGAAGAATAAAAAACTTAAAATACTGTTTTCTGCGTACGCCTGTGCGCCCGGTGAGGGCTCGGAGCCGGAAGTTGGCTGGAAATGGGTGCACCAAGTTGCTCGCTTTCATGAAACGTGGGTCATTACACGAGCGAACAACCGTGAAGCTATTGAAAGCGCAACAGCCGTATCACCTGCAAGTAATCTTCATTTCGTTTATTACGATCTACCTGATTGGGCACGGTTTTGGAAAAAAAAGAATCGTGGTATCCATATTTATCACCAGATATGGCAGTATAAAATATTGTCAATTGCTCAAAAGCTGCATCAGGAACATAAATTTGATATTTGCCACCATGTCACATTCGGCGTTGTGTGGCACCCTTCTTGTTTTTTCAAGCTCCCTGACACA
>CAZITB010000227.1:0-2683 GCA_964542055.1 uncultured Candidatus Kuenenia sp.
TTTTCCGAAAATCGCGCAAAGTGGCTCAAAGTTGGGTCAAAGTTGGGGTAAACTGACCAAAACCCGCTCAAAAGTGCCGAAAACCGCTCACTTTCTGATTTTACCGTAACTCAATCTAAGCCTAGCATTAAAAAGGACTTACGTGAAATGTTACCCCGAGTCTTAAAAACTTAGTGTCATTTTTGAGCTTGCAGCTTTGGTACAATTTCGCCCAAAACGTAATGAAAACTATTGCAAATTATAAATGGTAATCTCTGGCGGCGCCCCAAATCTCGCCCTGCCGATACGGCCGAGGCCCCTGTTGACATAAAAGCTCTTATCCCCTACCCGGTACAAGCCGTGATGGTACTGATGTTCGGTTTTTCTCACAAAAGGCCAGTTGGTCGCCGGAGTAAAAATAAACCTCGATCCATGCGTATGCCCGCACAAGGCAGTATCAAAGTGATGATGTTGTAAGTGCTCTACGCTGTGAGGGTTATGAGTCAAAGCGATCGTAGGAACATCAGGTGAGACATCCTTAAATGACTTTTCCGGATCGAAATCATTTGCCCATATATCGCCTAGCCCCACCAGGTGGATCAGCTGTCCATTGAGTTCAACATCCGCAGATTCATTCCTCAAAACCTCAATACCGGCACTTTTCATATTATCTATAAACTTTTCCACCCTTTTATTTTTCAGCGTGCCGATATAGCCCTCAATCCCATAATCATGGTTCCCAAGAGATGCGTAAACCCCGCTTTTGGCCTTGAGATCCTTCAAAATTTCAGAAATTTTCCCTGAATACCTCCCCCTTACATCATGGGTAATATAATCGCCTGTCATAACAACCAGGTCCGGCTGGAGTTCGTTGATCTTTTTTACACAAGCCCTTAAATACTTCGAACTTACGGTTTTTGAATAATGCAGGTCCGATATTTGAACTATCTTGCGGCCATGCAGACTTTTTTTTGCTTTTTTCAGATGAAGATCAACTTGCGATAATTCAAGCCACTGCTTATTTGTTCCATGGGGGCAAACCGCCATCGAAGTGCAAAACCCCATAACACCGGCAGCTTTTCCGTAGAAAAGCTTATTTTTTGGATTGCCAATTGTTTTATTTACTATTCTCTTTATAATCTCACCTGTAAAGAAGATTTATTCGATTATTACGTATTTACCACACTGTCTATACTAGTGCAAAGCAAAAAGGTTTTTTTAAATATGAGTTTTCATAGATTTTTCTGTCCTGAAATTCTAAGCCAAAAAGCCATAATTATCGGTTCTGAGGCCAAACATATCCGGGTTATGCGGCTAAATCCCGGCGATCAGGTCCAGCTTGTCGATGGTTTGGGTAAGCTGGCTGATGCGGTTATTGAAAAGATAGGAAAAAACGAAGTTAGCCTAACGGTGCAAAACATTCAAACTCAGCAATCTGGCAAAAATGGGAAACTTGCAATTGCGGTCAGCGTGGCAAAAGGCGACAGATTTGAGTGGCTGATAGCCAAATGTACGGAGTTGGGGGCGGACTGGATAATACCTACAATTTACGAAAGAACTGTTAAACTGGCTAAAGGCGCAAAAGCGGCTGATCGATGGCATTCGATAGCTGTTTCATCCATGAAACAATGCGGCAGATTGTTCTTGCCTGCGATAGATGAGCCTGCGGCTTTAGAGCAGGCAATTGCAAAAATATCGGCTCAAAAATACAAGATTGCCTTATGCACGCCAGAAAAAAAGGATTTACCACTTGACAAAGTTGATTTTTCTACTGAAAATATATGTGGTTGTATCGGCCCCGAGGGCGGTATGACCGATAATGAGGAAAGGTTGTTGATGGAAAAGGGAGCTGCGATGCTTTGCCTGAATCGCAATATTTTGCGAGTAGAGACCGCGGCAGTTGCTTTTTGCAGTATTGGCAGATTTTACAAGTGAAGATAAAACGGTTAGTTATTTGTAAGAAAAATTAATAACGCAAATGGACTAAAATTATATTCAAATTTTTTATAGAAAAAATCAAGAAAGTATCTTGATTTTTCCGATTAATGAAAATATAAAGGCCTTAAATAAGGTTAAATTGTATCTAATGAATGTAAACCTGTTTACAAAAAAATGAGTAAACAATTAATTTGAAAGGGACAAAAAATGAGGAAAGTAACAGTATTGTTGGTTTTGGCAGCAGTTGCTTTGAGTACAAGCGTTGCTGTTGCTCAGGATACAGGCATGAAGACATCTGTATCCGCAAGTTATCTAAGTCAGTACATGTTCTATGGTCTTGACTGGTTCGCTGATGATGATCAGGCATTTGTACCGGCAGTTAACGTTGATTTAGGCAACGGGTTCGGTTTGAATGTTGCAGGTCAGTGGCCACTGGAAGGTGACGGTCATCAGAATATGAAAAAACTTGATTACACCGTTAATTATGGCTTCTCACTTTATGAAGATGACGCAGCTCAGATGGATTTCGATCTTAACTGGACATACTATCATCTGTATGACAACTCTTCAGATGATGCTGATTTCCATGAATTCGGCGCAATGGTTTCACTTCCTAACCTGATGGGCGTTGATGGTTTTGCACCTCACTACCGTTTTGTTAGATTCTGGGCATGGGATACAAGCGACAATCTCAACTTTGGGCTGGACGAGGGCAGTGTTAACGGTTATGTACACATGTTTGGTTTCAACTATGGTTTCCAGACCG
>CAZITB010000228.1:0-2651 GCA_964542055.1 uncultured Candidatus Kuenenia sp.
TCTTACATTTAGTATATAAGACATTTGCTTACAGATCAAATCACGCCCCAAGCTATCAATGGGGTACACCCTTGTGATACAAACCCCCATCCCTGCCATTCAAGGCAAAAAAAACCATCATATAAGTTGATGGTGGCAATTTGATGGTTTAATATCATAATCTTTAATATCTATTGATAGGAATTTTAAAAACATGGAACTTGTCGGTTATGCCAGGGTCTCATCCACTGATCAAAATTTTGATGCGCAAGTCGAAGCATTGAAAAAAGCTGGTTGCATAAAAATCTTTGCGGAAAAAAAAAGCGGTACCTCTAAAAAAGAACGGTCCGCCTTTAAGGGGTCGTGCAGAAGAACCTCCAAAAAGTGGGATTTCAAGCTCAGACAAACAATGTGCGCAGAATTAAACTAAAATGGTATAAACATTTTCATTATAGGAGGTCTGGTACGGGTGCTGCTGATTTCCAAAAATATTGTTTCAAATGTTTTTCCATGGCTTCAACCATCAATGCAAAATCAATCTTGCCATTACTTTTCTTAAAACTGTATTTACCAGTGAAGGCGATGTGAGCCCACGCAATAGGAGATATTCGCAGAAACTCATCAATAATTTCTTGACTAACACCCTCTTTAAGCATTTTTTCATAAATGGTATTCAAAATAATGCCATTATAGGCAATGATACAATTTGCAATGAGTCTTACTGCGTGCGCGCTGACTCTATTGTTTACTACTTTTCTTCCTTTGAAAACTCCGCGATAAATTTTCCTAATAAGCCCTTGCAACTGATGATAGGCCTCAGTTCGATTACGTGCCGCACGTATAGCTTGTCTCAGAGACATGTTATCTATTAAATTCAATATATGCGTACTTTTTAATGCTTTGTTGTACTCAAATAATGCTTTTTTTAGCTTGGTATAACGAGCAGAGGAATTTATTTTTTTCACGATATTACTTTGAGTATTTTCCTGCATCAATAACGAGAGCAAGACTCGCAATATTCCTCTTCTCTCTGATCGTATCAGATCAGAATCGATCGCACCCTTTGATTTAATAATGCCAGCGTAACTACCGTTAAATTTAAATGAAAATAGATCATTTGATGCTTCTTTAATATTTTTTATGCTCGGGACATAATCAACACCTATGGCATCCAGTATAACAAAATTAAGCTGATTTAACGAATGGTTATCCCCAGTCACCATATCGATATCAATGTCAGTATTATTTCCAAAAATGATATCAAAGAGAGAGTGTCCTTCATACTCATTAAGCCCTATATTCTTTGCATTTACTGCTATAAAGTTCGCAATCAAAGTATACACTGATAACCCTGGATCTTTTCCAAGATATTTGGTTGAGTATCTGGATTGAAGCGTACTCTCACTTGTCGGAAGTTTTTGCCCATCAGCATCGGCTAATAATTTTTCATTCATTAAATTCCATTGCTTAAAAATAGGCAATGAATGGAGAAGGTTGCTTGCCATATCACTTGCGGCACACAATGTATCCACGCGAATGAAATCTTCTTGGGTTGAACGTAGCAGGCTAAAGATCAAGTCAGACATTTCCGCCATTTTCTCAGTGCCGATACCAAAGGCATCTGACAAAAGGCAAGCAATAAGAGCAACTATATCAGGACTTTTCCTTTTGTTATATCGCGCTTTCATATGAGTGAATGCACTCCATATATTGATACGGTCGCCAATATGCATCACAACATCAGGTATCTCTACTTGTGGTAGTGTCCTAAAAAATGCGTCATCCAGTCTATCCAGACCATCGTAAAGTAAGCTCCACTCTTGTTCTCCCGATTTGGTTGCTTTTATTTTAAATCCTGCATTTTCACCCATGATTATGCGCTTGGTAGTCCTATCCCATGCATTATCCAGATGCTCAAGAACCTCATCCAAATGGCTATCACAAAAAATTGGAATATTTGGATAACCAAATTGATCGGCTATTTTTTCAGCATCATCGACCAGGGAATCATCAATTAAATCATGATCCACATCACAATAAGAGATACTTTCATTACAACAAAGCAGGTTTTTTTCCAAACGGCGATACATTTTTTGATAGACAAAAAACTCAAGTAAATGCGGATCAACATGTTCATCATCCGGGTTCTGTTTCAAATAAGGAAGCATTGCTTTAGGGATCAAGTCCTCTAGATCACTCGGCAATTTAAATGTCGCAGGGGTTTTGCCACAGCCATAGTGTTTTTTTATCAGATTAATTAGCTCCATGATTCTGCTATCTTTTTTATAAAAAACAAAAGGAACTGTTAGCAAAATTGGCCGTAGATAGAGCGCAAAAAAGCGTGCTGATTTCAAATAAAAAGACCAAGTTGCTGCTTTTATATCAAATGTACTGTCCTCCAAAAATTTCGCAAGTGCTGGGAACTGTTCTTCCGGTAAAATATTATAGGCCTCATGATTTAATTCATCGTGACTCAGGTCACGCTTGCGATTTGGAAACCATTTCAAAAAGTCAGCCACTTTTGGTAAATCAACAACCAGCTCTGAACTATGTGCGGCCATCGCCTTATATGCTTCAGTTTTTCCATCCGCAATTATAGATCGGGTATGAAATATGAAGCTGGCGATTAAATTATCCATGATTTGTTGATACCGATGATAAACAAAACATAA
>CAZITB010000229.1:0-2631 GCA_964542055.1 uncultured Candidatus Kuenenia sp.
CATTTGGCAGTCAGTGGGTTATCGAGCGTTTCAGCTCGTATCAAAAGCACTTGTAACTTGACAGGAAAGTGCTTCGAAATGCCAAACGTTTCATATACGCGACCGTTACCTGCAATAAGACAAAAGACCGGATTAATCGAAAAATACGATAATGGTAAAAATATTATGCGTGTAGAAAAAAATATCTATATTTGCAGAATGAACGTTCGGTCTGATAAAAAACATAGAATTTTTGAAACAACTCTAAGGTTAATCGCTGAGCATGGACTTCACAATACCCCCATGTCTCTAGTAAGCAAACAATCTGGAATATCTACCGGAGCAATTTATCATCATTTTGAAAGCAAAGAAGTTTTAATAAATGAGTTGTACTTGTTCATTAAGCAGGAAATGATGAACAATGTTTTTGAGGATTTTACCACTGAACTCAGCTATAAGGAGAGGTTCTATAAAATTTGGAGTAACTACTTTCACTATTTGGTTAAAAACCCAGACAGACTTAGCTTTGTTGAACAATGTTCCATTTCCCCTATTATCAAAGAGCAAACAAGGAGGGAGGCCCAAAAATTGGCTATTCCGCTTATCGACTTTATTACAGAGGGTACTCAAAAAAACTTTTTAATAAATAATGAAATTGAATTGATATTAGCAATAATCAATGGAAATGTAGTAACGGTTGCCAAATTACATATATCGAAACTATTACCGATAAACGAAGAGATTGAAAATAAGGCAATTCAAACCTCATGGAAGGGTTTGTCTCAATAATTTTTTTTCATATGTACAGAACGAACGTTCTATCTACATATAAATAGTTGATAAACAGTTAAAATTAAGAAATGAACAAAAAAAACAGAAGAGTATTAATCACGGGAGCTAGTAGCGGTGCTGGTAGGGCTCTTGCCCATAAATTCGCAAGTGAAGGGTTTAATATTATAGCCGTTGCCCGAAGAAAAGAGAAACTGGAAAGTCTTAAAGTGGAACTTAGCACAGCTTACGGTTCTGATGTTATTTGCATGCCCACCGATTTAGAAAAAATAGAAAAAGTTTATGAACTCTATGACCAAGCCAAAGAAATTGGCATTGACATACTAATCAATAATGCAGGTTTGGGGGAATGGAACTTTGCGTGGGATACCAGTTTGGAAAAGCTTAACAAAATGATTGACTTGAACGTTAGGGCACTCGCTGTTCTATCGACTTGCTTTGTCCGCGATAGCGTAAATAGAGACGCTTGCTTGATAAATATAGCATCCTTAGCAGGGTATTCTTTGTTCAGTACTGCTATACCTTATAGTGCTACTAAATATTTTGTCACATCGTTTACTGAAGGTTTAATACACGATACAGGCTTAGCAAAAAGCCCGTTCAGAATTAAATTATTGGCACCGGGACCAATTGATACAGAATTTACGAAGATATTACTAGAACAATCCAAACTTGGAGATTTAGACACAAGCAAGGTTCAATTTCACACGCCGGAGCAAATCGCTGAATTTACCTACCAACTATATGAAAGTGATAAACCTGTTGGAATGGTAGATATGGCAAGCATGGGTTTTATCCTAAGTGACACCATTCACAATTCGGCAAGCATATAAAAACCTAAATACAATTTAATACCTTAAAAAAGAAATAAAATGGAATATTTACCACTAGCGTGAGTTTATTATAAACTCACGCTAGATTATGAAACAATAAAAAAACTGGAACCTAAGGTTGGCAAAGTTATTTGTGGACTTGGGGTTGGAGCACATTTTGAACACTGGGGATATGATAATAACACTATAATTGAAGGAGATTGGTATGAAAAAGTAGGACTCTCAAATAATTTTAATGTACACTTTACATCAGCTAGACATTTTTCTGGAAGAGGTTTTACTAGGAACAAGTCGTTACCTGTAAGCGTAAAGAAAAATAACTACTAACACTTAAAACATGAAAATTACAAACATTATTCTAATTATTTTGGGTATTACATTTTTACTAAGTTGTAGACATTCAGGCAGATTATTCTATTACACACCCTTAGTCCGGGGTTTTCTCCAGTTGGTTCTTTTTAATCTCCAGTTATCTTGTCCTTTTCCCTTTTGGTTTGTTACCGCCCTTTTTTATAATTCTCTTAAAAGTTTAAGCCAATCATTCGCTCAATTAATCAGATTAAGAGATATTTAAGAATAATGAACCTCAAAAAATAGACAATTTAAGGTATTTTTATCTTTTATGCAAAAAATAGTTTAACATTTATTTAGATTTTCATTTAAGTCTTCAGGGGCTTCATCATTTTTTGATTTTTTTGTATTTTACATTGAATAATGAACAGGAAGAGAAAATACCCGATTTCTGGATGGCTGGGCGTGATTTTGGTTGCGGTGTTTTGGTTTTTGAACTGGCATTTGGAAGGTTTAAGAACACACCTGGCATTTTTCCCGCTTTGGCTGGGGTATATTCTTTCCATTGATGGCCTTGTTTTTATGCGAAAGGGAAGTTCCCCGCTGAGCAGAAATTTAAAAGGATTTATTCTCCTGTTTGTTTTTTCTGTTCCTTTCTGGTGGTTATTTGAGTTGTTTAACGATGTATTGCAAAACTGGCATTATGAAGGAAGGGAGTATTTTAGTGATTGGGAATATG
>CAZITB010000230.1:0-2618 GCA_964542055.1 uncultured Candidatus Kuenenia sp.
AAAAGTAATATAGCTCCAACCCTTGCCCGGCGCCAAGATTTTTCGTTTTTTAGGAGTCTGTCATCTCTTTTCCTGATTTTTTCATTGGTTTTCAATTTATTGTCCCTGTCATTATTTGAATAATTTTTTGGTTCTAAAAAGTTCGGAGACAACTTCGGAATTTTCTACAGTAAAACCTATCTTGATCCATTTGTTCCTGCAGTTGGGATAATGTCATCTTGTTGCGATGTCCCTTGGCTGCCTGATATATTGTTACCAAACCAAAGATACGATCTTCTTTTGTAAGCGAATCTGCGGAAGAACTAACTTGACTTATATCTGCAGTTAAAGCTAAAGCAGTTTGATTATAAATCAAAATTATTAGGAACAAAAAAAATATTTTTTTCACATGAGCCTCCTTAAATCAAAAATGATTACTCACATTCTTTATTCCTTTTCAAAATCCTTGTAAGGCTGTTTTGAAAGGCTTACATTCAAATACCTTTTATCGCTGCTGACTTCTTTGCCGACCCAGCCGGGCATTTCAAAATCCTGGTCAACTTCTTCCAACTCAATCTCCGCAGTTATCAACCCTTCGTTATCGCCCTTGAATTCATCCACGTCCCATAGCATCCCCGCATGCTCAAGCTTGTACCTGACCTTTTCGATTATACTGCCCTTACAAAACTTCTCAAGCATCTCCGTCGCATCTTCTGCCGCGATCTCATATTCAAACTCATACTTGCTGATCCCCGAGTTCCGCGCTTTAAATGTCAGAAATCCCTTCCCCCCCATCAATCGAACCCGCAGCAGCCTGTCATCTTCAACAAAAATATAGCCTTGCCTGCACTCAAGCCCGCCGCCGCTTGGCCGCTGCCATTTGCTAGTATCAACTAAAAATTTCCGTTCAATCTCTTTCAATTTTACCCATCAAAAAAAAGGCCCTCTTTCTAAATTCAGAGGGCCGTATATTAAAAACTTTCACGTTCTTAAACTCACTTCTTAACAACTTCGATCTCATCGAATTTGATCAAACTTATCCCGCTTGCCGGGTCTGGCTCAACTTCACCTCTCAAGCCGACATTTTTTCCAAGCAGATTTGAAATATCTTTGTACGCCGCGTCACCAACTGCCACGGCATAGCATTTTATCTTGCCGTCTTGGCCGACGATCATATACCGTTGGGATCCTGAAGAATCAGAAAAAACCAGCGACTTTTTCAAAATTCCGGTGGCCAGATAATCGTCACTTTCCTGTTTGAGTTTCTTTATTTGAGCCTGTCGCCACTGATCGATTTTCTTGCGTAATTTTTCGAGTTCGGCATCGCTCAAATTAAGCTCTTTCTCAGCCTGCATTGCCAGTTCATAGCCTTTGATCCTTTCAAGCTGATACTTGGCATATTTGGCGGCGGTGCCGGCTTTTTCATCTTCAGCGATCTGCGTTAGCTGCTCTTTATACTGGTCATAGCTTTGCTGATTCAATGGTTTCTGTCTTTCCTGCTCGATTTCCTTTATAAGGTCATAGACCTGTTTGGTTTTCTGAACTTCGTAATCTGACTTTGCCGGTTTTTCAGGTTCGCGGGTAACCACGGAGACCTGGTTCGGTTCTGTCTGGGCGGGTTTATTCGGCTCTGCGGGCGTATTTGCATCCGCGGGGGCATTTGTGTCGGGTTTAGCCTGTCCGAGAGCGGGTTTTGCTTTTGCGGAGGCCATCGGATCAAGGTAATCGCCTTTTATCCATAAAAATGCGCCTTCGGGAGGTGCTATCTTGTAGTAATCGCCGGATTCTTCGCCGAGCAGTTTGACTTTGTCGCCTTTGTTTAGTTTTACCTGCAGGCTGGTGGAATCTTCGGGAGCCAGTCCCGGTTTTCCAGCCCAAACGCGGACATTATCGCCGGTTACTATGCCAAAGCCGGGGGTTTCTGTGTCGATCATGACCTCTTCTTTGGTTATCCATGAGAACGAGCCTTGGGGCGGGACTATTTTGTACCAGCTGTAAACGTTGCCGACGACCGTAACTACCTGCGGTTGATTGAGTTGTGTGGTAAAATAATACTGGATCGCAGGGCCCGAGCGGACATAAACGCCCTGGCCGTTGATCCTGGCTTTGTAGGGGAATTCGAACTGCGGTTGGTCGTTAGGGTCGTTTTGAGCCGGGCAAATTTGCGCCATCAGGGCAATAAGTGCGATAATCATTATTTTTTTTGGCATGATTTTTCTCCGGTATTTTCCAAATATTTAATTCAAATCCTTTTTAGTCAATCATTTAAAATTATCACTGAAACTGTGAAAAGTCAAATCAATTTACTATTTGATATCGGCAGAAGCGGTTTTTGGTCATGAAAATTGGCGGTTTTTAAGATTGAAAAAGGGTATAAAGACGGGTTTGGAGGTTCGGTTTGGGAAAAGGTTATATATTGGGCGAAATGGAGTTGATTTTATTTGGTGTTTAAAGGGGCGTTTTTGCTTGCGTATTTGGTCGAAATTGTACCATTTTTGCAAGCTCAAAAATGACACTAAGTATTTAAGACTCGGGGTAAAATTTAACGTAAGTATTTGTAAATGCAGAACTTAGCTTTAATTGCGGTAAAATAAAAAAGTGTGCGGTTTTGGGCACTTTTGAGCGGGTTTTGGTCAGTT
>CAZITB010000231.1:0-2354 GCA_964542055.1 uncultured Candidatus Kuenenia sp.
GCAAATCAGACACGTAAGATAATATTCGAATCTATCGCCTATCCTGCTTCCATTTTTGTGCTTGCCCTTGTAGTCATAACTTTTTTATTCGGTGTAGTTGTTCCCAGTTTTAGAGATGCACTTTTAGATATGGCCGGAGGAAGACTGCCCGCCCTGACAACAGCTGTCATCTACGCCGTCGATTATATCTGGCCTGCATGGATTGTGATTGCTGTGATTGTTATCACTTTTATAGTATTGAAAGTTTCACTTGGTTTAAGCGCGGGCGGTAGAAGGTTCAAGGAATCGGTTCTTTTGAAATTGCCGGTTTTCGGAAGGGTTGCACATAGCAGTTCGATGTCCAAAATGGCAGAGGCGATGGCGATACTTATCGCTGCTGGATGTAATATGCCCGAATGTTTAAGGCTTGGCGGACAGACAAGCGGCAGCGAATTGATCGCAAAAGAATCGGACATCATCGCTGACCAGCTTGAAAAAGGCAATAGTATTCTGGATGCGGCAATGGCAGCTACGGTAGTGCCGTACCTGTTTTTGTACTCAATTCAGCTCGGCAGCCAGCGAAACCAGCTTCTGGACAATTTGCGAGGATTAGCCGACATGTATGCCCAGCAGACCCGCTGCGTCCAGGCAAGGCTGCAGGTTTTCTTAATGCCCATTCTGATAGTTTTCCTCGGCGGAATAATATTTTTAACTGTTTCGGCACTGTTTTTGCCAATGATAAGAATAATTACCGTTTTAATGTGAGATCAAAATGGACTTATTTTTTGTATTAACAGTCATATTAATTACAGTTTTATACTTTCTTTTGTCTGTAAAGAAACCGGGTATATCTCTTCTGTTATATTTGCCGGTCTGTATTGCTTTGTTCTTTTTCGGAATACAATTCTTTGATGAAAATTTGTTCATTGGCGGTTTTTCAATAGCGGCTGCTGTCATTGTATTTTTCACTACTCCCCTGTGCGTCTGGCTATGGGGAGGTGATCCTTACAAGGACCGCTCAAAAAGAATTGTTGGAAAATGGATTCTTTTAACCTATGCCACTTGTTCAGTTTTATTACTACTCTTCCCAGCGGCTCTTAGTCTGATAGGAGTTTACTTCTTTTTCTTCATTTTCTTTTTCGCTGCCTCTATAGCCACCTTTGTCAAATCCAGCAAAACTGCAACTGATGGTTTTATCCTGACTACCATAGGAACCAGCTTAAGACAAAACCTCCCGCTCCCTGCTGCATTGCGAGCAGCTGCTCCGGGTCAGCCCGCTTCAAGAAGATACATCCTGGAGCAGATTTCCGATTGGCTCACAAAAGGCTTTTCTCTGGCAGATGCCCTGGAAAACGGATACCCAAAATTTCCCATCAGGTTCTTATCTCAAATAAGAGTTGCCGAGAGAATAAACCAGCTTCCCCAGGCTTTTCAAAGTATGGAAAATGACCTTGTAAAGCAAGCCCAGGAAAACTCCAAAGTCGGACCGGTTAAACCGATGCTGTATATCGGACTGGTTTTTGTTATAACATCTCTGTTGGTTACGGGCTTGACATTCTTTGTTTTACCTAAATATACAGATGTGCTCACTCAGATGGGTATAAAGCTGCCTCTTGCCACAAAACTGTTATTAGATTTTTCAAACTTCGTCTGGTTTGAAACTAAAGGACTTTTAGTCATCGGAATTTTCCTTATTTTCGGTCTTTATGTAATATTCAACCTCAAAGCCAGATTTGTAAAAAGAAATCCTCAAAAACCGCCGTTAATTACCAGGATCAAAGACATGATTCGCTGGCATACACCGTTTATGCACTGGTTCGAATTGAATTACTCTGCTTTAATCCTCGTACAGCTTTTGAAAAATTCCGTAAAGGCCGGCATTCCGACAGCTGAAACTTTTCAAAACAGTATCGAGCTGGACACCAACTACTGTTTCAAAAGTAAATTGATAGAAATTACGAAAAGATTATACAACGGCCATGATCTTGCCGATTCGGTAATAAAATGCAAACTTCCGAAATCTATCGCATGGGCTTACAGATCGAGCACAACTCAACAAGGCCTGGAAGAAGTCTTGCAAATGCTCGAAGATTTTTACCGCAGCAATTACAGCTATAGAGTTAATTTAGCAAGGCAGATTTTCAGTCCCATATCGATCATAGTGATAGGCAGCTTTGTTGGCTTTGTATGTTATGCGATTTTTGTTCCGAGTGTTGAAATGATAAAATTACTGGTTGATTTAGTACCATGAGGATAATAGCCATGAAAAGGAAAGGTTTCTTATTCGTTGAAATGCTGGTAGCAATAACTTTGCTTGCTGCGATAATATTAAGTCTTGCCATACTCCTGGGACATGTTCGTCAGTTTGGCAAGTA
>CAZITB010000231.1:2364-2602 GCA_964542055.1 uncultured Candidatus Kuenenia sp.
TCTCCAGCGTCAGAAATGCATACAAGCCGCTAACGCCCAGCTGGACAGTATAACCGCAACCTTCAGACCGCTGCCCCAAGACAAGGTTAAATCCTTATGGCCGGGTATTGAAACACAAATTACTGTAACACAAGCAAGCGGAAAATGGGATGGCCTCGAATTTGTCCGGGTAACTGCAACCGGAAAAGCAAATAATAAAGATATAACAGTGGAACTGGGAAGATATGTCAATAAATAA
>CAZITB010000232.1:0-2598 GCA_964542055.1 uncultured Candidatus Kuenenia sp.
TTAGAAAAAATTCCGGCATTTTGCCGGGATTTTTTTACAAATCGCAGCGAATTTGTCATTACCACACCTGGTTTGGGTAGATATAGACTTCGAGTCCCTCGACGCCAAAGGGGCAAACATCGCCGACTCGTAAGCCGGTTTGCTCCAGAAGAGCAGAAAGAGCAGGTTCAAGGATCGCCTTTTAACTCAATCCCGCAATGTTGATGCGCAATTTTTATAATTTTTGGTATTTCTGTTGCGGAATTTTTAAAATTGAGTATGTTATTTGCATGACATTTTACGAGCGTATATTGGATCTGAGGCAGGAAGCTGAAAACCGGTCGATTTTTTTATATGGACCACGGCAAACCGGGAAAACTTCTCTGGTCAAAAAACTATTTCCTGAAGCACTCCGCTATGATCTCCTTCGATCGGATACCTTTCTGCGACTTACGCAACGTCCACATCTTATACGGGAGGAACTCACCCAACGAAAACAATTTTTACAGCCAAATCTTGTCATTATCGATGAAATTCAAAAATTGCCGATCCTGCTCGATGAAATCCATTTTTTAATTGAGGAGTATGGTTATCGCTTTATCTTAACCGGCAGCAGTGCCAGAAAGTTAAAGAGAAGTTCGGTGAATCTCCTGGGCGGCAGGGCAAGAACCCGTCATTTGTTTCCGCTGGTTTCGACCGAGATTCCTGATTTTGATATCTTGCGAGCGGTTCAATGGGGGTGCCTGCCACCTATTTATCTCTCAGATGAACCCGAAGAGGATCTTCTGGCCTATTGCGGCAGCTATCTCCAGGAAGAAATCAAGGCAGAAGGGCTCGTGCGAAGGATCGATAATTTTTCTCGATTCCTGACCACTGCGGCACTTGTGAATGGAGAACTTCTGAATTTCGAAAACCTTTCCAGCGATTGCGGAATTCCAGCCAGGACCCTGCGAGAGTATTTCTTTATTTTAGAAGAGACACTTGTTGGAAGTCTCCTCCATCCATACAAGAAGACCATTCATCGAAAATCTGTCAGCACAGCAAAATTTTATTTTTTTGATGTAGGTGTGGCCAATGTTTTGGCGAACCGAAAAAACCTGTCACCACAGACCGAACTGTTCGGTAAGGCGTTTGAGCATTTCATCTTTACCGAACTTCGAAGTTATCTCTCGTATTTTCGTGATAAAAGGACGTTATCTTTTTGGCGGGATCGTTCCGGACATGAAATTGATTTTATTATAGGTGACGATATTGCCATAGAGGTCAAAGCCACCCATATGGTTACAGAGAAACATTTGAAATCATTGCGATTGGAAGGAGTGCAAAAAGCATTCAAACATACTGTTGTTGTATCTCTTGATCCTACACCAAGATTCATTGGTAATGTAGAAGTGTTGCCTTGCACAGAATTTCTACAGAGACTTTGGAGTAAAACCTATCAGTAGGAGCTTAAAGGGACATTATGTTGCGAGGGGGAATCATAAAACCCCTTAACCCGTCTGAATATCCCGCCCTAAGACAGTGATCAGTGGTCAGAGTCCAGTGGGCAGTATGCCAGCCTATCGTCGTGAGACGATGACGCTTTCAGCTGCCGGGGTCTTATGTGCCACGGTGACTTGTCTCGGCGACTTGTCACGTCGTAGCTGTATCGCGAAAAAGGAAGCTCTCAAGCGAAGACGTTCAAAGTGTAATCCGCAAGTCAATCTCGTCGTAATCAACCTCCGGCGCTATACGGTTGCGTGTTTCTCTGGTTTCCACAAGACCGATCTGGGAGAGCAGTTTCACATCACCAGCCACGTTCTTGATATTTCTGTGGGCCAATGATGCCAGTTGATGAATTGACTCGGGTTTTGAGTTTCTAATAATATTTAACAACTCTAATCTGCGGGGAGTGATTGCTTTTCGAAAGGCTTCAATACTGGTAAAGTAAATCCCCTTTTCTTGTTTGACAGATTCACCTCGTGATAGTGCTTCCGCAGTATCCACAAAGTCATCCAAAGCAGTGCGAATATCTTTAAAATTGATGATTACTTTTTTCGCTTTCATACGAGATTCCTTTTTATTTGTTCAACATCATTGAGAAAATCGTCTGTGAGTTGTCGCAAGGTCGTAAAGCCATATGGTTCTTCCGCAGCTCCATAATGACGATGATCTCCTTTTCGCTCTGAATTATCATAACCGATGACCCTTTTCCCATCGACAATATAAACAAGAGAATATTTATATCCCTGTGGCTTATCCGAAGTCTGGGGAACTTTCCACAGTTTGATTTCGACTGTATTCCCCAGTTCATCCGTTACCTTGTCGTGTCTGATGAGGGCTGATTTCATGTTGGTTTTATACACCAATAATATGTTTTTGTCAAATACACAAAGAACGGTAGTCTTCCGTCGATACTTTGAAAATGAAAGGAAGCAGAGTATTGCCCACGGATCACACTGATTGACACGAATAGGTTTTCTTTTTGTCTGCCATCGCCATGCGGCATGGCAGAAAGGCAATTCTTCATTTCGTATGCTTGATTCGTAGCCCAAAGATAAGCAAAGCGGAATCCAATATCTGGCGAGGAAATAGACTTTGGGAATACCTCAGTTTTTCGAACCAGGAATGGTTTTTTGA
>CAZITB010000233.1:0-2516 GCA_964542055.1 uncultured Candidatus Kuenenia sp.
CAGCCAGACCATAGAGTACAGAGCCAGACTCAAAGCCGCTGCTCTTTCGGGTCCCTGGCCTTTGTAAGTCTGAGGCTGCTGGCCACCGAGAAGCTGTTTTGTGTTTTTGAAGGTATCCTCTATGGCCCATCTGTCGTTGTAGCATTCCAGAACTTCTTCGGCTGTCATAGTCAAGTCGGTCGTAAAAAGAAAATCGTCTCGTTCCTTGCCAGCGGGATCTCTGCTTATCACAAGAAGTATCGGCTGATGCGAAACCCAATACCATATTACCTGACGGGTATAAACCAATCGCTTTATCATTTTGCCTCGCTGGCAAAAGGGACACCACCAAAATGCCAGAAAGCATTTTCAAGACATCTGATAAAATTATCTGTCGTCTGATTATAAACAGTTTCGCTGTAGGACTTGCGGGAAAAACTCAATACCACCCTTACTATCAACAAACATGCACTTTTCTGATGGTGTGGGTATATTGTCAGCCCTGATTTTAAAAGGATTAGCTGGATCATACCAAGCATAACCATCTCTGTTGTAAACCATATTGGAAAATGACATTGGGGTTCAATTTGTTACTGAAAATGTCAGGAAAATTGCGGATAATTATGACATACGAATACATATTTGTGGTTGCAAAAATCGCGATATTACAAATGAAAGCTGCTATATTACTCGTGATCTTAAAAACTCTCAAGAGCGTTTGTTTTCTGATTAAAAAATGGGATTTTATTCAAATTAGGCCGATTGTTGGCAAGGTGAGAATGACAGGCTGGACAGCCAAAGCAGTTCGATAATCGTCCACCCAACCGTACTGCCTTTAGGCAGGTAAGATCAGGGGAGCGTAACGGCTGTTTGGCCCATACGGAAAAAAGCATTGCCCCCTTAAGAATGAAATGATTATTAGTAATGGTTTTACCAAGGCAGATAAACTGTGAATTTTGTTCCGAGTTGTTTTTCGGATTCGAAAGTCAGGTTTCCTTTGTGTCTGGCGATAATGGCCTGGACGATATTCAAGCCCAAACCCTCGCCGCTCATGGCATTTTCATTTAACCGCTTGAAAGGTTTAAAAATTTCAAACTGGTTTTCCGGTTCTATTCCAATGCCATTATCCTCTATGGTATAAACTGAATAACCGTCTTTTCTGTCGCCGTTTATTTTTATGATACACTGTTGGTCGGGCTTGCAATATTTCAGAGAATTGCCGACCAGGTTACTGAAAATCCTATAAATTGCGATATAGTCACCCTTGCAGTCGGGCAGACGATCTATTTCTATCACGGCATCAGATTGGCGAATTTGAAATTTTAAACCTTTGACAACGTTGGCCAGCAATTCGTTCATGTCCAGAGCTTCCAATTTCAACTCCATTTTCCCGATTCTTGCCAGTTGGCTTAGCCCTTCTATGAGTTTATTAATTTTGCCCGAACTTGTTCGAATGAATTCCAAGCCCTCGTTTATATTCTTAGAAAGATTTTCCAGTGTACTTATTTGAACATCTTCTAATTTCGATTTAGAAATTATATTTTTGAAAGCGGTCATCGATTTGCCAATTTCATCAGTGAATCCCCGGATATTAACGACGGGAGTTTTGAGGTCATGAGATATAAAACTGACAAGGTCCTGCATTTCAATATTTTTAGCTTCGAGCGTTTTAGTAAGCAACTCTTTGACCTGTTCATTTAAGAGTTGTTCTGTAACATCCCTTATCATGCAATGTGTTTTTATAAATCGGCCATCCTGGTCATATTCTACATTTCCTTCAAATTCAACTTTTATTATACCTTTGTCTTTGGTTTTCACTTCATGGAAAATCGACCTGAAACTCCCTGCTTCTTTGGCAATCTCAAACTTAGGATAAAAATCAGATTTAGATTTATTTGTTAAAAGATCGACCATGAAAAGACCCTTGACTTCATCAAGCTCATATCCTGTTATCAGGCTCCAGGCCGGATTAACATCAATGATTCGTCCCTGCCGATCCAATGATTGATACCCAACAGGGCTATAGAGATACATCTTTCTGATTTTTTCCTGCTCTTTGATCTGCTGTTTGGTCATTAACGATTTGAACATGTACGGCAAGCAGGAAACTGTTATTAGATGCAGAAAAGAGGTTATTAATACCAGAACAGCGAAGGTTTTTCTTGATTCGAAAGGATTGAAGTATAAATTATAAAGGATGACTATGCACAACACCGAAACAGATAATATCAGCAGAGATGTGACATTCCAAAGCCTGGAAGACCTTAGAATTCTGAACAGGTTGGCTGCAATCAAAGCAGACAAACCCAGCAACACAATAGATATTATTATCAATAGAGTCACTTTTGCCTTTACCTTTTGAAGTTTGAAAAAGAAATCCCTGAGGTGTATCAAAAAACAAATAAACTTTAACTATATAGCTTGAAATGAAAGTGTCAACAATTTTATTGGATTTGCCGGGATAAATTATAAGTGATACGCAAGGTGAGTGAGATTTTTTAGTGGCGCGAGCTAAATTCTTTTTATATAATGACTTA
>CAZITB010000234.1:0-1481 GCA_964542055.1 uncultured Candidatus Kuenenia sp.
TGCAAAAGAACAAGCGAGAAAATATGCAAATACTGTTGGTGCTAGATACGTAATCTTATCTAATGGTATAGTTCATTATTTCTGGGATACTACAAAGGGGAATCCTAAACCGATATACAAATTTCCATCTCCTAAAGAAATTGGGGCAATTAGAAATTGGAATCCTGACAGAAATGCTTTAGCAAGCGAAGAAGTAACTGTTGATTATATTGCTAAGGTACAAATGCCTGACTATGCCGTAAGACCTGAATGGAACGGAACGATAGAATCAAGTAAAGATTTTATTTGGACAAATAGATTAAGATTTTTAAGGCATTATCAGTTAAAAGCCGTTCAGGAACTGCAAAAGGCTGTCTCGGTGGGGAAAGATAGATTCTTATTTGAAATGGCAACAGGAACAGGTAAAACTTTGACTTCTGCTGCTGTAATTAGATTGTTTTTAAGAACTCAAAATGCAAGAAGAGTACTTTTTCTTGTCGACCGACTGGAATTAGAAGACCAGGCTTGGAAAGCTTTTACAGAGTATTTGAAACCTGATTATACAACTTTCATTTTTAAAGAAAATAAAAGCGATTGGAGAAAAGCAGACATTTTGGTTACAACCATTCAGTCATTGATGCACAATAATAAGTATCGCTATGATTTTTCTCCGACTGACTTCGACCTTTTAATATCAGACGAAGCACATCGTTCAATTTCTGGTAATGCCCGTGCCGTATTTGAATATTTTCATGGTTACAAATTAGGTTTAACAGCAACCCCAAAAGACTATTTAAAAGGGGTAGACCCTGAAAAGGTAAAAGAGAACGACCCTCGGGAAATTGAGCGTAGAATGTTGCGAGATACTTACTCAACGTTCGGTTGTGAAGGTGGTGATCCAACTTTCCGTTATTCTTTATTGGATGGAGTTAAGGATGATTATTTGGTTAATCCCAAAATATTGGATGCCCGCACTGAAATCACAACTCAATTGTTATCTGACGAAGGCTATGCTGTTGTTATTCCTACTGAAGAAGGAGAAGAAACAGAAACTTTTATCTCTCGGGATTTTGAAAAGAAATTCTTCTCTGAAAAGACCAACAGTATTTTTTGCCAAACGTTTTTAGAAAATGCTTTACGTGACCCAATAACAAATGAAATCGGGAAAACTATCATATTTGCGGTGAGCCAAAACCACGCTAGAAAACTTGCAGAAGTGCTTAACAATTTTGCAGAGCAGCTTTTTCCTGGCAAGTACAACTCAGATTTTGCGGTTCAGGTAACTTCGCAAATTGGTGGTGCCCAACAAATGACGATCAATTTTACAAACAACAACCTTAGTGGTAAAACTACTTGGCTTGAAGGTTATAAGTCATGTAAAACAAGGATTTGCGTTACAGTGGGAATGATGACAACAGGGTATGATTGTCCTGATTTGTTGAATATTTGCATGATGCGTCCAATTTTCAGCCCGGCTGACTTTGTGCAAATTAAAGGCAGAG
>CAZITB010000234.1:1491-2509 GCA_964542055.1 uncultured Candidatus Kuenenia sp.
TCGCAAAAATACTTTTGAATACAAGTTCAGGAATGAGTTGAACGAAGAGGAAATCATAAAGCATGAAAAACAAATATTTAAGCTTTTCGACTTCTTTGCTAACTGCGAATATTTTGAAGAAAAATTCGATTATGATGAAAAACTGGAATTACCAAAACCAAAAAAGGGAAATGGTGAAGTCGGTGGTGGTGGTGTTGATATTGATAAATACACAAGTTATCGCCCGGACCCTTTATTGACTGTAAATGAACAGGACGTTGGGTTAGAAGGGATGCGGATTGACCGGGAACTTTTTAAAAAGTTTGAAAACCGCATTATCATGGATGATATCATTAAAAAGAATGTAGAGCTTGGTAATTGGGAGTATGTGATAAGTCACATACAAAATGAGATTTTTGATAAACCTGAAGAATACTTTAACCTCGAAAAAATTAGAAAAGCCGCTAAAATTGACCGGAAAGTTTCCATTCGTGAAGTGGTAGAAAAAATCTTTGGTATCATTCCAAAATTCAAATCTAAAGACGAATTGCTGGAAGAAGAATTTGACAAATTTATTTCGATCTATCCACCAGAGGAAGATGTTAACCTAAGAGCGTTGAAGTACTTTTTTAAGGCGTATATAGTTGATCAGGACATTCGAAAAATCATTGAAACCAAAGATTTCCATGCTTTACAAACCCATCCAACACTTACCATTTCGCAATTTAAGGCAGTTGCCAACAAGTACAGGGAAGTGATTCCTGTTTACATTAAAGATTACATCAATATAGAGCGGTTTGCTGCTTAACAGAAGGATTTTATGTTAGATACACAGACAAAAAGAAGAATAGACGATTGTAGGGATATTTTGGTAGGCAAACTACCCGACCCAAAAGCGCAGATTGAGCAAATTACCATTGGGTTAATTTACAAGTTCATGGACGACATGGACAAAGAAGCGGTTGAACTAGGCGGTCAGGCTAAATTTTTTTCCGATTATAAAGTACCTGACCCGGAATTTCCAAATGACCGAAAAAAG
>CAZITB010000235.1:0-2419 GCA_964542055.1 uncultured Candidatus Kuenenia sp.
TTGTAAGCTAAAAAGTTATGAGAAAATTAAACCTCAACAATCGGACAGTAGTGAAGCAAGGTATAACTTTTAAAACACCATCTATTTCTGAATGTGCTGCAGCTGTAGAATTCGTATTTGATAAAGAAGTTCCCATAGGTCATCACAATTTTGTGATAGGGGAGGTTAAGGGTGGTTGGATAAAAGAAGAATTTCTTGATAGTGACAGTAAAATAGATATATTTAAAGCACAGGTTTTCAAGGATTTTAAATATCCAGAGCCTTTATATGTGTTACCTGGTAAAGTGATAAATGGTTAACGAAATGGACTAATTAGATGGAAGACAAAATAACAATACCGTTATCCCGTGATAACAGAGAATTACTGCTAAAGTATGAACCTTATTTTGCCAACCATGAACTATTCAGAATGGTGTCCATTGCCATTCAAAAAGGCAAAGAGTATGAACTTTATTTTAGTGAGGAACAGCTTGATGATTTTTTGGGTCAATTAGCTGAACTATGCAATCATGAAGAAGACGAAGACGCACAATATGCATTAGATGATATATATGACTATTTTGAGCAGTATTCAGATACATTTGATGATGATGACTACTCTGGAAATTCCAGTAATACAGGTTCATTATCTCATGGAAGAGAACAAAATCTTACGCAGTGAGCTTTTAAAAGCCACCGGCAAGAAACGAATTATTTTAAATGATTCTCAGAGACGAAGGCTTGGTATTCTGGCCATGTTCGTCGGACAGTCGAAAACAAGATGATGCAACTGTGCGTAATGATTTGGATGTACCCATAAACCCGTTTACTGGTCCAGATTCAATATTAAATATTACATGAAACTGTAATTATTGGAAATCAGCGGAGAATAGATTGACAAAGTTGAAGCGTTGATTAATAATAGACCAGGCATCGGGCACCTTCAGCATTGATAAATAATGATCATTTAAAATTTGAGGAAGTTGCCATCAAAGAAAAGGATAAATATGGGCAAGATTAAAGAATTTCAATTTCGAGGATTGCTGACATTCGTTATTTTAATTTTCTTTAGTGGATTCAGTTTTGGCGGCAACGAAAAATACAAGCTGGTACTAGACCAGGTTCTCGGCGAGGAGGTGGTAGAATTAAAAACAACAGAAGATTGCAACGAGAATGTGGAGATAAGCAAAAACCTTTTTCCTGTGGCAACTCAGTTTTCGCCCGTTCCATCGGGTAAGGGATGGAAAAATCCAGATGTGGATCCTACAAAGCAGCAAATACGTGATACGATTGATCAGATCATAGGCCACGGATTCAATATTCTGCAGGGTCCTGTACATCTCAAATCAGAGGAATTGTCAACTTATGTACTTGAATATGCCCGCCAGAGGGGGATGCACATCACTTATCATGCCGGGGCAATGGAGCTGTTCGGCAGAAAAAAACCTCCGGAGATTTGTATTTACTCTGATAAATATCCCGAAGCTGTTCGTGAAAATGTTGAAAATAGACTTGCCAGGGTAAAGGACTTTCAAAATCTGCACAGTGTCTTTTGCTATCAGGATGAGCCGTTCCACTGGGGCCCAGAGTCCTTCGGCTATAACAAGGAGGTAAAGCGGGTATTTAAAAAACGTTACGGTTATGAATTGCCGCCGGACCTTGAATCGGCCCGCAGCGATCCGAAAGTATGGCTGGATGTTATAAACTTCCGGAGCGATTACTTCGCCGACGGCTGGCGGCAGGTATATAAAATTATCAAGGATGTTAATCCAGACTTCAAGGTTATAATGACCCACGACAGTCATAATACTTTTGGTGCAGGTTACGGCTCACATAGCGAAATTGCCATCGATGATGTATATCACTGGGGCGGGGATTTTTCAGATTATTATATTTTTGATATTTATCCCTATATGACTCTGGATTACCGGTTTGGCGAACCAGGTGTTCTCATGCGTCCGCGAATAAGTCAGGCACATTTCGCTTTCGGCCAGATGAGGAACCTTACTACTACTTATGAAAAAGAACTGGGCTTCTGGTTCGGCACCTACAACGAAGCTTGGTACAAGGATTTTCTTTCCCCTACATTACGTGCAAAATTCTGGACTGAGCGGGAAATGGCGACAACCGCAGTTGCTCAAGGCGCTAATTTCCTTATAACCGGTTATAAGATACCACAGGACGCTAACCACTGGCAGCAGACTGGCGAGGGCCTTAGATTGATACAAAAATGCGGTACTTCTTTGCTCAAGGCTCCAAAGCAGAAGGCAAAGGCTTGTTTCCTTTTCCCGCGGACACAGTATATCCAGCTTCAAAAGGAATATTTCAATGTGGGAATGTCTTACGAGCTTATCATCAGAAGTTTCGGTGAACTTGATGTCATACATCACTACTGTCCGATTGTTGAGGTTTAATTTTCTCATAACTTTTTAGCTTACAA
>CAZITB010000236.1:0-2416 GCA_964542055.1 uncultured Candidatus Kuenenia sp.
AGATGGGCTTTATTTTGCTGGCGAAATTATGGACGTGAACGCCGACACCGGCGGCTTCAATCTTCAAGCGGCCTTTTCGTCGGCTGTTTTGGCTGTTGAGGATGTATTGGAGAAGATTACGAGGATTAGCTAAAACTCAAGTTTAGTCTGAAAACAAGCCTATACTTCCAATATATTTTGATTCTAATTCAATAAAAGTCACAAGGGGACCTTTTGCCCAATTATATATTTTAATATTTAACCTGAAGTTCCACGCACAAATTCGCCATAAAGCATTGAAATATATGCATTAACGCTGAAAATAGCCTGCAAAAAGTTGTCATGGAATAATTTCATAAAATTCTTGACAAAAATACAATAGTTATTATATTCGTTGACATGGGACTACAGATAGACAAAATACCAAATCGCCAGTATAAGCCAAATTACCTTCTACGACGTGCCTTTCGTGATGGCAAAAAAGTTTGTAAGGAAACTCTTGCAAATCTGTCTGAACTGTCAATATCTCAGATTGAAGCGATGAGGATGATATTAAAAGGACAAGAACTTGTCCCTGTCGAAGATGCTTTTGAAATCTTGCAATCTCGTCAACACGGCACGGTTCAAGCGGTATTGACAGCGATGGATCAGCTTGGCTTTAAGAAATTAATTGCATCTAAATCTTCAAAAGAACGCGATCTTGTGGTCGCGATGGTTGCTGCTCGGATTATAAATCCCGACACTAAGCTTGCAACCACTCGCTGGTGGCATAATACAACTTTACCAACCGAGTTGAATGTTGCAGATGCCAATGAAAACGACATTTACAATGCCATGGATTGGCTTTTGGAGCATAAAAAATATATTGAGCCAAAGTTAGCCAAGCGCCATTTGAAGGATGGATCAAAGATATTATATGACTTGTCGTCAAGCTACTTTGAAGGTGAGAAATGCCCACTTGCAGAACGTGGCTACAATCGCGATAAAAAGAAGGGCAAACTTCAAGTAAACTATGGCCTACTGACCGATGAGCGTGGTTGTCCAATAACTGTTCGAGTTGTTGATGGTAATGTGTCGGACACCAGGACTTTTATTCCTCAAGTCGATCAAATCCGTGATGAGTTTGGCATTGATAGAATGATTATTGTTGGCGACCGCGGAATGATCAGTCAAAAGCAGATCGACAAGCTTAAAAGTTACAAAAATATTGATTGGATAACAGCGCTTCGAAGCAGCTCAATTCGCAAATTAATTGAAGATGAGAGTATTCAACCGGAGCTTTTTGATGAGCGTAATCTCTTTGAAATAGAACATCCGGATTATCCCAAAGAGCGCTTGATTGCCTGTCGTAACCCTTATCTTGCCGCTCATCGTTCTAAGACAAGGCAATCACTTTTGGAAAAAACCAGAGAAAATCTTGCTAAAATTCAAAAAAGTGTCCAAAATGGTCGGACACAGGGTATCGACAAAATCGGGATCAAGGTTGGAAAAGTTATAGATAAGTACAAGGTTGCCAAGCACTTTGATATAGAAATTAGCGACAATTCTTTTGAGTTTACAGTAAATCAAGGCCGTGTAGCAAAAGAAGCCGCACTCGATGGTATTTATGTAATTCGTACCAATGTCTCTAAAGATTCGATGGATTCAGAAACCGCAGTTCGCAACTATAAGAACCTCAGCCAAGTTGAACGAGCGTTTCGCTCGATGAAAAGCGTCGATTTGATGGTTCGCCCCATACATCATCGGCTTCCGGACAGAGTACGGGCGCATATATTTATTTGCATGCTTGCTTATTATGTCCAATGGCACATGCGTCAGGCCTGGAGTTCGCTTTTATTTACCGATGAAGATAGAGAATGGCTTCAACAGCGCAATCCAGTTGCTCCCGCAAAACCATCCAGGTCGGCGAGAGCCAAAAAGTCCGGGAAGTCAAAGCAATCCAGGGGCGAAAAGCAAACCTATCACAGCTTCAGGACCCTTCTCGGGTCTTTATCGACAGTTGTCAAAAATTCATGCCGAGTTCTACACGAAAAGAGCAAGAATCTGACTTTCGAAACAAACACCAAACCAGATAAATCACAAAAAAAGGCATTGGAGTTGCTTAGCAAAATCGAAGTGTAGTCATGACAAGTGAACCCCTAAATCAACGCAAACCCATGTGTTGGTTGGGGTGGCTGTCGAATATTATGTGGAACTTCAGATTAACAGTTGTAATTACCCTAGCCATTCGATACAAGATTCCTTTCAAATCTTTGCTCAGGCAACGAATTTCACGCAAGAATTGGTGGTATCAAAAAAAGTGATTTCGACACGGCGGATAAATACGGCTGCTTGATCACCGGGATTTCTTGTATAGATGGGTCATTCACTGAGCAGGGCTTTAGCTCGTACAGAAATAATTATAATTATACGCTTTTAGGTTTGATATTTTACAAAT
>CAZITB010000237.1:0-2408 GCA_964542055.1 uncultured Candidatus Kuenenia sp.
AAGAAGTGTGTCTTTTTCTGAAATATATTTAGGAAAAGGGAACCAAGCATCACTACAAATTACATTTATGTTTTCGTCTATATTCAAATTACTCGAAAATTCATCAATAGCTTTTTTTATATCAGCTGCTTTTTCTATTCTCATATAAAATTCCCCTTAGTATGCCCAACGCAATGCTCACGGGGCGCGCGCTTTTTGCGCTCCCGTGCAGCAAATTGTTGGGTCATTCTTTTTTCAATTCTTTGTTAATAATTGCTTCAATATTATCTTGCTCAAGGAAACATTTGAACAAGATTGCTCTTAGTTGTGCCTTGTCACCGCGAGCTACTGCATTATCAAACTGGTCAAATAATCCAAGATGGTACAATCGCTCGTTTACGGTCATTCCATGAAGCGACTGGATTAGTAAGCCCTTGAACCGATCCCAAGTAGAGTATGCCTTTCGATACGATTGTTCATCCTTCAGCCATGTGTTGCCAAAGAGTCTCTCCATAGAGGCGATGTCATCACCAATTGATTCATCCCGAATTACCTTGGCGATAATAATGGCCACTCTGGACAAATACATATCATAGATCTGCCGGTCTTCAGCTTGACGTGTCGCAGCATTGAGGCGCTCGACTTCCGCAATGAAATCAGCAAGAGCTGATATTTGAGCATCTTTGTTCATATTCTGTGACCCAACGTCACGGTTCACCTGGCGCAGGGGCTTCCGTAAACTATGTAAATGCCAGGACCTTTCGCCTACTCGAATTTTTCCAAAACGGCGCGGCCACTGCGATCAGGTGCAACCGTCTTGTTGGCCTTTTTTTGTGTAAGATTTTCCTATAGATTCAATCATTTTTCCTTTATATTTAAGGCGATTCGTTTTCTTCAATAGCTCATCAATTACTTTACTGTTTTGAGTTGGGCTTATTAATGTTTTGCCATTTTGCAGGGTTACTTTTGTGCATATGTTGGGGTTGTTAATATATTTGCGTAAATGGACAAACCCCTCCTCAGTATGATCCTCATAACTCTCCCCCCCTTGTGGGGAGCCATGGTGGAAAATAAAATCGTTTTTTAAGCTTGGAATAATTGCAGATATAAAATTGATATTCTGTTTGCTGTGCCAAGTTTGAATGAAATCGACTTTTTGTTTTATGGCAAATTGTATCTCTTCATTCTTGAGAAGGCTTGCAACGCTGCAATTAGCGAATAGACCTCTAACGTGAACATAGATTATTGCACAAAATTTTTGGGTAACTTTATTATCGAAATACTGTCCAACTATTAACCAATTTAATCCTGCAGAAATAAGATTAGAGTTAATATCAACTATTACTTCTTGTATAAATGATCTATAGCCTAAATTTTTATCACTGTTAAAAAATAGCTCTGGATACTCATCCTTGAATGAGTCAATTGGATTAATTATTTCTCCACCAGTAAACAGACTGTCATGAGCAAAAAGCTCAGCACTTTCTATTATTCCGCCACCATGCGGATTAAGGTCAAAACTCCAACCGTCCTCACATTTTTCATACTCCCTTGTTTCGACTGATATGCCAGGCAGTTGAGATAGATTTAGTTTCGATTTAATTTTTTCAGCACATTTATTTGTCATGGTTCACCTTATGTTTATTGGAAGGCTAACATTAGTTATTAACAAGCCGGCTGCTTTTTGTCCCACCTCTCCGATTTTCAATAGATATCTCAAAAAACCACAATTTTGGCATAAATACAATAATTTTTATATTATCAATTCATTAAGCCATTTTTTTGAAAATCAAACAATGTTTGAAAGCCGCTTTTTGTCCTTATTAGGGCAATTATACGGCTGCTTGTTAATTCCGGGAAATAATTAACAAGTCGGTTTACATGCAATATATTGTGCTTACTATAAATATAGACACAATATATTGACAATGAGGCTGCTTTCAATAATTTTAAAGAATATATCGAGTCAAAACGAATTGTTACGCCTAAAAAGGCCCCATACTACATAGCCTGGGTGCAGAAGAGCCTTTCCAGTGCTTCAACGGTCTTTCTCCCTTTAAGCTGGACAGCACCCATATAAAAAGACTCTTATCCCATTTGGCCGTTGATCGAAAGTTCAGCAAATCATCTCAAAACCAGGCGTTCAATGCCTTGCTGTTTTTTTCCGGCATGTTTTAGAAAAAAACTTCGAAGACCTGGGAGATGTTGTAAGGGCAAAAAGCCGCCGCAACCTCCCGGTTGTTTTAACCAAAGCCGAAGTGGTCCGTTTATTTGACCACATGAATGGTGTTTATCGGCTGATGGCGCAAATTATGTATGGTGGGGGCCTTCGATTAAATGAATGCCTGAATCTGAGAATTAAAGACGTTGATATAGAAAGCGGCTATATCACCATCTTTGGCGGGAAAGGGGATAAAGACAGACAAACC
>CAZITB010000238.1:0-2403 GCA_964542055.1 uncultured Candidatus Kuenenia sp.
CTGCCGATATGATAGCATCTGATAAAAAAGGATTTAGAATTCCTAAGTTCCTTTTTAATACTACCTTCATAATGCTGGCTGTTACTTTAGGACTATTGCTTTTATTTTATATTTCAAGAGGGATCATGTCAGCGGTACAAGACATTCAGACCCTTCCGGTATGGGCTCGATATATTTGGTACATTGGCCTGTCTTTGCTCGTTTTAGCCATATTCATTACTGTTGGCAGATTAATTCTGATTTACATCAGACTCGCAAAAACACCACAAATAAAATTTAAAGGGATAGACGAAATTTCAAAACGGCAAGAGCTAAGAAAACTGTCTCTGCAAAAATTGTCCGAGGCAAAACAATTACTAATCAATTATGTAGAAAACTATCCTGTAAATGAATCAGAAAGAAATAATCTTAGCAAGTTGGGGTTTAAGAAAGAAGAAATTGATTTATTAATTCATCAAAAAGGTATCTTACTTGACCAAAATATTTCGCCGAGTTCGGAAGAATGGATTAACAATTTCAGATCGAAATTTATGTATACATTAGAGAAGTGTGCTGATAGAAAGATACGCTCTTATTCTGTTCATGTAGGCTTAAAAACAGCAGCAGCTCCGAGTGGCATAATAGATACATTGGTTGTCACTTATTCAAGCTTCTCAATGATTGGAGACCTATGCACAATTTACAATCTTAGAATGAATGCTGTTTCAACAGCAATAGTACTGGTTAGGGCCTTTATACATTCATATCTAGCCGGGGAAATTGAAGAGACCTTCGAAGAGGTTTCAGACATGATATTTGAGGGCGTAGATGGTATAGCAGGGTCTGCAGCAGGCTATTTTCTTCCGAAAGTAGCTGAAGCAAAAGCAAACGGTTTTCTAATATGGAGGCTTGGAAAAGCAACGTCAGCATTGCTTCGACCCATCAGTTATAAATAGATAAAAAAAGAGGAACAAATATTGAAAATCAAAAATGGTTTTTATTTATTTTCCTTTTGCCATTTTTTATCGATGAATTCTGAAAGGAGTCAATTATGAGAGGCTCATTATGGAATCAATATTTGGAACACAGGGAAGTTGTTAATTTAACCCCTGATAAGGTCTATGAGAAGTTATTGAGTTATTATAAGCTATCCTCAGAAAGCTTTGTACTTGAAAACGAAGAACCTCCAAAACGGTTTTCATTTTCTCGTGGCAAATTACTATCTTCTGCTTTGGGAAGTTCAAGCGAATTGAAATTAAAGCATTATGTGGATGTAACTATAGATGAAATCTCAGAAGGGAAAACTCAAATATATTGGCACATTACTATGAAGTTCTTTGGCTTGCAAATTGGTAAAAATGCTATTTTAGAAGAATGCAAAAGGATAGGACAAGAAATTAGTAAGCAATAGGGGATAGAAATGATTAATATAGAAAGAAATGTTTATCTATTCATTTTATTTCTGTTCATTATAACCTTGCCGGCTTCCAGCATAAACAAAGAATTAAATAGCAGTCAAGAGGAACTCAAATATACAATAATTCACATTAGTTGGGAAGGCCCATTCACACTTGACGAGGCCTGTAAAGAACTTGACGATGAAAAAATCGATTACGGCGTATATCAAGTTTATGGCCGCCATCCTGTTTATGGCAGCAACGCTCTTTTATATATAGGCAAGGCCAGTGAAAGGACTTTTTCCTCCAGATTTAAGGAACATAAAGATTACTGGCTCGGTGATGATGGTCGTGAATCAAACACCAGGATATATGTCGGCAGGCTGTGCGGAAAACAAACCCCCGGCAACAAAGATTGGAGCAAGCTGATAGGTATCGCTGAAGAACTGCTTATCTTTTCCCATTGGCCGGCCGGCAATTCATCGGGGCTAAACAAAATCAAAGACGAAGATTTTTACGACATTCACATATTAAACTGGGGGGACCGCCGCGACCTTCTTCCCGAGGTGTCAGGGTACAGATGGACTGACAAATTCAACTCCGAAATGCCCCCCTTCGCACTGGATTCTGAATCAAAATCTGATTGATAAAACGACCGCCCAAAACCAAAGGGGGCAACTAATGCCCCCTTTGTCATTTCCAGTGTTCCCTTTTTTTTTCAGAGGTTTACGGCTTCCTGGGGCACTTCTCCGGATTCCATGACTTTTTCGTACTCTTCGAGCACCATATCTTCGATCATTTTTCTGGTGTCGGAGTTGATGGGATGTGCCACGTCGCGAAAGAGGCCGTTCTTGCCTTTTTTGTTGGGCATTGCCACGAAAAGGCCGTTGTTTCCGCGAATGATCTTCAGGCCCCGCACCATGAAGCAATCGTCAATGGTGATGTTTACGTAAGCCCTGAGTTTGTTCTCGTCGACCGGTACTACAGATACGTCCGTGATCTTCATTAATCCTTCCTCCTTGGTTGA
>CAZITB010000239.1:0-2382 GCA_964542055.1 uncultured Candidatus Kuenenia sp.
ATATTACAAAAATTTTCGATTTCATAAATGATATATTTTAGTTTGCAGTGGAAAGATAAGAAAAGTTTTTTAACTCATTGCAGGCAAGATCATAAAAATGTATTGTGAACGCCACCTGCCTGCTTGAAAAAATGAATAGAACACCGATATCGCAAATTTGCGCAAAACGCAGATTTACACTGATATTTATCCGGAAGTGGTGGTTTATTTTTGCACAACTTTGTCCCCCTATAAGGGGGATACAGGGGGTGGAATGTAATTAGTATATGTTTTTTCACCCTCCTCCCGATAAATATCGACCACCTCCCTCAAGGAAGGACAAAAACAGGGCTTTGGCACTATTCTGTCCCCCTAACAGGTTTACCTGCCGAATGGCAGGGGGATTTAGGGGGTGGAAAAAAAGGAGTGTTTAAATGGTACCGGGAAAAGATCGCTTCGCCGTTTCCGGCTCGCGATGACGCATAAGTGAAGAGGGGAAGCAACCTTCGGGGCTTCTTATATCTTGTGTCTTGTATCTTGAAAATCGCATCTTGCATCTTAAATCCTACGTAAAATAAAAACTAAGCCCTGCCGTTTCCTTGCTTCCGTTATATCAAGTTGACTTGGACACATCCCCTATTTTCATCATCAACTCCGTTAAAGAAACTACCCGGATGTTCCTTTTTACAGGCCATCCTTCATTTACCGGTGCAACAACAAATGTTTCTGAAGGTTGAATGTCTTCTATCGCATTAAAAGCACCTTTGGTTAAAGCAGGAGACATGCTCGATTTACACTCAATGGCAAATGTTTTGTTTTTATACTCCATGACAAAATCCATTTCAGATCCTGCACTTGTGCGATAAAAATAGAATTGAGCCGATTGAAAATGCCCTTTTAAATTCGTTAAAACCACTTGTTCCCATAAAGAACCAACCACCGGACTCCCTAAAATCTGCTCAAAAGTTTGCAGCTGAAGCAAACAAGCGGTTAATCCCGAATCAGAAATATAAACTTTAGGCGCTTTAACCATGCGTTTCCCGGCATTTGAAATATAGGGCGGTACAATATGCAACATAAATGTTCCCTGCAATAAATCAATATAATTACGAATGGTAACATTACTAACACCCAATGATTTGCCTAATAAAGAATAATTAACTGCCTGTCCATTCGTATGGGCAAGCATTTGCCATAACCTGCGCATGGTTTCCGTTGAAAATCCTGACCATTGTAGCAAATCCCTCTCCAAAAAAGTACTGATAAAGTCTTCTCGCCACTTATAGGATATATCATCAATTTTTTGTAAATAACTACGAGGAAAGCCCCCTTTGAAAATATAAGCTTCCAGTGTATCTAAAGAACGTATTTCATCCCATAAAAAAGGAGTCAACTGAATATAAGATATCCGCCCGGCAAGAGATTCTGAACTCTGGCGTAATAAATCCCTCCCGATAGCTATCGGGATTGCAGATCCCAGAATTAAAAATTTTCCGTTTTGCCCCCATTCATCCACCAGGCTCCGAATAAGCGGAAATAATTCGGGTTTTCGTTGTATTTCATCAATACAAAACAACCTCTCTTTCTGAGAAATGAAAAACCATTCGGCATCGGTAAGCTTTTGCAAATCAGAGGGTCTCTCTAAATCGAGATAAATAACATTTTTATACTGTTCGAGTATTTTTTTGGCAAGGGTTGATTTTCCACATTGCCGTGGTCCAATAATTCCGGTTACCGAGTAATGGGCTAACGAAGTAGTGAGCTTATTTTCGATGATTCTGGAGATGTACATCTTCTTTCTTTTGTTGCAAATTTAAAACTAAATTTTAGATTTACAAGGTTTGAGTATGGAAATCCCAAAATTAACACGATGTGGTTGGCTTAATTTTGCGCAACACTATTAACCACAGACCTGCCAGCCCTGTCTGCCGACAGGCAGGCGGCAGGCTGGGTACACAGAGGGAGGCACAGAGTAACACGGAGTTGAGTTCCGAGTTTCGAGTTATGAGTTCCGAGTTATAAGTTATGAGTTCTGAGTTCAGAGCTTGCCTGCCGAATGGCACGGCTTGCCTGCCGAAGGCAGGTAAACCGAATGGCATGGGGTGGAAAAAAAAGGAGTGTTTAAATGGTACCGGGAAAAGATCGCTTCGCCGTTTCCGGCTCGCGATGACGCATAAGTGAAGAGGGGAAGCAACCTTCGGGGCTTCTTATATCTTGTGTCTTGTATCTTGAAAATCGCATCTTGCATCTTAAATCCTACGTAAAATAAAAACTAAGCCCTGCCGTTTCCTTGCTTCCGTTATATCAAGTTGACTTGGACACATCCCCTATTTTCATCATCAACTCCGTTAAAGAAACTACCCGGATGTTCCTTTTTACAGGCCATCCTTCATTTACCGGTGC
>CAZITB010000240.1:0-2369 GCA_964542055.1 uncultured Candidatus Kuenenia sp.
AGAATTCAGTCATGTATACCGCGGGAGATATAGTCATGTCGCGCTGTAGTATTAACATTCCAGAGTTAATCCATGAGATATTGCCCTTTTCCCAGTAATCCTTTCT
Organism: uncultured Candidatus Kuenenia sp.; assembly: GCA_964542055.1. Classification (GTDB taxonomy): domain Bacteria; phylum Planctomycetota; class Phycisphaerae; order Sedimentisphaerales; family CAMDDF01; genus CAZITB01. The sequence goes on from CAZITB010000240.1 coordinate 107, forward strand.
TGCTGTAGAAGGAGTACCGCCACAAGCTGTAAAGAATATAGATTTTATTTTTGCATTTAACCAATGTTCCGTTGCCATTATTCCTGTTCCAGCATTAAGGTGATTTCATTGAGTTCGTCAACGACTGCCTGGAGTTCTGTTACAGCCTCTTCGATGAGGTCGTTTGGTTCGGGCATTTTGCCGGGGTCATCGAGTGAGTCGTCCTTAAGCCATTTGATGTCGAGCTTATAGTCTCTATCTTTTATTAAACTTACAGGGAAGCAGCGGAAGCGGCCATCTTCGCCGAGGTCTTTGCGTTTTGAGTTGCCGTTGGGGTCTTTGCCGTAACATTTTTCAAAGTCGGTGAACATTTCGGCAGTGAGCGGTCTGTCTTTTTTTGTACAGCCGGGTATGTTCGAGCGGCAGTCGTAAATCCAAACTTTTTTAGTAGGCAGGCCCTTTTGAAGGAATATTACATTTGCCTGCGCATTTGCGTAAGGGATGAAAGTACCCCGAGGCAGACGCAGAACGGTATGGAGATTGCAATCATTCATCAGGATTTTAAAGACATCGCCGGCTTTGTCCTCAAACAGGCAGTTATCCGGCAGGACGATAGCGGCTCTTCCGCCTGGCTTTAAGATGGTAAGAATATGCTGGACGAAGTTAAGCTGTTTATTTGATGTTGTTATGGTAAAATCATCGCGTGAGGGGGCCTGTCCAGCTCCTTTTGTTCCGAATGGTGGGTTTGTTAAAATTATATCATATCGTTGGCCTCTGTCGGGTTCGTAAATTGTGTCGCCAATATATATAGTGGGTTTTAGACCGTGTAAAAAAAGGTTCATCAGTGCAAGTCTGCGGGGGCGGGCAACAAGGTCCTGACCGTAATAAGTTTTTTCCTTGATGCGTTTTACCTCATCGACTGGTATTGCTCCTTTTGTTTTTTCGATGAACCATTCATAAGCAGCGACCAGAAATCCACCGGTACCGCAGGCGGGGTCGCAAATTTTCATTTCAGAATTTTGCAGCGGGTCCGGCTGGGTTAGTTTAACTATAGACTGAATTAGTACACGAGGTGTAAAATACTGACCTGCTCCTTTTTTGCCTTCGCTGGCTGCTTTTTCGAGCAGACCTTCAAAAGCCTGGGCCTTTACATCAATGCCGAGGCTTGACCATTCCTCTGCATCTATCATATTGATGATCTTTTTTAGATTTACGGGATTGTTGAATTTTGGCAGTGCCTGAGCGAATATATCACCGAGTAGGCCCTTTGAGTCGCGAAGGGTCTGCAGTACCGCTAAATAATGGTCGGTCAGTTCTGTGCCGGATTTGTTTTTGAGGCTCTCCCAGTTACAATTCTTTGGAAGTTTTACAGCTTTTTCATCTGCCATTTTGAGGAAAAGTATGTATGTAAGCTGTTCTATATAATCGCCGTAGTCAACGCCGTCATGGCGAAGGGTATGGCACATCCCCCATAATGACCGCAAAGACATTATCAAAGCTGGGCGGTTCCTTGACATCTGCAGGTATAAGGACCGCACTTACTCCCCATCATATCGCAGAAGGTTATTTTGAGAACCGGATGCCCCAAATGAGCGTTGACCAAAACAACAACCCCGTCATAGGCGAGATAAAAAACTCACCCGCGACAGCTTTTTATAAGGCGGCAGGTAACCATTTTATTGAACTTTTAAGTGAAGAATCAGGCGCTGCCATTGCCGGTATGGCCAAAGGAGTACTTCCAAAAGGTGTAAACAGCTCAGCTGCCAGGATGATAAATGCTCTCAGGGCCAAATGGATAAAAGCCGCTCCCGGAAGGGACAGCATCGCATTTGCCAAACGTATCGCCCAAAAGGCGGGCTTCCACGGTATCCTGGAAGAGATGGGCGAAGAGAGGCTCGGTGACATTTTAGGGCAACTTTTGATATAGATGATTTCGGTACAGACGGCGGCGATATGCTGGACAGACTGGCTGCCTCTATACCTGACAGTGAGCAGCTGCTGGTTGAGGCTCTTGCCTTCAGTGTGCCGGGTATCGCAAGAGCGGGTATCGCGGCAGGTGCCGAGGCTAAAAAACATAACATTAAAGAGCCTGAAAAAACGACTCCGGACAATGTTGAGCCCAAATACAAGACCGAAATGACCGGCGTGGCGGAATCTGATCTGCTTAAGAAAATTGCACTCCAGCACGGTAAAAAGAATCCAAAAATAAATGCCGCTTTGGAATATTTTAAAGATTATGGCATGGAGACCAAGGTAGTATTTAGTAAGAAGCAAGGTCTCTCTG
>CAZITB010000241.1:0-2353 GCA_964542055.1 uncultured Candidatus Kuenenia sp.
TAATTCAAAGAACCTGTGAACTCTTCTTGATAAAGAGGCACGGGCATAATTATGAAAATCCGTCCCTTTTTGTGCCCTCAATACATCAATGATAGAGTTTATTTCCTGTTTATTAAGATCAAGGATCATCGTTTTAGGGAATTTGTAATTCAAACATCTGATATAAACAAAATTACAGTTGGAAAGAGAGACTAAAAACAGGGAATCACCTGTTTTAACGGGAGTTTTACTCAATGCTTTTCACGTAATAACACTTAGTTGGTTTATGGTTTTTTACTTATGGGTTCCGGACGAGAAGAGGAGTAGATATGAGATATTGAACTGTTATCAGATAGATTTGTCCAGTTTCATTACAAAGGGAGCAATATGATCCAGAGGCAATATTTTATCTGCAGCTCCGAGTTTGATTGCTTCCTTTGGCATACCAAAGACAACGCATGTTTTTTCATCCTGAGCTATTGTCATCGCGCCTGTTTGTTTCATTTCCAAAAGGCCTCTGGCCCCGTCATCGCCCATACCAGTCATTATTATACCTACTGCATTAGCCCCGGCATATTGTGCAGTTGAGCGAAATAATACATCGACAGAAGGCCTGTGCCGGTTAACAAGAGGCCCGTCTTTAATCTCGACATAATATCTTGCACCACTTCTTTTAAGGATCATGTGTTTATTCCCCGGGGCGATCAGTGCATGGCCACGCAAAACGCTATCCCCATTCTCTGCTTCTTTGACTGAAATTTTGCATATATCATTCAGCCGGTTAGCAAATGATTTTGTAAATAATTCCGGCATATGCTGAACAATGACAATTCCGTGGACATCCAGAGAAAGGTTTTGCAGAAATTTCTGTAATGCTTCGGTACCACCGGTGGATGCCCCAACTGCAATAACCAGATCCGTTGTTTTTATCATACTGTGCCGTTTTTGTTTGGCAAGTACTGCATCGGCTGTTAGTTTCGGCTTTACAGACATCGACGATTTTATCGTCATTTTCTTTTTCAGGTTTGCTTTGGCGGCTGCCTTTACAACATCGCATAAGCGAATTCTTGATTCTTCGAGGAAAATTTTTGTACCTAACTGGGGTTTTGTGATTATTTCAACTGCTCCAAGCTCTAATGCTTTAAGAGCTGTAAGTGTGCCATCTGCTGTTAAACTCGATATAATCACTACAGGAATTGGGTGCTGGCTCATTATTTTTTTGAGGAAAGTGAGGCCATCCATTCGCGGCATCTCAATATCCAGAGTAATAACATCAGGTACCTGAGCCTGTATCTTTTTTGCTGCATAATAAGGGTCTGAAGCCGTACTCATTACCTCTATCTGTGAATCAGATGAAAAGATAGATGAAAGTGTCTGCCTTATAACAGCAGAATCATCTACAATCAGTACCTTGATTTTATTATCTCCTGACATATTTCAAATAGTTTAGTTATTTCTGTTTTGTTCGAACTGATTAATTATTCGGCATTGCACGACAGGCCATTTTTTCCAGTTTTTGAATTTCGTTGGTTTTCTTTTCAATAAGCTTTTGACCTAAAGATCCTGTATAGGTATTGTATTGAATTTTTCTACCCAAATTTCCTCCTGTGCTAAAGCTGACAATTGGGATATGGAATTCTTCGAGCGTTTGTTCAGCAATACTAATATTTCTTTCCCCAATTTGAAATTGTTCCAATTTTGTTTCAAAAATGTTTGCTCCCCCAAAAACCTTTGCTTTTAGATTTCTTTTATTACTTCCAAATGAAAGCATTTTTTCCAGTAGTTTTTCAATGGCGATATTACCATATTTAGGAGATGCCAGCCCCTGGCCATTCCACATCGGAAGCATATAATGATTAATGCCTCCAATCTGTAATATTGGATCATATAAACATACTGCAACGCATGAACCTAAAATAGTATTTACCAGATATGGTTCCCTGTTGGCGAGAGCCGACGGATATAAAAAATGCGTTTTATAATTCATAGCTTCAGATTATCTAAAATAATTGTTTGTCGTTAAAAAAGAGTTCATTATCATCAGATGCCATAACAAAAGCATCTTCAGTTGCCTCCGGTATATTTATGGTAAAGTTGGCTCCTTCACCCGGTTGACTCTTGATCGATACATCTCCGCCTAATAAATCAAGAATCGCCTTATTTATCGACAAACCAAGACCGTGCCCCCTGTTGGTAGAAGTTATTCCTGAATCGATTCTTCTAAAACGATCGAAAATAATATTTTTGTTTTCATCTGAAATCCCTGTTCCGCTGTCCTTCACTGATAAATATAAATGTCCGTCTTCCAACCAATACTTAATAGTAATGACTCCTTCATCAAAACTATATTTAACTGCATTGTTCAGGAAATTCA
>CAZITB010000242.1:0-2346 GCA_964542055.1 uncultured Candidatus Kuenenia sp.
GAATCTACAGATGTATATATTAGTACCATCTAATACAAAAATCCAAACAACCAGATGGGAGTCTTATTCCCAACTCCTGTTTCAATGTCATCTGATACAATCAGATAGTTATCTAAATGCTTCACCTGGGAAGTAGCTTTATTCTTTCCTCCAATTTCCAGGGTGTAACCATTGAAAATAAAATCACCTGCTTTGGGTGAAAACACCTCATATCCGGCATTATGTAGTTGATTAAATACAAACGTTTCGCGAATATTTCCTATATCCGGCCTGCTCTTTAAAGCATGAGCCAGATTCGTATTTTCCAAATATACTTTATCAGGCTTTTGCAATGTTGAAACACCTTTCCCTTCGGAGCTCAAAGTGTTCAGCAATCGGGCATCTTTTAACTGATAGATGTACTGATAAATACTGTCACGGCTTATATCCAGTTTCCTGGACAATGCAGCTATGTTTGGTTTGAAAGGTACTGATTCTGCGATTACACCAAGCAACTTTTTTACTTTATTCGCTGTGCCCGAATTATATGCTGCAATGTATGCCAGGTCAGTATCTAAAATTGTATTTATTATCTGGTTCAGTTTTAGTAAATAGGAATCCTCTCCCTCAATGAAGATGGGCAAATAACCCAGTCCAGTATATTTGCGGAATGCGGGTAATGGCCTTAGTTTTTCACTTACTGCCCGACTAAGATTTCGATGGTTGGTATAAATATCGTCAATAGTAACTGAATTAAAACTGGTGTTGTATGAAAACTGCAAGTACTCTCTAAAAGACAGTCCAGACAACATATAGCTCACCACTCTTCTGCTTAAATCAGCTTCGCCCCGGTAAAAATCCAAAGCCGATGATGCTGAGAAAATGATTTTCAGATCCGGCAAGCCATCGTAGATGTTTTTAAGTTCAACCGACCAGTTTTTATACTTGTGGACTTCATCAATTATAAGGAGTTTTCCTCCCTGCTTATACCAGTCGTTTGCTGTTTCCAGTAGCGTATGATTATAAAACCAGGTATGATCAGCGGTTACATACAAAGCTGTTTCGGGTGAACCCAGATCATATTTCAGGTACTGCAGCATTAATGTGGTTTTCCCTGCCCCACGTGGTCCTTTAATTGCAATCATTCGTTGATTCCAGTTTATTCGCTCATGCAGATACCGCCTGAATTCATTTTTTACATTTCGTAAAATGTTCTCCTGAAATTCAAATAGTACTTCCATTTTTTGTCGTTTTGATTCGACAAATTTAAATATATTTTGTCGAATGGCATCGGCATTATTGGTTTTATCCTAAAAAATAACTACGAAGAGAATGAGATTCCTTTTCGTATCGACGAGAACGGGGAAATTTTTATGAATGCTACAGTAATGTCTAACCCTTTCAAAGGTAAAAAGGTAAATGATTTTTTGCGTAATAAATCAACAATCGCATTTATTGATGCTCTGCAAGAGCAAAAAGCCGAAACGGGAATTCCCGCTTCGGCTGATTATAAGTTAGTTATAACCCAAAAAGGAGGAAATGATAAAAACGACCAAGGTACTTGGTTTCAGAGAAACCTCGCTCTTGAATTCGCACGGTGGTTAAACCCAAAATTCAGTGAATGGTTTAATCCACGCATCGATGAAATCATCACCAAAGGCTTCTCCGCTTTAACACCTGAAGCGAGAATTCTTGCATCGACCGATCCTTAAAATAACTGACGCTGTTTCTAACTGCAGTTTGATAAACTATGCTTCTATCTTAACAAAAATCGAATTTGCATTTGTAAAGGGGAGGAAGTCACATTATATTCGCCTCTTTTGGCACAAAAGAAAGAAAATGCAGGAATAAAAAAACAAATAGTTTTGCAAACCAGTAAATGCAAAATAAACATTTACATTTATCAGGAATTAGAATTAAATCTGTTAAGCTATTCCACCCCAGCTGGCAAAGATTTGCCACATCGTGATCCCGTTGGGACAATCGGTGGCCGGATATAAGCGTAGGATGTTTCGATATAATATATTTTTTTGAAAGAATAAATGTATGACTATGAGCCGCAAATACAAATTCCCTGTCTGCAGGCAGGCATAATCCTGTAGGAGTTTACCCCGTGAAATGAGAAACATATTTCACAGGGTGAATTTTGTTTCGTTTGCTGTGCAAGGGTGGGTTGACGTTTTTACACGTAACGAATACAAAGATATATTGGTAGATAACTTAAAATTTTGTCAGGAGAACAAGGGACTGGAGATATTTGCCTGGTGCATAATGACCAACCATGTTCACCTGATTTTCCGGGCAAAAGGGGGGCACAGCCTGCCCGGCATACTTCGCGATTATAAGAAATTTACAAGCAAGGAGATT
>CAZITB010000243.1:0-2317 GCA_964542055.1 uncultured Candidatus Kuenenia sp.
AAAGCCATTCATTCAACGCTGAGCGTGATACCCCGACATCACCTGCCAATGAACTGATATTGATAACCTGCCCGACCCGGCCAGCCAGCACACGCATAAACTTTTCAAACAAAAGCAAATCACGAATTGCAGCTAGCTGACGAAGGTCTCTCTCGATATAGTTCTGGAAATATTCCGAGTATAATGTTGTCGGGCGAATATCCTCGTGATACAGCCGAGGCATGAAACCCTTGAACAATATTTCATCTCTGTTAATCTTTACCCCTGCACTCTTTAGCTCTGCCAACGACAGAGGTAATAATCTAAGCAAGGCGGTACGGCCAGCAAGCGATTGGCTTACTGCCGCTGCAAGCCCCATCTGATGACTGCCGGTAAGGATATACTGGCCCCGCTTATCTGTCTGGTCAGCGTAAACCTGTATATACGAGAGAAGTTCGGGAACACGCTGGACTTCATCGATAATAACCGGTGCCGGATATGCACTAAAAAAAGCCCTTGGGTCACTTTGGGCCAATTTACGCACATCTGGTAATTCCAGATTGGCATAGGCGTATCCCTGACAGTAACGTTTAGCAAGCGAGGTTTTCCCGGACTGTCTTGGGCCGGTAATAGTTACCACCGGATATTCCTTGCATACCCGGCTAAGTTCAGCCTCTATCGAGCGATTTATCCATTTTATAGCCATAAGCTTATCCTTTGCATTGGGATATTTCTTCAATATCGTATAAGGGCAATTATAGCATATCTGGGATATATTGCAAGGTTCAGTTATCAATATATCTCGCTATTGCCTTCTTCTGAAAATCCTCATTTTTCTGCCATTCTGAACATAATGATGACAGATATTACTTTCTGTCATTACTTTGTATCGGATAAATTGCTATCCCAACTTAGCAATATATCCCAATTATTCCTGTTTTCGGCCTTGCGGTTAACATCTCTGAAATGGCAAAATTTGCGAAATTTATAGAATTATAAAGCGTTTTACAGTAAGTATTTATGTGTTGTGGCTGTTAACCATTGGGTCGGAAACCAGGAAGTGTGTATTTGAGCTTTATATTGGGTCGCTAAACTAAGCGACCCAACTGTTAACAACAAAGGCCGCAGGATGAAACCTGTGGCCTTTTTCTTTTAAGTCCCTTTCTGTAAAGACTTAGCGGTAATTCCCCCGTTTTTCCAGAATCTCACCTGTTCGAAACCGAGAGTCAAGCAGTCCGATCTGAACTCGTGGTTTCCGGATCGCACCCCGATTCTAACGCGAAAACTCTCTATCTCTCTATTTGAGGCATCCCCCGATGGTTAACAGCAAAGTTAGATATGAGCCGCATGAGAGACTTTACGAAATCGGGCTTTTCAGAAGGTTCAAAAACTCTCTCTATCTCTGCGACCTTTCTTTATCAGAAGTGCTGAATGGCTTTGTTATTTCCTGAAGATGGCCTATTTCTGCCTTTTCATGAAGAGAATCAGAGAAACTTGGAGGGTGGCGGGTTTGTGTTTTCTCAAAAAATGCGTATAATTATGGCTTTCATTTAACCAGTAATTCCGTGATATATTATGAGAAAAGAATTCAAGAAAAGCCAGTTTTTTGCCATTTATACTCGCCAGTCGAGAGAGTCCGGGCTGGATATAAAGTCCTGTCAGGCTCAGTATGATATCTGCCTGAACCATGCCAAAAAACATCGACCATATATCTATTGGATTGCTGAGCGTTTTGACGATGAAGGCTTTTCCGGGGAAACTCTGGATCGACCTGCCCTGAATCGTCTTCGAGAGCAGATCAAAGAACGGCGATTTACTCATATCTTCATTACTTATCTTGACCGGCTCAGCCGCAGCCTGACTGATACTGCTATGCTGCTTGAGGAATTCCAGAAGGCTGGGATAAAACTGCATGTTGTCAAAATGCCCCAATTCAATACAGATGCACAGGGCAATTTCTTAAGCAGCCTTCTGGCATCTTTTGCGGAATTTGAAAGGGATCTGATTAAGGATCGAATCGCTTCTTCAAGAGAGCACCTGAAAGCCTATGGCCGCAGGTTGGCAGGTCGTATTCCGTTCGGATATGACACTGATCCTGCCACGAAGCAATTGATCATGAATAAGAAGGAGGCTACTCAGGTACAAAAGATATTTGCAATGGCCTGCGAGGGAAAAACTCCTTCTGAAATTACCGCTATTATCAATAAAAGAGGCTGGCGAACCAAAGAGCATATTGCTCAAAGTAGCGGCAAAGTAAGCGGTAATAACCACTGGCTGCCCCGTCAGATTGGAGCCATGCTGAGAAATCCCGTCTATATTGGTAAATTCAAAGACGGCA
>CAZITB010000244.1:0-2305 GCA_964542055.1 uncultured Candidatus Kuenenia sp.
CCCAGGACGGCCAAGCCCAGCAGGGCATAATTCGAACCGGAGACCGGCGGCAGGACAGGACGAGAGTTGGTCGTGTCGGTTTGGTTCGGCCGGGGCGCTTGCGGTTGTTCAGACGGGGCGATTTTTTCGGTATCACTGGCGTCCGTCTTCTTGCCGGAAGGGCCACCTGCTGATGAATTGGCATCCGGATCAGGCTGCGCCTCTTTCATCTTCATTTCCAGGTGCTTTTTCTTGTACTTTTTTACCAGGGCTTCGCCTTTTTCCCGGAAGGCCTGCTGCTTTAATATTTTTTGTTCATCGCGCTCGGCAAGTGCCTGCTGGGTTCTTTTTACATCTACCTCAAGCCACAATCTCGCGGCCTTATCATCCGGATCAGTGAGCTCCAGAGCCTTTTTGTAGTCTGCCAGGGCGCCTTCGATGTCGTTGAGTTCCATTCTATCTCCTGCCCGATCTATATAGTTTTGACTTTTTCTAGAATTATTTTGAATTCTTTGAGACCAACGCTTTTCTCGCTCCTTTATATATTTCCAATGAAGATGTTTCATCGCCGCCCGGTCCTGCTCGGCTTTTTCTTCTTTCCCCATTTTTTCGTATAATTCGGCTCTTTTTTCATAGCAAACTGCGGACTCCGGGAAATACGTGATCATTTCAGTATAGGTTTTTAACGCACCTTCAAGATCATTGAGTTGCCTCTGGGCTTTGGCCTTACCAATAAAAACAACATCATTTACCAAGTCAACAGTTTGCTGTAAGCGATTAAAATCTTCAATCGCACCTTTAAAGTCCTTGTTTTCTAATCTTGCGCGCGCTCTTTGAAATAATGCTTGGGCATAGTCAGAACCAGTATCCTTCTTTTTCCCCGACGGAGTCGGTGCTTGCCTCTGCTGCTTCTTTAAGGCCGCTTCCGCTTCTTTTAAATCATTATTTGCTTTTTCCAGCCAGTAGGATTTGCCTTCCTTTATTAATTGTTCTCTTATTCGACGATCTTCTTTTGCTCCCTGGGTGTCTCCAGCTTTTTCTTTCAGAAGTGCCCTGAAGCGATACGCTTCACGATAATGCGGGGCAATACTGATCGCCTTGTCACATGCCTGCAGTGCAGCCTCATAGTTGTCCATCTCCGAATATATCGCAGCCTTTGCAAGATAGGCAGGGACATATCCGGGATCAATTTCCAGGGCATTATTAACGAATTCAATCGACTTATCAAAACCTTGTGCGCTTATAGCATAGTTAACCAAATCCTCCGGTGTTTGTGCATCTGCCGCTTTACAAATCAATATTGTCAATAATAACAGCAGTAAAAATCTTGTTTTCATATGCAAATCCTTTTATGACAATTTAGTATTATCAGCCATTAATTAACCTCACTTATTCAGATACCGGTATTTCCATTTCTTCTTCCTGGCTTGGAGTCACTATTCTTCTGGCTGCATTATGCAGCTCCCTGGGGTTGTCACGTAACTGTAGGTGGTTATTATTGTCATGCAAGGCGGACCTGTGGGGAGGCCCGGCCGGCCCATTATTTATTGGAAGATGATCATCTTCAGGGTCAAAGAACCCCCAGCGCCCATTAAAACCATTAAGATTCGCGGCAGCAGAAAAACGCAAAGGCAATAATACATAGTCAACCACTTGCCCTTCGATGGTTCTATCATAAATTAAGGGGGGTTTATTATATATACTCTGGCTTCCCAAAAAACTATTCTTAGGCACCGTTATTTTTTCATCCGCTATAAAATAGGTAGCATGGGCACCATAAGCCACATAAACGATCAACCGGTTGTTGTCATGTTGGACATGCAACTGGTGGCGTGCTTGGCCGCTTCCAGGCGGTGCCCCGTTATTAATATCCCAGCGAAGCGTCTGGGCGTGATAATGTTGTGATGCAGTCGCGCCAAACGGCTTTATCCATTCGCTTTTAAGCCCTGGCTTTTCCAGATCATTTATCTGGACGGCGATCTGGCAGTGCTCCACATCCCCTTCATGATAAACATTGGGCAGACCAATCGTGGTCGGCATAAAGGGGCTCTGACTGAAATTATAAAACATCCAGTACTGCAAAAAGGCATAATTTTCGGCCCCGCCGTTTTCTTCGGGAAGCACCGAAGAATGGCAGATTCTTTCGGAGTCTTCCGCGGTGGCCAGAACGTTATTACGATCATCCGGGGTGAAAGCATCCAGATCATCTAAATCGCCAATATCCGCCTGATGGGTCCCGCGCTCCTGGTAAAACAGATCATAAAATCCATCAGCCGGTCCGCCGTCCATAATATGAATCGGAGCAATTTCATTGTCGCCGCCGTTC
>CAZITB010000245.1:0-2304 GCA_964542055.1 uncultured Candidatus Kuenenia sp.
GGCAAGTGGAAAATTCAAAAAAGTGAAAAAAAATTTGCCACAGATTAACTCAGATAAACACAGATTTAAAAAAGATGAAATAATTAGACGCTGATTGCGCAGGTGGCGCAGAAGTTTTTAAAATACTAAATACTAATTTCTAAATGCTAAACAAATTCGAATAACCAAATTTTCAATTTTTAAACATACAAAAGACGCGGAAAAAGTTGCCACAGATTAATTCAGGTAAACACAGATTTTTTTTGGTATTTTCTTTCGCCCTTTCAGGGCTTAGGAGAATTTGCCAGCAGTTTCCCGGGGGCTTGCGCCGCCCGGCTACTGAGCTTTCGTCCCTGCGGGACTTTTTGAATTAGATTTTTGTTGCTGATGTAGGTCCGAAATATAATTATAATTTGTCACAATCAGAAGAGGATTTGAAAGGGAGTGTTTCCAAATTCATCCTTGATTTCCTATACTATATGATATATTTTATACGCTTTACCGCATTTATAGAGAAAAACCAAAGAGGATTAAACAAACAGGAGAAAAAATGAGAAAATTATTACTTACTCTATTGTGCTTGTTAATTGTTGGATGCGCCCCTAGTAACACCGAACCACTTCCCACGGAAAGCAATCTTACCGCCGGTATGGCAAAGAAAACTATTATCAAAGGTCAAACCAGTCAAGCAGAAGTAATAGAAATGTTTGGTCCACCAGACTTAGTTACTCACAGTAACGATATACAAGTTTGGACATATGACAAAATTCGGTATGATGTTGAATCTTCAGATGGATATCTAAATGTGTTAGTTGCTGGTGTTGGTGGACGTAGATCTCGTTCTTCTTCAACATCAACAATGCTCATTATTTATTTTGATTCAAATGATAAAGCAGTTGACTATAAAATGAGTGTGACAAGATTTTAAATTTTGGAGAAATATCATGTTGACAAAATTAACATGCCTGTCTTTTATAATGATGTTTTTATGTGGTTGCATGGAACAAAATAAATTATCACAAGCTCAATTAAATGCTATTGAAACCCGAGAAGTTTCTGCCAGTCTAGATGAAACTTTTAATGCCGCTTCAGGTGCTCTTTTTGACGCAGGTTACACAATTTCTATGTCAGACAGGCAAGGCGGTCTTCTTACTGGAACCAAAGCTATTGATAGGTCTGCTGACCGATTCTGGGTATCACCATATATAGAAGACACAAAATTTGCATTGTCAATTCTAATAAGAGAAACTGCGCCGAAGAATTGTACAGTTCGTATTAAAACTTCTATAAATGGCGCCCCTAAGATTGACAAGGAAGCTATAGATAGAATGTGGGTGCTTATGCAAAGGCAGGTGTTAATGAAAGAACCGCTGTCATTGTCAAATGGTAATTCCAGAGATATGGCGGATACAAAAATCTCTGCATCAAAATGTACTATTTGTGGACGTGCCGGAAATGACAATATACGATGGATAATGAAAAATGGTAAACCCATCTGCATTGACTGTGATGATCAACAAGAAAATTATAAAAAGCCTGCTGAGACGAGTGCACGTATATATTAGTCATGAAACAGTGGCAACCGAGTGCCATTGTCACAGATAGCGGGTTTAGTAATCAGAAGTATAATTATTAAAAAACGATATTCTTTTATACGCTGGGGCATATGCCCGTAAAAGCCGATAGAGAAAATGAAGGTTAAGCCATTTGATGGCTTGGCTGTTTTATTGGTCTGGATTCCTGCCTCCGCAGGAATGACATATTTTTGATTTGTGGTTGGTATGGGAACCCACGGCTAAAGACCGTGGGCTAAAATTTGCAAAGTACGTTTGTTATTAATTTATGGAAACCCACGGCTGAAGACCGTGGGCTAAAATTTGGAAAGTACGTTCGTTATTAATTTAATGCAATTGAGGTTTAATTTCGGGTCGCTTGCGCTCTGCGCTGCCGGGATTGGGCATTTGTGTTACAGGTAAATGAATGGTGGGTAGTGCCACTTTACGGATCTGGATTAATGTTTGATTTTTTGGGGGTGGTGGGTGATAATGAGGTTATGAATAAGGACAAAATAGTTTATTCGACTGAGCATGGGCGGATGTGTCCGGGTTGCGGTGAGGCGGCAGATGAATGTGTCTGCACGAAGGGGCAGGCGGCGGGCGCTGCGGCTGGGGACGGGATAGTTCGTTTGTCGAGGCAGACCAAGGGCAGGAAAGGTAAAGGGGTTACGATTGTTAGCGGAGTGCCGGTTGGCGGGGATGAGTTGAAGAAGCTGGCCAAGGAGCTCAAGAGTAAGTGCGGATGCGGCGGGACGGTTAAGGAAGGGGT
>CAZITB010000246.1:0-2283 GCA_964542055.1 uncultured Candidatus Kuenenia sp.
GCCATTGAAAAGCATCTCAAACGGATCCAAAAGGTGTCGAATATCACATTGCAGGCATTTTTGAATGATGTTGACACCCAGGATATCGTGCTTTTTAACATTCACCAGGCAGTACAGAATTGCATTGATATTGCAGCGCATATAATCAGCGAAGAAGGACTCGGTGTCGCCGGCAGCACCAACGAAATTTTTTATCTGCTGGAAGAAAACGGATATATGGAAACCGACTTGACGGAAAAAATGGTAAAAGCCATCGGCTTTCGAAATCTTATTGTCCATGAATACGGCAAGCTCGATCTGAAAAGGGTATACGATATATCAAAAAACGATATCAATGATTTGCATGATTTCCTGAAAGCCGTAATAACACGTTATCACTCAGACAAGAAGGCAGACAGGAAGGCAGACAGGAAACTGTGATCGCAATGGTTCGCAATGCCGGTAAAAATGGGCTGTCCGAAGAAAAGATAGCACAGTTTGTAGGTCTTGACGTAAACATGGTCAGACAGATACTGAACAACGAACCGGTTGATATCCCACTGCACCTGCTGTCAGACAGTGACCAGTAGCCTGTAAAGATCTTGTGTTTTACAGGCTTTTTGTCAACCATTACAATGCACTCCATCCAAAGCAAAACAAATCCGGCCTACTTTACCCCTTGAAAACGACAACAACCCCTATTCGAAGCACATATCTTCGTGCCCTTTGCCTGGCCGTTATAATTTAAAATTCACAGATATGGTAGGATATAATCAAAATTCACGGCTTGTAACTGTTTTTCATGATTTTCCGATATTCGAAAAAGGAGCAACATTAGCCGGGTATGCGGCCCTGATCGCAGGGCATAATTTGTCTATACCTGTCCCTGATAATTTATACGCTTTCTCAACCAAAATGACGGCAAGTTGTCAAAGCGTGCACGCGATAAAGAATTCAAACAACTCACTGAGTCTGAAATACAGACAATTGAGCGTAAATACGATGAAATTTTCAATTAAATCTGATAAGGCAGCCCTTTCTTTGATGCACTCGTAAAAAGTCAATTTTGGGACGGCAAAGTAAAAAGTTCAAGTTCGCGGCGCGCAAATCTCGAGGAATGGAGAGTACTTAGTCGTACGTGACATGACGAGAGATGCAGCGCAACAAAGAAATTGGACTTTTTACGAAGCCGTCATCATTGATTCGTGCCAATTTGTATATGTTTATCCACCCCGCTTTTATGGTATTTTACCTACCAGAAGGAAAATATTGCTGTAAATTTTCCTTGAAAAGCGGAAAATATAGTTGTTGTCAAAGGAAATCGCTACCTTTACGACTATCAAAATGGAACATAGAAATATTGAAATAAAAGAAGGGGAATGGAACCTGGAAATAATACATTCCTACTTTGAAAGAGGATCTGATTGGGACATAATTGCGCTATTACGAGAAACAAGGAAAAATCCTGAGGTGGCCAAGCTGGTCAAAGAAGCTGTCCAGCACTCTCAAGTATATGGCATCCCTAAGATGTTTAATTTATATTTAAAGCAAGTATATGGATTTTAATAGATATTTTGAAGATTGGCAAAAACTGATATTTGCCGCATCAAAGCTTCAAGAGATTATTCCAAATGCCATTTTGGTCGGTGGCAGTGCCGCCTCTGTTCATTTGCAGCACCGGTTTTCATTCGATGCAGACCATACTCTGCAAGATCTGGACGCAAATTACGAAAATATACTCAATTTCTTAGAAGATAACAAAAATTGGCAGACTGCAAGAATAACGCCTCCCAAAATTATATTGGGCAATTTTCATGGCGTTGAGACTGGCCTAAGACAGTTACGCAGAGAAAAACCACTGGAAACTGAAAAAAAACAAATAGGCGATAGAACGGTAACAGTACCTACTTTGCCAGAAATGATACGAATTAAAGCCTGGATGATAGTATCCCGAAACGCATTGAGAGATTATGTCGATTTTGCAGTACTCTGTTACTATCATGGCCTGGATTCAATAAATAAAGTTTTATGCAATTTCGATGATTATTATTTAGATTTGCACAGGAATAAAGAGGTTTCACCGCTGCTTCAGTTAATAAAGCAATTGTCAGAACCAAAACCACATGATTTACAAAAACACATAGGCAAAGCTGATAGCTTGAGCTATAAAGAAATTCAGCCTCCATTTGATTCATGGGGTAAAATTGAACAAATATGCAAGGATGTGTCAGTCCACTTAATGCTTGCTTTGGATGGAAGCAACAATATATCGCCATGCTAGATGCGCCTGCAAAAAATAAGTTT
>CAZITB010000247.1:0-2279 GCA_964542055.1 uncultured Candidatus Kuenenia sp.
CCAAGATGTATCTAGCTGTAAACAAAGAACTTAAGTTTTATTCAGCAAATCCTAACTATAACATCTTATCGTCAGAGTTCAATTGTAATATCCATATCCAATTGCTTAAATGCATAGTAAATTACTATCTATGATTAAGGGTATTCCTTATGAGTTCGGAGTGGGTTCCTGGAGTTTTTTTACAGAACAATTATTCCTTCTTTGATTGAGAACTTGACCAACTCTGCCAAGCTTTGGATATTCAGCTTTGTCATAATGTTGCGTCTGTAAGCATCGACTGTTTTGGAGGACATGTCCATGTCGTAAGCGATTTCTTTAGTTGTTTTTCCCAGTGAGAGCAATCTGACTATTTCATATTCCTTGTCGGTCAAGTTAGATGCAGTGTCTAGATTAGTTCCTCTCAGATCGTCGATATAATTGTTAACCAGTATGTTTCTAATTTTTGGACAGAGGTAAGTTTGTTCTTTGTTAACCGCGTTTAAGGCAATAACGAATTCAGAGAAGGTTGATTCTTTGTGAATGTATGCAGCTGCCTTTGCTTTTAGAGTCTGTTCGATAATGTTTTTTTCATAATGAGCGGTAAGTATGAGTACTTTTGTATTTGGAAGTCGTTTAGTGATAACCCTGGTTGCTTCTATGCCGTCGAGGTTGGGCATGTTTATATCCATGACCACAATGTCGGGCTTGAGCAAAATTGCCTGGTTGATGGTTTCTCTGCCCTGGCTGGTTTCGCCGACGACTTCGAAGTTTTTCTCATTTTTGAGGAGGTACTTTAGGCCATCACGCATTATTTGATGGTCGTCAGCCAAAAGAACGGTTATTTTATTTTTCTTGATCATACAAGTTTAACCGAGATTCAATTTGGAAAAATCCTCGTAATGGCTAATATATATAAAAGATTAGGCAAAGTCCAGTTTGTTTTTCAATCAAGGGAGGTAAATCCTTCTTTTATCGAAAATTTTACTAAATCGGGGATGTTGTCGATGTTTAATTTTTTCATGATTTTTCTTCTATTTGCGTCTATTGTTTTTGTACTTAGCTTAAAATTGTCAGCAATCTGTTTGGAGCTAATACCATCAGAAAAGAGCTTTATCAGTTCTATTTCAAATTCATTAAGCAATTTCTGTCCATCTGTGTTGACAAAATATTGTGTTTTTAGGTAATCTTCAAGAACAAGATTGGAAGACATAGGGCAGAGATATATCTGATTTTTTTGCACCGCTTTTATAGCTTTGACCAGTTCTGTGAATGCTTTTTCTTTGAGTACATACCCGGACGCTCCGGCTTTTAGGATATCGGTTATGAACCTTTTTTCATTTTGGCCTGAAAGTGCGATTATTTTTGTGCCTGGTAATCTGGATGATATTTTTTTGGTGATATTAATTCCATCAGTGTTGGACATATTTATGTCCATTATTACGATGTCCGGTTTTAGCTCCAAGCAGAGGTCGATAGCTTGTTTGCCCTGGCTGAATTCACCAACGACAATATAGTCCTGCTTTTCCAATAACAACTTCAATCCCTGTCTAAGTATCTGATGGTCATCAGCAATCAGGATAGTGGTACTCAAAACTAATACTCCTGGTAAAAAAGTGAACGCGACGAAAATCAGTGAAGCTGCCTTATTATAAAATAGTAAGTTGTTTTTTCAAATTTTTTTCAGGAAATTTTCTTTAAATTTTTAAGAATGTTTGTGTATGTGAAGGCAGTGTGAGAAATCAGCGTCTTTGTCAATGAATAACAAAGGGAAAACTATGTCGCTGATACAGCATGGAATCCATACTGATATAAATAGGACGATAATCAGTGCAAACATTACGGTTATTCCAATGGGTTGTACGGTTGTCATTAAAATGTATGCACTTCCTGCCCATGTGCTTATCAGGACGTGAGCTGCATGGGGGAACCTGGTAGTTGGGCGGAAAAAGCCTAACAAAACTCCAACAATCGCGGCGGAATTGACGAGCAGCCAGTCTTCTATAAAAGCGAGATGAAGTCCGGGGGCATGCTGGTGGTCGTGTGTATCGGCATGAGCTTGGACGTGTTGGTTGTCATGGTCGTGGTCATGGGCATGGTCGTGAATTTGGTTGTGGATGTTGTCGGTTTTATGATCGGTTTGGTTGTTATTTTCGGCAGATGACTGGATTTTGTTGTCGTGCAGGATTTCGTGCAATGCGGGATGGGTGGGGATGTTTAAATTGAACAATTTGGTGCCGAGGAAATGAGGGATGATAATATCGCTGAGTGTGGCGACTCCGATAGCACCTATCCATGCGATT
>CAZITB010000248.1:0-1325 GCA_964542055.1 uncultured Candidatus Kuenenia sp.
CTGCATCAGGTCCGTGGGAGTCAGCGCCAATTGTAGGCAAGATCTTTTATCTGGGCTCTGAGGGTGTGATCACTGAAGTGGCCAACGATCTGCATTATGCCAACGGGCTGGCCATGTCTCCTGACGGCAAAACCCTTTATTGCGCAGAATCCGAAGCGGGCCGGGTTATTCAGTTTGCAGTGGGTGAAGACGGGAGCCTGTCCGACAGACGGCTTTTTGTGCGCGTGGCAACGGTAGATCCAACTTCTGGCATTTCAACTTATCCTGATGGCCTCAAAGTAGACAGCGCGGGCAATCTTTATATCGGCCAATACAGCATGGGACGTATTGTGGTTGTCACGCCGGAGGGTAAACTGCTGAAGGCCATAGAAGTGCCTTCAGCCACGGCGCCGAATTTGACATTTAATGCAGACAAGTCCAAGATCTTTGTCATGGCGGTTGATGATACTGACAATGCACCATATATGGGCAAGGTTTATGTAGTTCCAAATAAGTAAATCAGGCGACATCAATCAATTTTGCTTGTCCAGAACCAGCAGGCCAGGTATTATCCAGCATGGCAAAAAGCAAATCATATGATATTGACATAAAACAGCCCCATGAGCCCCTGGTTGATCTGATTGGCTTCCAGACAAAACCCGGCAACAGGATTAAAACTTACCTGGAAAGCCATGGCATGTTGGAACTGTCCCTCAGAGATTTTATGGATTTATTCCTGCCACCGGCATCAAATGATTTTATCAGCGAAGATGACTTCTGGAGAAGCATACCGATACTCAAACAACCGCAATTCGGGCCATATTTATATGATTCTGCTCTGCTATCATTGACTGAGGCGGAACTGGGCGATGCGTTCAGATCCGAGTGGATGCTGCGCATTTATTCTCTGAAGCTGCATGAACTGCGGCACAGGCCGGGAAATGAAAGGCTTTATCAAGCGGTTCGGTAGAATAAGTTGCTGGATATAGCTGTGTGCAGTAGGATTAAGGCCGGCCATGCTGGTGCCATGGATAATTAGTAGCGATAGTGTATATTATGCCATTTCCGTGACAAGACCACTGACCGCTTGATAGTCTTCATCCCCGGCTTCATTGCAGATAAAATTCAACACCAGCTGATTCAAGTTTACAAATTTCATTGCCTTGAAATTGACCTGGGGCATTGTTCGTATTAATTCAAGAACGCGGTTTGTTAGCATGTTTCCTGACCTTAAAAAAACTGGATGTTTATAACGACGTACCCGAGTAAGAAACAAAAGAGCACAAAGACAAAACTTTTGTGCATTCTCTATACTACTGCTATTATCATATTTCCATAAATTATCC
>CAZITB010000248.1:1335-2266 GCA_964542055.1 uncultured Candidatus Kuenenia sp.
CAATTATTACGGTTGCGGTATTCAATATAATTGCAGATTCTTCGACAGACCTTGTCCGCAAGGTCACTGTCGATGTCGGCTGCCTTTTCATGATAACAGAGACAGCGGAAAACTGACCAAAAATACTTATCTGTATAAGTTATCCCCGGGGTTTGAGGCCATGAATGCTCACCAGAAACTCTGACAAGATAGTTTATAAACAAAGAAAGATCTTCCGGGGATGAAAAAACACGTCCCGGAGCATAGGCCCCATTCCATTTAACATTCGATGGCAGACCATTATGGCTATAAATATCCCTAAGCTCCTGAAGAAAAGTAGGAAGAGTGTATATGTACATGTAATTTAGATATCGAAACCGCTCATTTTTGTTGTTATTCAACAATTGTGAAACCTTTTCGCCCACTCTATCAGCAATCTCGTCCATCTCTAAATCATTCACTCTGATTGTGCCAAATAGACCGCGATACTGTCTTCCAGTTGGGGTCAAGATATCTTTAAATGGGCGAGGGCGATCAGGGATGTTTAGGCGAGTATTAAATCCTGCATTTGGGTCTCTTATAAAACGAGTCATCTCGGATTTTATGTGTGCAAGATTTGTTGAATTTATCATCCCGTAAGCCGGATAAACCTCCGGACTTTGTTGGGGCTGAATATAATCCTTCATGGTATCCCAGTTGATTTCTATTCGGCGGCGATCTCCGAAAAGATCCTCTCTTTCATCATTGCGGGATGTGAGCCACAACTTCAGTTTTCCTTGTCCCGGTTTGATTTCGCCAGAAATGGTTATGGGAGCAGGCTCCTCAAGCGGCGGTATTCCGATGAATTCGACCTGTTTGGGATAAATCCAATCATCACGCTGTAGAAAGATTTTCAAAGCGGTAACGCGAGAATTCAGACTAAAACGGTTAATCGGATCGATATGAATGACCT
>CAZITB010000249.1:0-2260 GCA_964542055.1 uncultured Candidatus Kuenenia sp.
AATATCCTTCCAAAAAACTCATTGAAACAAGGTAAATCAGATAGATGCCCAGAATAGTCAAACCCGAGCTGCTAAAAGGATACAAAAGTATATCCGACAGCTGTGTTTTTTTATGTGAAGCTACCTCATCCATCTGGCAATAGAATTATTTCTATGGTTGCGTTTGGCCGCTTGCATCGTCAGGTGCAGCCTGTTCAAGGTCGGCGTTTTTTTCCTGCATGCGGGGAATTTCCACCAACACACCCATTTTGCCAAGCTCGCCTGCCACGTCGGCGTTATACGGGTCAAGCTGGAAGCTGCGTTTAAAAGCCTCTTCTGCGCGGATGGTTTCGCCTTTTCTCTTATAATAGTAGCCCATCTGCCTGTGCAAAACCGCCGAATTCGGTGCCAGCATTACCGCCTTGTCATAGGCCCTGAAAGCGTAATCGTCCAAGCCTTCATCTTCGAACGCACGGCCCAAAATCAGCAATCCTTCCGCCGAATTGGACGCCTGGTTGATATAGATATCGGCCAGCAACTCAGCTTTTGTGTCATTTCCCTGCTCAAAATGCGTCTTAACCGTCGCCGCCTGCGCCCTTTTATAGCCCGGGTCGAACTGCATGGCAAGATTGAACTGGTTCAACGCCTTGTCCCAGCTGGCCTGTTTGCGATAAAGCTGTCCCAACTCATAATGGGGTTTGGGGTTCGAGAAATTAGCTTCGATCTTTTCCTGCAGATCGACAATCTCCTGCTCCATAGGACTAAGTTGGATTTTGAGCTGTTGCGGTTGTTCTGGTGGATTGGGCTGCGTATAACAGCCGGTCAGCATCGCCGCAAAAACCGCAGTAAGTATAATTAAAGCTATATTTCTCATTTTAGCCTCCACTAGTAAATTTTTATTCATTATATTCTTTGTCGGTCGGATGTAAAGGTTTACTTTAAACGTCGAGATTCTGGACCTCCAAAGCATGTTCCTGGATGAAATTACGCCGTTTTTCAACGTCATCGCCCATCAAAATACTAAACAGCCGATCCGCTTCGTTTGCATCTTCGAGGGTAACCTTGAGCAGGACACGTTTTTCCGGGTTCATTGTCGTATCCCAAAGCTGATCGGCATTCATTTCGCCAAGACCTTTAAACCGCTTTATCTCGATTCCCTTACCGCCGAGCTGACGAATGGCAGGGGCAATATCGCCCAGGCTGATAATATCATGCACGTCGTCGCCCTGAACCAGGGCGAACTTGGTTGTGTCGTTCTCGCCTGAACGCGACCGGTTGGGCCTCATAGTATAATCTGTTAAGTCCAGCCCGAATACATCTTTGAGTTTGTTTTTCAGGGAATTAACTTTCGCTACTTCGTGGAGCTCGCCCGTCAAGATAACGTCAATTTCCAGACCCTGCTTGGTAATATCTGTCTCAAGCTGGGCCACGCGGGCTTCGTATTCGCTTTTTTCATAGAAATACTCAGGCTCACGGTCAACCAAAAGCTTATATTCAGGCAGCTTTTCGCCATTATAATAGGTGTTGATAAACTTGCGGAAAGATACGCCGCGACGCTCGATCACATTGGCCGATTTTTCGATACCCTCAAGCAGCTTTTCCAGTTCTATAAGCTTGTTGGTTTCGATCTCGATTTCTTTATCTTCCTGGCGGACAATAAGTTTTGTGCCCTCGAGCCCTCGGCTGGTCATTATCGTTCGCATCTCGCGTTCACTCAAAAGATATTCGGATTTCTTTTTGCCCTTGAACGAAATCTCATAAAGCGGCGGTTGAGCGATATACACCCTCTCGCTGGCGAACAGCTGGGGCATCTGTCTGAACAGAAACGTCAAAAGCAGCGTTCGAATATGCGCCCCATCAACGTCTGCGTCAGTCATCAGCACGATCTTGCCGTAACGGCATCTCTCCAAATCGAATTCATCAGTCCCGATACCGGTTCCAAGAGCACTGATAATCGTCCTTATTTCCTCATGGCCAAGCATCTTTTCAAGCCGGGCCTTTTCCACGTTCAAAATCTTACCCTTAAGCGGCAGTATCGCCTGGATATTTCTGTCTCTTCCGCTTTTGGCGCTTCCGCCAGCCGAATCGCCCTCTACAATGAATATCTCTGTGCTAATTTTATCCTTGCTCGAACAGTCCCAAAGTTTGCCCGGCAGATTTGTCGAACTAAGAGCACCTTTTCTGCGGGTCAGCTCACGAGCCTTTCTCGCCGCTTCGCGTGCCGCAGCCGCCTGAATGGCTTTGTTCAATATCTTCTTAGTTATCGCCGGGTTCTCTTCCA
>CAZITB010000250.1:0-2238 GCA_964542055.1 uncultured Candidatus Kuenenia sp.
TATAATACAGTTTTTGCCATAGCAAATCGCAGCCCCGAGCTGGAGCTGAATTTATCTTATGTTAAAATGTGGCAAGATCAACTTGAAATCGAATACAAATCCTTATAGTAGGAGAGGCAAATGTTGAGGGTAAGGCTAAGTTTATTTACAGTAATTATTTTAGCATCAGCAGCTTTTTGTGATACTTTTGTTAACAAGAAATCCGGTGAAAGTTTCGATGGCTATTTGATAAGCAAAAAAGTTGGAGATGATTCCGTTATAAAAACGGACAAGGGTTTAAAGAGGATCAATCTTAAAGATTATGACTTGCAAGCCAACAGAAAAGGGCGTAATGAGCAGGTAATAGTTTTGAAAATCGATAAAGATTTGAAATATCACAAGGAAACATCCGAGTTTATTAAAGCGCTTAAGTGGTCTGCGGACAGGGGTCCTTATTTTATTTTGGTTGAAATAGATAGTCCCGGCGGAAGGATCGATTTGTGTAGAGAAATCTGTGAAGCGATAGATGATGTAAATGGCTGTGATGTTTACGCATTTATCGGCGGCGGGGAAAATTCCGGCGCTTATTCTGCCGCGGCAGCGGTTTCGCTTGCTTGTGATAAAATCTATATGACCATCGAGACCGCTATTGGGGCGGCGACTCCATATATGATGACCCAAACAGGTGTCAAGGATGCGGATCCGAATTTTTTGAAGGACTTTTCGGGCGTATTTTATAATCTGGCGAAGGAAAAAGGCAGGCCCGGGGCGGTCGCTGCAGCTATGGTTGACAACGGATTGGAAGTGGTTGAAATTTTCAATAAAGGAAAGAAGCAGTTCGTTTTTGCAGGCGAGCAGGGCGGCAAGGAAGTAGTTAAAACATGGGTCGAAAAGGGCAAACTGCTGACAATACCGGCAAGCGATGCGTTCGAAACCGGTATTTGTGATCAGATTGTGGATGATATTGACGATTTGCTGGTCCGGTTAGATGCACAGGATGTTCAAATTGTGTATAATCGCAGTCCGCAAAAGGCCAGGTTGGAAATCCAAAAAGCCGAAGAGCGAGTTGACCAGACATACGCGAGAGTCCAGGAAAAGATAAAAACTTTCAACACATCGAAAGAAATGAATTATTCCAAAAGTTATCATTTGTATCATGCGTTGATCCGTGATGTTCGAGAAGCGGTATCTTTAGCCGAAAAATATCCTGATTTGAAGCAGCATTCGAATCTTCCCTGGTTAAAAAATTTCCTGCATAACCTGGAAAGTGCCTTGAGAAACTAAGGCTGCGGCTAACATTCGACTGTGTTAATTGCATCTTAATGGGGGTTTCGGGTTGAATTTTAGGAATATGAAGAAATTTTAAAAAATTTAAAAATTTATCTTGCATGATTTTCAAAGGCGGTTATATTTAGCCGTCTCGTTTGAAGTTGAGCGAAATAAGAAAAAGCCAACTGACGAAAAAAAGTTAAAAAATGGCAAAAAAACTTCTTGACGCAGAACACGACAAGCCATATACTCGTAAGTCTGGAATGCGGGCAAGTGTTAGCCTTTGGTTTGCTTGGCCGTTTTTTAATTAGCTCTTTTACAAGTTAACAGTTGAACATACATCCAAACAGCGGAAGTGTTGCCTTTTGAGTTTACACCAATTCAAAAGGTTTAAAATCAGGTGTGATTTTAAGATCAGCACTTTCCGCAAAACGTAAAGTGTTGAGCCTTTAAGTACAAGTAACGGCAATTAGTAATAGCCGATACTATAAAATAAATTGAAGAGTTTGATCATGGCTCAGAATGAACGCTGGCGGCATGGCTAAGACATGCAAGTCGAACGAGACAGATAGCAATATTTGTCTAGTGGCGAAAGGGTGAGGAATAGATAGGAACGTACCCCGATCTTTGGGATAGCGTCTCGAAAGAGACAGTAATACCGAATAATGTGGTTTACCACCAAAGATTCATCGGATTGGGATCGGCCTATCTCCTATCAGCTTGTTGGTGAGGTAATGGCTCACCAAGGCAACGACGGGTAGCGGGACTGAGAGGTTGGCCCGCCACATCGGGACTGAGACACTGCCCGGACCCCCACGGGGGGCTGCAGTAACGAATCTTCCACAATGGGCGAAAGCCTGATGGAGCGACGCCGCGTGCGGGAAGAAGTCCTTCGGGATGTAAACCGCTGTCAGGGTTAAGAAACTCCCGGTTCGCCGGGATTGATCTACCCCTGAGGAAGTCACGGCTAACTTCGTGCCAGCAGCCGCG
>CAZITB010000251.1:0-2237 GCA_964542055.1 uncultured Candidatus Kuenenia sp.
CGATGAAGCAGAAAGGTTTTAAGCATCGCGAAATTCATATGGGCCTGAGTGTTTTTTCTTGATCTGTTGTCTGAAGGCTTCATTATAAGTTGCCAGTCGGTGCTAGGCCTGCCAACTCTGCGTGATTTTCTTCTCCAGTAATATTTGAAGCCTTTTTTGTGCCAGCTTAATAATGTTGAAGCTTTGACAATTACAAGAGCAGATTTCCATTTGGTGAATATCTTTGATAACCAGACCAGTATAATTCTATCGACGTTTTAGATCTTTGGCTTTTTATTTTGGCGGCTATAAATATTAAGCTGCTGCCTGAGCATAATATTTTCAAGGATCAGCTGCTATACTTTTCAAAGGATTGTCTCCAAAAGGAACATAAAAAATTCCAATTATCAACAAAACTTTTACTTTACATAAATCCTTCAATATTAACAACAAGTTTGGATTTTTTGGGGAAGACACCCTGAAAAAGTGACATTACTTTTATAAATTAGATGCGGACTATTGATTTTGCAGTGATTACATTATTTCACGACAAAGCCTCTGAGTTTGTTCTACCAGATAAAGCGGTAGAGATAATAGCTTGAATTTCTGATTGATTTTGCCTGCAATACTTGTTTGCATATTAATTACAGAGGGTATATCCGCATTAAATCGAACAGCGAAATCATGTTTTTTTTCGCAGATAAAAACATGCAAAGACTTGAGAGTGCCGGTTTTGCCGGCTTTTACTTCGATGGGAACAATATTTATCCCTGATTGAATAAGAAAGTCAACCTCTGCGGAAGTATTTCGTTTCTGTCTCATCCAGCAGTATAATTGAGGCTCTTCATAATATTTTTTTGAATACATTAAGTGCTGTCCAATAAACTGCTCACAAACTGCCCCTGAATTAATAAGCATAATATCTCCTGCGTTATGAATATCAGCCATACTTAATCCGCAGGCTCGACATAATAGCCCCACATCCAGGAAAAGAAGTTTGAAATCTCTTTCATTTATTTCTGCACCAAGTGGGATGCCATTGGCATCGCTGTGTAAAATTCGGCGAATTATACGGGCAAGTTCAAGCATATCAATTGCCTTGGACAATTCACGACTCTGCTCTTCGCGATCCAGATTTGTATATTTAAATTTCTGACCAATTAAAAGGGGCAGCCTAGCAAATACTTTTTGCAAACGAGCATGATTAACTCTTTTTCCATATTTGCTAAAATCATCTCGATATGTAGAAAGTATGCCTTCCTGAACTCTTTCTGTTGCAAGATAAGACCCTGACTCGATATACGCTTTAACAGCAGCGGGCATTCCTCCGATTACGCAATAATCTCTGAAATCTTCCATGAAAGCTGAATGAAGCAAAGAGAAAGCCTCATCGTTGATGTTAAAATTCTTAAGCGCATCAAGCCTTTTTTCTTTACCCACAGCGAGCAGATATTCTTCAAATGTCATTGGCCCAAGATGAAGATATTCTATTCGACCAACTGGCATTGAAAAAGAGTGATCCTCTAGCACAAAATCAAGTAGTGAGCCAGCTGCAATAATATGGAGTTGGGGTACTTGTTCATAGAAATATCGCAGTGATGCTAAAACCTCGGGAGCAGCTTGAATTTCATCGAGGAATAGAAGAGTTTTGCCTGGATTAATAGTTGTTGTTTTATCTGTTTCTAGGAGGGCTATAGTTTTAGTTGGTGAATGTGTTTTAAAATAACCAGATGCTTTCAGGTCCTCTTCAAAGTTTATTTCGATAATATTGTCGAAGTGTGATTTTGCAAACATTCTTGCCAGAGAAGATTTGCCAACTTGACGGGCTCCCCGGATTACAAGGGGCTTTCGGCCTGATTGTTGTTTCCAATCTTCCAAAAATTTCATAGCAAATCTGTACATGGCCATCTCCAGATATCAGTAAAACATAAACAATTACCTTGTATTATATGCATGTTAGGTGTAAAATCAAGTAGTTTTTAGTGCTAAATATAGGCTTTAGCATGGGGAAATGACTTTTTACAAGGTTCTAGTTTTGGCGAATATCCACTTTTTTGTGTTTTTAAACAGAAGGTATGGGGAACTGTATAATGGATGCAGGAGCTATAGAAAATAATAAAGATAAAAAACTATTGGCGCTTTTGCTCGGTATGTGTTATATTCTGGATAAAAGTTATGCGTGTAACTATTTTGTCCATGATTTTGTCGGAACTTCGACACCACGAGAGAGATAAAATCGAAAAAACGCTATTTTTGCG
>CAZITB010000252.1:0-2231 GCA_964542055.1 uncultured Candidatus Kuenenia sp.
GGGTAGCAGTCCCGATAGTCCCGATAGCTATCGGGATCGGGAGCAGTAAGCAGTAGCTTGCCCGCCGAAGGAGGGTAAGTAGTAAGTAGTAAGAAGTAAGTAGTAAATAGTAAGTAGAAGTCTGAAAAACGAAGGTAGATTTACCAATTGACAAATAAACAAATAAACCAATAAACTAATTTACCAATTTACAATTTTACCATTTTACCAATTACCATGCTCCATTTAATACCGATGAACAATCAGCATGTCGCACGAATTCACTGTATACTATTTGCTCCTTTGATTGTATATCGGCATTTACCATAGTAAAATTAAAAAAGCCTTATGCGGCATTTTGAATTACAATGGGTATAATAGGACGAAACAAAGAACTATTTACCAAAGACATTACCCAACACGAAAAGGAACTCAAACAAACGGTTTCCGGTGCGCGGTTATTGGGGGTGAAATGAAATTAAAAATGAGCTTACTTTTGATAACGATAAACTGGAACATTTTACAAATACCATCCAAAAAATGGGATAAACCAGAATTGATTATGTTATTTAAAGAAATGATCCCTAATTTTTTGCATAAAGAAACAGGTCTCTATTTGGATAATAAGATGTAGAATTAAATAATTCTGAATACTGATTTATATAAAAAGTTTAATGTGGTCAAATTTGACCACTTTGTAAAGTTTTGACAATGACTAAAATAAGCAAGTTAGATATTAAAAACACAATCATTTCAATAACCAAAATTGAAATTTGAATATTAATTGAGCTTTGGTATTTGTATTTTGGTGCTTAAGAGATCTAAATTCCAAATGACACAAATAGAACAACACCCATGTAAAAGACCTTATTTTTATATAATTTTGCACTACACGTATCAACCCCCCTCTCCAGCTAAGCCCAAAAAAATATGGGACTGAGAGGGCGGAACTGTGAGATGATACAGATCATAACATTGGATAAACAAAACAAACCTTAATGAATTCCTCACAAATAAAACAAATATTAAAAAAAGGAGAAGGTATTGACGTAGAATTCAAAACATCACAGTTTGAATTAAACAAAGATACCTTTGAAACTATTTGTTCATTTCTTAACCGATCAGGAGGGCTCTTGCTTTTAGGAGTAAAAAATGACGGTACAGTCGAAGGAATCATAGAGGATAGTGTGCAACAAATAATAAATAACATTATAACTAATGCCAACAATCCTCAAAAACTTAATCCTCCCTTTTATTTATCAGTAAATATTGTTGAATACAAAAGCAAAAAAATTATATATATTTTTATTCCTGAAAGCTCACAAGTACACAGTACAGTTGGAAAAATTTTTGACAGGAACGAAGATGGAGATTTTGATATTACCCACAATAATGAACAAGTTACACAATTATATCTTCGAAAGCAAAGCACTTATTCTGAAAACAAAGTTTATCCTTATATTAAAATAACCGATTTTAATACGGAATTGATCAAAAGGGTACGTATTCTAGCTAAAAATGAAAGGGCAGGCCATCCCTGGCAGGATATGACGGATAATGAATTGCTGAATTCTGCTGGTTTATATAGGCACGACCCTTTGACAGGCCAGAGAGGATATACTTTGGCTGCAGTTTTATTGCTTGGAAAAGATGAATTAATACAAAGCGTATTGCCACATCATAAAACAGATGCAATACTTAGGATTGAAAACACAGACAGATATGATGATCGTGATGATATTCGGACCAACTTGATTGACAGCTACGACCGTCTTATGGCCTTTATAAGGAAACATTTACCTGATAAGTTTTACCAGGAAGGAGTTCAGCGAATCAGTCTGCGCGACCGTATTTTTAGGGAAATTGTTAGTAATGTGTTAATACACAGGGAGTTTACCAATGCATTTCCTGCTAAATTAATAATTGAAAAAGACAGGGTGTTAACAGAAAATTGGAATCGCCCACATGGAAGCGGCTTGATTGATCCTTCAAGCTTTTCTCCTTTTCCTAAGAATCCTATAATAGCAAAGATTTTTAAAGAAATAGGCAGAATTGATGAATTGGGCTCAGGAATCCGCAATACCTTCAAGTATTGTGATATATATACACCAGGAGCACAACCTAAATTTAAAGAGGACGATGTTTTTAAAACAATTATTCCTATAGAAATCCATTCAACAATCCATTCAACAGTTGATAATTATCAACAAAAAAAGAACGTAAATGATGCTGTAAATGATGCTGTAAGTGAT
>CAZITB010000253.1:0-2216 GCA_964542055.1 uncultured Candidatus Kuenenia sp.
TTATAAAATTCATCATTAAAACTAGCCAGATGGCAACCAGCTTTAAAATCTGGTATACAGGCAAAATTACCAGACGAAGTTTTACCAAAAAATGCTGTTATACCAGAACGACTATCTATTCTAATTTCATAATGACTACCGTAATTAATCAATTTAGTTATATGACCTGTCCAATTATCAACACCTCTGGAAGTTTTTAAGTAACATTCAAAATCCATATTTGGTTTCCTTCTTTCTAATAACTATAGTTTAAATCATTAAGAGCTCTCGTCAAAACATCCATATCAACAAGTTTCAAACTATTAGCTTCCATATCAATCAAGCAGTGTCTGGCAATAATATTAATGATCCGTGGTAGTCCCCGGGAGCAATTACATATTTTAGCCACTACATCATCTGGGAACAGCATGGATAGGTTAGAAAGTTTAAGTTGATGAATAATGTATTCTTTAGTTTGCTTGAAATCTAATCCAGGGAGATGGTAATGATTATTCAAACAATAAAAGACTGGTTCAAATGTTTTCATTCGTAATGTTGCCCATAATTGTTCCTGTCCGAACAAGAGCACAGACAAAGGACTAAATGAATCCATCTCAAAGCAGGTAATATATCTTATCTCAAGAATAGTTTCTGCTGGCAACATATGTGCATTATCAATAATCAATACCACTTGTTTTTTATGGGTTTTAAAAATATCTATTACCACCTGATCAAATTGTTTTTTTATCTTAGAGATATAAGAAAAAGGTTCTACTCCTAAAGAATATAAGATATCACAGTATAATTCTTTTGGAGTAAGACGAGAGTTATTGATATAACAAATGACATGTTTGGAAAGGTCCAGTTTTTTGCTGAGAGCTCTGATTATTGTAGATTTACCACTACCAGTCTCTCCAAGTAGAACTCCCAGTCCTCTGTTGGCAATTATATATTGGAGCCTTAAAAGAGCTTCCTGATACTGGGGAGAAACAAAAACATCTTCTACGGCGATCCCCCTTTTAAAAGAGTTGTCAGCTATCATTGTTATCGACTTCTTTCTTGTCGACCAGATCAGAAAAAGAAACTCCCTGTTTGTTTTGCTCAGCTTCTTTTTTGAGTAGTTCTAAAAAATTTAAGCCACTACGTACTGGTTGTTCCTCAATTTCTTCTTCTACGACAAATTTCTTGTGATGATGCCTTCTGATTTTAGCAGGTATGGCATCACTGTAACGTTTGCCTTCATAAAACACTCTAATCCCCTGGTCTAGATTATAGGGGTCATACTTAACAGTAACTCGCTTGCGTGCTAATGCGGAATCTACTTCATATTCATTGTTCTGCAGACGAATAATACCGACTTTAGAAGCAGTAGCCTGTCCTTCAAATAGGAATGCTTCATAGATTTCCTTCAAATCAGGCTTTTTGAGTTCATTTTCTCCCGAGTCCCATCTTATGATAGGTGTTTGTTTAGTAGAGGAATGAACCTTTTCATTGTAGAATTTGTCTATCCACACTAAAAGAAAACTGTTTAATTGGTCTAGACTTTTAATCTTGTTGTCCTCAATTAAAAGATGGGCTTCAGATTTAAAAGAAGATTCGACTAATTGGAAGAATTTTTCTATCTTCCCACGCCCCTGAGGTTTGTACGGACGTGAATGAGTTAGTTTCATTCCCAGATTCCCGCAAATAGTCTTTAGATAATGGGAAGAATATACAGCACCATTATCTGCATAAATGGTTTCTGGAAGACCATGCCTAATAATCCATTTTTTGAGAGTATTCTCTAAGGAAGGCAAATTTTCTTTGAAATAAAATTCGCCACAGACCAGTCGAGAAAAATCATCAATCCAGGCAAATAAATAAACCTTACGTTTCTTACCCGGTCTTGATGGATTAGGAAGATAAAGAGTATGATGAACATCTCCTTGAAGCAGTTCGCCCCGATAAGAAGCGGAAAATCTTCGATAACTTTCAGTGGGTTTCTTGAAATTTTTGCCTGCCAGTTTTTCTTTAACAAAATAATCATAGACAGTACTACGTTTTAATATTCCCTCTGGAACTTCTTCAGATTTTTCCAACATACTTATAATAGTAACTATACTACGACGCTTATTTTCCCGCCTCAACAAAGCAGCCTTTTCCAGGTATTCAAGAGGGATCCGTGATGACCTTATTCGTTTTTGGGGCTTAAGTGCCTTTAGGCCACCCTCTCGATAAAGCCTGAGATATCTCTCAAG
>CAZITB010000254.1:0-2210 GCA_964542055.1 uncultured Candidatus Kuenenia sp.
TGTTTTCATAAGGTTACAGAAAGAGGGCAAATCGAATCCCGCCCTCTCCGTTATATTTTTATCCGCCAAAATCACGTCCATAAGTTCTTTTATTTCAGGCACTTGCGTATTCTTGCCTGTTTTTGACTGCCCCACTGTCCTCAAACTGTCCTCAAAACGATCTTCGGCAAGGTCAGTGGAATTGGATTTTGCAAGCTCCATCATGGTCTTCTGACTGTCATCATCGTGCAGATGGTAACTATAAGGTGCATGATTTCTTAAAAAAGTGAGCCATCGTTGTATTTTTTCAGGATCGGTTTTAGTTTTTAGCATATATTTAGCAACGGTATTTTCACAGATATCAAAACCGAGTTTACCAAGCTCGCCCTGAATTCTCTGGGCTGACCATAATGGATTTTCTTTTTGCATTTTTCTGAGCAGCTTTATAAGCTGCCAATCAATATTAGGCCTGCCAATTCTGCGTGATTTTCTCCTCCAGTAATATTTGAAGCCTTTTTTGTGCCAGCTTAACAGAGTTGAAACTTTAACAATGACAAGGGCTGTTTTCCATTTGCTGAATAACTTTGATAGCCAGACCAGTATTATTCTATCGATGTTTTCGATTTTTGGCTTTTTGTTTTGGCAATTAGATATTAAGCTGTTGTCTGAGCATGATATTTTAAAGGATCAGCTGCTTTTTAGTCTTGAACAATAGCCTGAACAAATTGAAGGTAAGAGAAACTATGATTTTCAAAAAATGTTCTCCAGAAGAATTATAGTGAAATTAAATTCGAAGATATTATTCTATAGTCATAGTTTCAAACTGACAAGTTTGAATTTTGGAGAATAGAGTCTGTCAAGGATGAAAGACCTTTAATTCGATTTCTGTAATCGCTTTATAGTGCTTACGGTTGCCTGTGATGAGAGGCAGTTGATTTTCTACTGCAGTGGAAGCTAGTAACGCGTCAGCCATACACATACCTGTTTTTAAACAATACTCTTCCATGTAAACACTAGCCCTGTGGCCAATATTTTCTGTGAGAGGAAGCATTTCGAAACCCGCACCTTTCAAAAATGTGCGGATTACTTTAATTTCTCTTTTGTCTCTCGCACCTTGCAGAAGTTCCATGTAGACAACCGTTGATATTTGCTTGTCAACGGAGTCCTGAATAGTCTTTGCCGCTTTTGGATTTCCACGCAAATACCATATAAGAATATCAGTGTCAAACAGCATCTACTCTTCCCTTTCTTGTATTACGAATAAATTTGTCGACATCTTCGGTGCCAAATCTATCAGACCAAAGTCCAAAGGCTTCGTTATTGGTCATATCTATGGTTTGATGTTTGCCTGTAGGAACTATTGTTGCCTTTTCTTTTCCCCGATAGGTCAGTTTAACTGTTTCATTCATATCGAGGGCGGCAAGAACCTTACTCATATGTTTTCTTAAATCTAAAATTGAAGCTTCCATATATCATATCCTTTCTGTTAAGTGTACATATATAGTATACACTGTGTTTATTGAAAAACAATGTTTTTTATAATTTTTTTGCAATTTGCAGCCAGAGATAAATATAAAAAAATGGCTGATGGAAGAGATGAAGGTCTGCTTGATATAGATGGTGACTCAGGTAAGACATTTGAAAAGTGGTATCTTGACAAAACTGTCAGAGTTGGCCATCCCTGGGAGATTTGCAGGGGTGGTAACTCAACGCATATATCCTTGATCGTTCATAAAGGAAAAGATGGATGGCAATTGTACCTGGCTGGATCAAGCAGGGCAAGGGTGGTAGAAGGCAGTGATTATTGTGGTATTGTTCCTAAAAGTATGATACCTAAATATTGCCATAGTTGTTTTCCTGAGGAAGACGAAATTATTGATTTTATAAATCCATGGCATGATAAGGGTGTGATCGAGGTGATCAAGGAATATGCGACATGGTATCCTCTTGATAAACTTGAATTAGCCTGAATGTAATTATTATATTTTTTATGAAAAACTGTCATTTTTGACATAAACTATTAAATATATGGCTAAAAATGAATCGATTAGTGCGAAAAATCATTGAATTTTCCCCATCAGGGGTGATTTCCGGGCAAGATTTAGCGGCATTGCTTCCTGAAGGAGCTAGTAAACGTCAGGCATTGATCAAGAGGGCTATTGCTTGTGGCGGAACATCGACACCACGAGAGAGATAAAATCGAAAAAACGCTATTTTTGCGGCATGAAGCG
>CAZITB010000255.1:0-2196 GCA_964542055.1 uncultured Candidatus Kuenenia sp.
GCCCGGATTTCCCTTATCATTCGGTGAGGAAATCGCATTCAAACCGCCCCGAAAAATTGCATTTGACCGCCAATATGAATATACATTCAGAAAATTACAAAATTGAAATTGAAATAAAAAAACAAATCTCTTGTTTAGGAATTATTATTCTCATAGGTTTTACCGCATTTACGATACTCAATACATGTAATCCTACTGTTCAAAAAAAGGAAGGTGTGAAATCCCTTGTAAATTGGTCTAAATTTCTTGGTCGTAATGATATTGTTTGGGAAGTTTTACCCCAAAAATTCGATCATGGCATTTTTCATGGCAATGGTCTTATGGGCTGTATGATTTATCAGGATTCAACAAACCAGATAAGGTGGGAAATGGGACATTCTGACGTTACCGATCATCGTCGCGACAACAACAGGATCCCAATTGGTGGAATGGTTCTGGAAACTGTAGGGGAGATTAAATACGGAGAAAATCAACAAAGGCTTTATTTAAGCATTGTTGATTCTTATCCAGAGGTTGATGCAGGTGAAAAGGCCACTTCTGTTGTAAGAAAAGCAGTGAAAGAGAAAGCAAAAAGCCTTAAAAAAAGTCATGCCCACTGGTGGCACAGCTATTATCCAAAAAGTTTCATTTCTTTACCTGATGCACAGATCGAAGGATTTTACTGGGTTCAAATGTACAAACTGGCATGTGCTACACGACAAGATCGTCATGTTATCGATTTACTTGTCCCCTGGTACAGAAGAACTGGCTGGCCCCGAATTTGGTGGAACCTCAATATCGAGATGGCCTACTCGCCGGTATATCCGGCCAACCGTCTCGAACTTGGAGAGTCGTTTACACGATTCATCGATGCCAAACGTGACAATTTTGTGAAAAATGCAAAAGATATATGGGGCTTTGATAACTGTGCCACAGTTTCTCACACAACGGATAACGAGGGACTTCGCGGAGATGGGGCTATGGCACCCAGAAAGTATATCAATCCCGGTGATTTTACCTGGGCTTTACACCTCTACTGGCAGCAATATCGTTATTCAATGGATCACGAACTGGTTACGGATCAAAAGAAGCACGCTTTTTATCCCTTGCTTAAAAAAAGCATCAACCTCTACCTTCATCTGCTGATAACCGGTAATGATGGTAAACTTCATCTGCCGGAATTACACTCTCCTGAATACCATGCGAAAGATGGAGGAGGGCATGCTGATAATAACTACAATCTATCGTTACTGCGCTGGGGATGTAAAACACTTATTGATCTTGATAGTCGTTATGGGTTTCAGGATCCAATGCGGTCAGAATGGGAACGCGTTTTGCGCGATCTAGTCGCTTATCCACAGGACGAGAATGGCTTCAGTATAGGCGCCACAACAAAGCTGGAGCATTCGCATCGCCATTGGTCACACTTACTAATGGTATGGCCGTTGCATCTGGTTTCGACAGAGCAACCGGAAAACAGGGAATTGGTTGAAAAAACCCTTCACACTGGTTGACTGTGGAGGATGGCAAGCAGATTTTAGGTTGGTCAAGTGCTGCAGCTGCTTCAATTTATGCAACTATGGGAGATGGTGAAAAGTCCGTTGAAAAACTTCGGGCACACCACAACAACAAACGTTTTGTTATGCCCAATATTTTGTATAAGTAATGGCTTGCAAAGTGCTTGATATTAAGGTTATAGCCCGCTCAAACTACGTGGCAGTTTGACAGGAAATCTCCACTCAATCTGGCACTATCCAAACAATTTTCCGTTATGTGCAATTATAAACGAAACCATTTGAGGCTAACATGAATCTATTAAAAAAACTACCATGAAAAAAATTGTTCTATTAAGCCTGCTTCTATTCACCCTGAGTTGTGAAAAAGATTTTACTCCAGATAGAAGATTTATCGGTTCCTGGAAAATATTATCACCAGTTAATGATACAATCATTTTTAAAAATGAATCGAATTTCACAAAGAAATTCTATGATGGAATAAACCATACCTTTGATTACAGTTATGATAATGACAGTATCACCATTCAATACAAAGGCCCGCATATGATTCTAGTTCTACCAACAACTCATTTTTACGAATTAAAGAATAATGAACTAACCATAGACTTTTCAAATGGTTGCTATGGATTTGAAAGGGAAATATATAACCTTACAAAAATAGAATGAATTAGAAATTTTATTCTTCTTCTTTACATGCGTT
>CAZITB010000256.1:0-2181 GCA_964542055.1 uncultured Candidatus Kuenenia sp.
ACTAAAAGTAATATTGGTCATAAGGGAATTAAGTAAGATCCAATATTTAAGTTTATTTATAAATAATTATCAAAAATAGCTGAAATCTGGCATCATAGTGATAAAATCTCAAAAATCACTCAATATATAATTGAAAAAAAATTGAAATTGAAAAAAAAAATAGAGATTATTAATCGAGATCGAAGCGGTCAAGCATCATAACTTTATCCCAAGCTGCAATAAAATCATCAACGAATTTCTCTTGAGCGTCATCTGAACCATAAACTTCGGCTAACGCTCGGAGTTGAGAGTTCGATCCAAAGACAAGATCAACACGAGTAGCAGTCCATTTAAGTTTGTCCGTTTCGATATCATATCCCTCGAATGTATCTTTTGCTTCTGTA
This sequence comes from uncultured Candidatus Kuenenia sp., assembly GCA_964542055.1. Classification (GTDB taxonomy): domain Bacteria; phylum Planctomycetota; class Phycisphaerae; order Sedimentisphaerales; family CAMDDF01; genus CAZITB01. The sequence goes on from CAZITB010000256.1 coordinate 384, forward strand.
GTCGCCTTCCAGTATGTATTCATGTCGAGTAGATTAACGAAGAAGTCGTTGGTGAGTGTTTCGGGTTTTTCGGTGAAGACTCCGTACTTGGTTCCCCCGAAGTTTGTATTTAACACACGCATACCGCCAATAAGTACAGTCATTTCGGGTGCAGTCAAGTTCAAAAGTTGGGCTCTGTCGACTAAAATTTCCTCTGTTGATACCGCATATTTAGCTTTCTGATAATTGCGGAATCCATCTGCCATCGGTTCAAGATATGCAAACGAATCTACCTCTGTCTTTTCTTGTGATGCGTCCATTCGTCCCGGTGTGAAGGGAACTACTTTATCGTATCCCGCATCTTTTGCAGCTTTCTCGACTCCTGCACATCCTGCCAGAACGATTAAATCAGCAAGGGAGATTTTCTTTCCGTCAGTCTGCGCTTCATTAATTTCGGTTTGAATTTTTTCGAGTGATTCAAGGATTTTTGATAATTTCTCGGGTTCATTAACTTCCCAATTGTTCTGAGGTTCAAGGCGAATTCGAGCACCGTTCGCACCACCGCGTTTGTCTGAACCGCGAAAGGTTGATGCGGATGCCCAAGCAGTTGTAACAAGCTTCGAAATCGACAAGTCTGATGCCAGAATCTTTTCCTTGAGGGCCGCAATATCATTCTCGTCAATCAGCTTATGATCGACCTCAGGAATTGGATCTTGCCAAATGAGATCTTCATCAGGAACCTCAGGTCCAAGATAACGGGTCTTGGGACCCATATCGCGATGAGTTAATTTAAACCATGCTCGGGCGAAAGCATCTGCAAAATCTTCCGGATTCTCCAGGAAGTGTCTTGAAATCTTTTCATATTCAGGATCGAATCGTAGTGAGAGATCGGTCGTCAGCATAGAAGGAGCATGCCTTTTGTTTGGGTTATGAGCATCCGGCACAGTTCCAGCTCCAGCATCACCTTTCGGTGTCCACTGATGCGCACCAGCGGGACTTTTTGTCAGTTCCCATTCATAATTGAAAAGGTTCTCGAAAAAGTTTGAACTCCATTTAATTGGATCAACGGTCCATGTAACCTCCAAACCGCTTGTAATTGTATGTTCTCCTTTACCGGACCCAAAGCTACATTTCCACCCAAGCCCCATATCTTCCATATTGGCTGCCTCAGGCTCTGGACCTACATGCTCAGCGCTGCCAGCACCATGGCATTTTCCAAAAGAATGACCGCCTGCGATGAGTGCTACAGTTTCCTCGTCATTCATCGCCATGCGTTTAAACGACTCTCGGATATCTTTCGCTGCCAAGAGGGGATCGGGTTTACCGTCTGGACCTTCGGGATTAACGTATATCAAACCCATCTGCACTGCTGCAAGAGGGTTCTCGAGTTCGGGTTTATCTTTCTCTTCTGTATGCCAGTGTTGATCTTCCAACCATTCTTCCTCAGAGCCCCAGTAAACATCTTTTTCAGGCTCCCATATATCTTCGCGACCACCACCAAAACCGAAGGTATTGAAACCCATCGATTCTAAAGCAACGGTACCTGCGAGGATTATCAAATCGCCCCAAGAAAGCTTTTTACCGTATTTTTTCTTAATGGGCCAGAGTAAACGGCGTGCTTTATCGAGGTTAGCATTATCGGGCCAGCTGTTAAGGGGTGCAAAGCGTTGGTTTCCGCTCCCGCCACCACCTCGGCCATCCGCAACTCGGTAAGTACCCGCACTGTGCCAAGCCATACGGATAAATAATGGCCCGTAATGGCCAAAGTCGGCGGGCCACCAAGGTTGTGATTTAGTCATAAGTTCAGCGAGATCCTTCT
>CAZITB010000257.1:0-1428 GCA_964542055.1 uncultured Candidatus Kuenenia sp.
CGAGAAAACTCTCAATGATACAATTAAGTGTGCAAAAAATATCCAAACAATCACTAAAAGCCTTTTCAGGAATAGGTAAAGAACCAATTTCATTAGTGCCAACATTAAAATATCCCCCGGCCATTGACAGAGAATTGTAGTTTTTTGAGATCCAAAATGAAATAATTTTCGAATTAAAAATTGCATTAAGAGCCATTAACTTTTTCTTATTACCAAGTATTATTGATGTCGATTTTCCTGCCAGAAAACCTCCTTCGTCATAAAACGCCTCAATGCGTAAGCTCATCCCAGCAACAATGATTTTAGCCGAATCTGATTGTTTAAGCCTTTTAATGGAAATGTTTTTAAGGTTTGACTTGGAGATAATCGGTCTTTGGTATGTACCTTTTATATACTTCGTTTTTTTTAAGCCCCAGAAATTTTGGAAGGGATCAATCGTTCCGGTATTAACCAGTTTGTAATAGTTTCTTAAAGAAGAATTTAACTCACAAATATGTTCTCTTATTTTATAAGCTTCATTGACGGTAGCTGCACCACTAATCTCAAAGTCATAGTCTCTAAGTGGCTTGTGTTTTGAGATTTCGATAATCGCTTCCACAATGCGCTCATCGAAGAAGTATTTATCCCAAAAAATATCGGAGTAAAAAACACCTGGTGAAATGGTGAGTTCAACCGTTGCATTATTTAGATCAGACATTAGCTTTGTCTTTACGGAATCTTTTCTATTCGTATTACATATTCTGAAAACAACTGGATAAACATCTGCCTCTTTAAACACATCTACTGAAGAATAATCTAAAATCTCCTGGATTTGAAAATCGTTTAATATCTTGCGTAATTCAATTGTGTATTTTGCTGAAATGAACTTGTTCGAAACAATGTAAGAGGTAGTTCCATTCTGATTTGTAAGCAATATTCCTTTTTCAATAAATACTACAAATAAATCCCAGTTCCCTCTAGCGGATTTATAAATACTTCTTAATTTGCTTCTAAAGTCTGAATCGTTTTTAACCATAGTTTCTGAATCAACATACGGCGGATTCCCAATTACCACATCAAACCCATCCATAACCCCGAACATCCACTCCGGATCAAAAAATGGCGAAGAAGAATTCTGATCGTAAGGATCCCAAGCTGCAAGCTGTTTAGCGGTTTCATTTCCCCAGCCATATTCCACTAGCAGTTTTCCTATTTTCTCCCGTATCTCTTTATCCTTTTCCCGCAGTCTTCTTTTGGTAGCCGGAGATTTAGCTGAAAACAGGCGATGCCGGACATTTTTTAGTGTCTGTTCCAGATCCTTGATTTCCTGGTTATCAAAAAGGGTCATTTGCTTTGCAGGTTTATCAATGCCGATCAAAGTATTGGCGGCCACGAATTTAGTTTCCAGGTTAGGTAATGCTCTGATGCCGAAGTTAGGCTTATTTCTAT
>CAZITB010000257.1:1438-2174 GCA_964542055.1 uncultured Candidatus Kuenenia sp.
AGCTTGGAAATCTGCACGGCAATGGGCTGGATATCCACGCCGTAGATGCAGTTTTCAACCAGAAATAGTTTTCTGGCGTAATCGGGATCATTTATTTTCTCATCAAAGGCTTCGTTGATCTCGATTAATTTCTGCTCCCGTTCTTTTTTATCCGCAAGAACAAAAGCACCTTCGCTTTCTTTGACAGCCTTGTTTAATTGCAGTTCCTGCCAATATTGATTTTCAGGGTCCACCTTTTGCAGGACATGCACCATTTTCTGCAAAATCCCCATGGGAAAAGCGCCGGAGCCGCAAGCCGGGTCCAGGATTTTGCAATTGTCCAAGGCATGAATGATTTGTTTTTGCAGGTCCCCATTTTTTAAAAAGGGGTTGATATCATCATAGGAGAGCAGTTCATGAAGCTGTTGATCCAGTTTTTCCGCTTCAATACCCCAATTTTTCACATTGTTTTTCAGGTAGGCAATCAGGCTTTCATCCACCATGTAATTGACAATTTCACGGGGAGTGTAGAAAGAGCCGGTTTGCTTTCGGGCGGTTGTTTTGGTTTCCGGGTTGTAACTGGCCAGCAAATTTTCAAAGACTTTTCCCAATAGTTCGGGGTCAAGGGCGACATCTTCTTCAATGGGAGTATTTTCGGCAACCGTGAACTTATAGGATTCAAGAATAGGAATCAGCCCTTTGACACTGGCATTTTTATATGCTTTGGTGTTTATGCCCACAACGCCACTTAAATCAA
>CAZITB010000258.1:0-2159 GCA_964542055.1 uncultured Candidatus Kuenenia sp.
CAAAAATAGCGTTTTTTCGATTTTATCTCTCTCGTGGTGTCGAAGTTCCGACATCTTTTTCGGTGTGTTCAAATAGTTGATCCTTCTGGCTAACCAAGGGATGAAGTTCGGCAGATTCAGAGAAAACTTTCAATCTCAACTTGGCAGCGTTACCTTCAGGATCAGTTTGATAAGTGCTTTTATCATCCAGGAGCTTGCAAAAGGCGGCTATTCGGCGTAAAGGACAATCGGGTTCATCGTTGAACAAACTTTCAATCTGTTTGTGCAGCCAACAGCGTTGTTTGCCAATACCGTTAGTGTAGACAGACAGCATCTTTTCGGCATAATCAATATAATGACGATGCGTGCTTTGTGTCAGGCGGTCAGTTAATACCTGGCTGCCTTTAAATTCTACGATGGATTGTTCGCTCGTAAGCATCGCTTTTTCGCCTTGATCTGGATCTATGAACTTCTTTTGTATTCTCACAGACAACTTCATAGAGAGTTGCCTGACGGTTGCCGCTTTTTCTTAATATCCTGCCAAGTCTTTGTTTTGCCTGACGGGTAGAGCCCTGTCCGCCTATAACTATGCCTATTTTAGCTTCTGGCACATCCACGCCTTCGTCCAATACACGGTTTGCTACCAGCACTTTAAACTCACCTTTGGCAAAGCCATCAAGAACAGCCAAACGTTCTTTTTTGCGAGTATGTGAGAGTATGGTCGGGACCAGGAACCTCTTGGATACTTCAATCGCCATGGCATTGGAACCGGCAAAAACGAGTGCCTGCTGTCCATTGTGCAACCGGAAGATATCTTCTAATACACGAAGTTTTTCTGATGCCCTTGATTCAATTGAAGTTTTTAAATGATAGGATTTCTGAGCGTGTCTTGCTTGCGGGTCTTTGCCTGATTCCTTACATAAATCTTGCCAACTATAACCGGGATTGTCTTTGCGGCGACTTGCAATGTATTCTCTGATTACCTTACTGCACTGGTCATAAACCTGCTGCTCCTTATCGTTAAGGGCAACAGGAATCTTAATGACATCAAAATCAGCAAGTGTTGACCCTTTAGCACGTTTAAAGGGCATATTGTATGCTACCGGCCCAATCAGAAAATCCAAATCTTTGTGAAGACCATCTGATCGTTCAGGAGTAGCTGTCAGGCCAAGCCGCTTTGGAGCCGTACTTAAAATAGCAGCTTCCCGGCGATATTTGCCGGGTAGGTGATGTTCCTCATCGAATATAAGAAGGCCGAATCCCGCCCCCATCTTACTCATATGAATATACGCACTGTCATAGGTAGTAACTGTTACAGGTTTGATATTATATGTGTTATCACCGACAATCCCTGCGTCATAGCCCAGCCCTTTGAGTATCCTTCGATGCCACTGATACATTAAATCCCTCACCGGTGCAACAACAAGTGTCGCTATCTTCGTTTCGGCCATAGCTGCCAAAGCTACTTCTGTTTTGCCCGTTCCAGTGGGCATAATAACCTGACCGCGGCAGTCTGAATTTAACCAGCTTTCAAGAGCCTCTGTCTGTTCGGCTCTGAGTATTGGCAAATCGACTTTTGGCCAATTTACTGGTACCGGCTGCATTACTTCATCACTGAAATTTTTCCACTGTGCTAAATTCTGTTTAACAGATTTGTAGTGAATTGCATTGCATCGCCATTTGTTGACCCGATGATCCCATTTCCAGATATTCGAGGCATCTGTAGACGGTGACTTATCATAGGGCCAGCCGTCAAGCAGCAATGTTCCTTGGTCCCATTTAAGAGTAATCTGGTTATTTTTGATTTCAGAATTCATTTGCATCAGAATTATATCAGAAAAGCCGCATCTGAGAAAGCATTGTAACTCTAAATACGCCTTTTCAGTGGCAAAAACAGCTATTTTACGGTAAGATGCAAAGGCTATGAAAAAAATCGAAAAAGCATTGTCCCAATATTGGGGATTTGACAGCTTTCTGCCGCTTCAGAGACAGGCGATGGAAAGTGTAAACAGCGGCGTTGATTCGGTGGTGGTTCTTCCTACCGGTGGTGGTAAATCTCTATGCTTTCAGGCTCCTGCTGTGACAATGCTGGGGCTTGCGATTGTAGTATCGCCTCTTATTTCATTGATGAAAGATCAGGTTGATGGCTTAAAAGAATGTGGAGTTGAAGCGGAGCGAAT
>CAZITB010000259.1:0-2157 GCA_964542055.1 uncultured Candidatus Kuenenia sp.
GAAAATGATAGGGCGTATACCGCGGTATACGCTTTTCAAGCTGCATAAGATCGGTATCGACATAGCATTCAATCCGAAGCAGCCGAAGCATTTGCTGGTCGTGAAGCTGTTGCTGCCGGCTGATATGGTCAAGAGTTAAACCGATCTCTCGCTGGATAGTTGATGGAATTGAACTGTCCCAGTTTCTATTATCAAATCCGGCGGATAATCTCTGCGCTCTTTCCTCAAGTGATTCTTTGAATTTAGACATGGCAAATTAAAAGAAATCGATATTAATAAAGATTCAACTGTTTTGCGCCTTTGAGAGATATTCGTCTTAACTATGATACGGCCAGCTAGATTTAACCTCTTTGATCACGGTATCATCAATACTTGCCTTATCTGAAAATATCTTTTTAGCACATTTAACTACACTTCGTGGCAGTGATGTTTTAGTTCCGTTTTCTTCCAGGGCCATTTTAGATGCAAAAGATTCTTCAATTGTTCTGCTTGGATCTCCGCCATCTTTAAGTTGCCGATCATACCATCGTTTAGTAGAGTCATATATCTGCTTGTCAGATTTGCCGATTATTCCATAAACAATATGATAAATTTCTTCGGTAAGAACATTTTTGTCATTAAAACCGGGCTGGTAAATATCGACCCTGAACCTTCCGGTATCTTTATCAATAGATGTCGATCCATGGATGGCATACTTGTTATTATGGTCAGCCCAGTGTTTACCGTTTGACTGAATCGCTATCTGTTTTGATGCTGATGGAGCATCATCATCAAATACAAGCATTGCATGTTTTTTCAGCCAGTCGATGTTTTTTAGCTTTTCAACGGTTTTTTCTAGTTTTGATGGAGCTCTTAATCCATGTTTCCATTCATCACGAAGATCCTGTTTCTGGTATACTATCGGCATTTTAGGTTTATTATTGCTAAATGCAAGTCTGGCTTTTTCTTCAGTCCAATCTGGCCATACGGTGTCGATATCAGGCTTTGAAATTAAAGGCCGTTTATCTGACATTATCCGTGCAGCTTTCATCGGCTCTTGTTCCTGCATCTTGTGCCATAATTTTTTAGCGATCTTTACAGCAGTTGGTTTATGCTTGGTGGCGCCGCCCCAGTTACGCATGTTTGAAAGCTGGTTGGCAAGCTTTGGCTGGTTATCCTGAATATCCTGCCAGTACTGTTTTTGAAGCTTTACAGCCGTTTTAAGGTCCTTTGTAGCGTTTTTTTCGCCTTCCGGGACAAGTCTTTGCCTGAAATTCCTGTGCGGTATCCACCAGAAATATCCCCCTGGTTTATTTTTACGGATCGAGCCGGGAATTTTGTTTTTGTTTTTTTCCGGTATCAGGGCAATAGCTTTTTCGCCTTTTTTTGGCATCCAGTAGTAGCTGCCGTTATTAAGGTAAATTGTTCCGGGGAAATCTTTTTGGTTTTTCCTGTCGATACAGCTTCGGTAGTTATCCCTGCCTTGCCAGAGTTTAACGGCATAATCGTTAATAAGCTCTCTGGCATCGTTCCAGGCATAGTTTAAGGCACGCCTATCTGTTTTTGACATCTCATATAAATAGCCAAACGAATCCAGGCCTTCGGTATTTGCCTCTTGAATGAGTTTTTCAAGTTTTGATGGTTTCATATTTGCCCATCTTTTATCCTTCTTATTTAGAAGTTCTATGGTCATTGCTTCTAAAATATCATAAGGGATTTCACCCTCAAGCCGTTTACTGCCTTTATACCAACCACTCATATAAAGTTGTTTGTATCTTCCAAAGGCCTTGGAAATCTCACTTTCTATGCCTTCAGGAAGTCTTGAGAAACCTTCATTAAATTCCATCTCTTCTATTTCGCCTCGTTTGTTTTTGTTTCGCGGGTATCTTCGGGTATTATTAAATGCGTTATCATAGGCCCTTGCCATAGCATCATTTTTGGGCCTGTAAGAGCTTCTGTGCTGGCCTCGCAGGGCTTGATGTTTTTGCCAATCCTTAAATGCTCTTCTTGCGGTTCCGAATGGGCCAAACAATACAGCCTCAGGGTGAGTCATATTATGACTTGATGCGAAATCTTCATAAAAATCAAGGTCCTTGCCTGATGATGGCGTTGTCAATCTTTCCAGAGCGCCGATATAACCGGAGTTTATAAATTCATCAACTAATCCATCAGCATTTG
>CAZITB010000260.1:0-2088 GCA_964542055.1 uncultured Candidatus Kuenenia sp.
GCATTTCAAAGCTATCAAGAGTCGATGGATTTGAATTGATTTGAAAATTTCTTAACAAAAACTTTTTAAAAAAATCCTTTTTAACATACCCCCCACCCCTATCCCTCAGTAATTTTGTGGAAATTACTTCAGGGGATACCTTATATCCCGGCTTTTATATACACCAAATTTTTACGACGAAAGTTTTAGGACTCTGCTTTTTATCAGGAGATTTTAGAATCTTTGAATTCTCCTGATTGATCAAATCAAAAGGTTAGATGATATCAGACAACCTTATTAAGGAATCAAAAAATGAAATTTGAACAAAAATTATTGATGCTGATTTTGCTTTCGATAATTTGTCAACCTTGCTTGGCTGAATCTAAATATTTGAAAACCGAGGAAGATACAGAATATAGAGCGACAGTCGTTATAGTTTTGCTGGTGATAATGTTTTTTCTTTTTATGGTAAGTTGTAGTCTTCTGTATGGGTTTGTAGTGATTGCTTTTTTTACTGGGTGTTTTTTTGAATGGGTAGGACTGGGGCATATCTACAACTGTGGTGATTTGCTATTGGCATGTCTGATACCATTGTTTTTGGTTGGGAATTTATTTAATGATTAGAAGGTCAACCATATGTTGGGATATATTGCTGGGCAAAATTGCTGGCGAAACAGTGGTTTTGATAATTAAATTGATTTGGTTTTAGGATTATCTCAGATCCATGCTATTTTTTTGAAAACAAATTTGAGAAGTGTTTTAAAAATCCTTAAAATAAGAAGATAATATTAATCAATTTGTGAGGTAAAAAAAATGAATCATAAAAAACTTTACTCAGTTTCTTCAACTTTCAGTCACTATTATTATATAGGATGGCGGTATAAAGATGTTCCTGTGGTTTGGGTTGTACAACGCAGAAAAGAACCTATTGTTGACTATTGCCTAGGGATAAAGAATTATAACCCTGTAGGAAAATATGCTAAAGCAATGCAGGATGAATTTAATGAGTTTTTTACTTATGATGAAGCTATGATGCTTAAAGAAGTATTATTAAAAGAAGGGGAGGACTGTGAAATGCAGGAACACAATCTTCCGATAGAATGCCAAGGAATGCCTGTTTCGGGGGTGTTTAGCGATTCTACTGTAATGAATTTCTTTCCAGAAGGAGAGTTATTACCATTTGCAGTAGCCTATTATACAGAAAGAGAAATTTGCAAACCTGATCCTGAGATAGATGATATAATGATTTGCTGTGTAAATATTGATCAGGATAATAAAAAGCATCGGTGTTTGTGCTGTGGTGAAGATGTATTGCTTAAATCGGGATATCATTATAGAGTTATGGCAAATCATTACAGGTATTTGTCTTTAGTTTGTGATAGCTGTGCCAAAGAAAGGGTACCATTGCTTTATGATGGCGTTTTAGATTTTGATAAATTGCCTCAAAAGGATGACTATCTTAGAAATCTTGACCAAAGGCAAAAGGGTAACTGGTCGGGAGTGTTTAAAATTAAATATAGATGCCAAGAGGCTGATGAACAAACCAAGTGCTTCAATTGTGAAAATGAAGTTAAAGCTAGGCATCCTTATCAAATATTTTATCATCCTGAGGTAAGAATCATGGAAGCTGTTTGTGATGAATGTGTTGAGACGTATGTTCCTGAGCTTGCTGTTATCATAGGGCTTGTGGAGAATGTGGAAGAATGGTAATAGGGTTGCGTAATCATTTTTGAACATAGGACAGGAGCCTTCTTGCTTACAAAACTGAACTGAAAGTCGCTTGATCTGAATGTTTTCAGCACGATCTCCCAGAACTGCTGCGGGTCGGCATAAAATCTTTTCAATGTGCTCATGATCGACTCCGAATTAAATTATAAGCAATATTAACAACTTTTCAAAAATCATTCGCAAGATGCTGTTGGTCGTGGTTGGTCGTGAACTTACGAAATATCTGCCTTTAATAGTTTTTTCGAGCGAAAAAATATTTTTTTAGTACTTTATTTTTGATGGAACAAACCTAAATCATATAGCTGTATTCGATCCTCAGCCCTTTGATTAAACCGAAGCTGGCCAGGTAATAGTCATCTGTCCAGTCAACAGGCCCAAGCT
>CAZITB010000261.1:0-2078 GCA_964542055.1 uncultured Candidatus Kuenenia sp.
CTCCCGCAGAATTATGAAAAACTTTGAGTTCTTTACCGGGAAAATTGCCGATGCAGACCTGGATATGGTGTATACAGGAATCCAAAAGCTGATGGTTGTCGATGTTCGGCTGCAACAGGGCATTGATAATCCGCAGATGATCTTTGAAAGCATGAACTCCACCGGCAAAGCACTGACACAGGCAGACCTTATCCGCAACTTTGTCCTTATGGGGCTGCCCCATGAGCGGCAAACCACCCTCTACAATGACTACTGGCGGCCCATGGAAAACCTTTTTGGCGCCGAAAGCTATAACACCCACTTTGATGAATTCATGCGCTTCTTTCTTGTGATACATACGGGAAACTATCGCATAAAGAAAGATGAGGTATACGCTGAATTTAAAACGTATTCACGCAAGTTTGACACGGAGATTCTTTTAAAGAATCTGCTGGAGTTTGCCGGTTATTACTGCTGCATTGCCCTTGGTAAAGAGAAAGATACGGAACTTGCCCCCACTTTTAAGGATATTCGGGAACTGCGGGCTGATGTCTGTTACCCCCTGCTGATGGAAGTGTATAAGGACTATTCAAGTGCGCTGATAACCAAAAACGAGTTTGTAGAGATCAATGCACTGGTGGAAAGCTATGTTTTCCGCCGTGCGGTGTGTGATATCCCCACAAACTCATTGCGCCAGACTTTTGCCACATTCAACCGCAGATTAAAGAAAGATCGCTATGTAGAAAGTGTTAAAGCCGCATTTATTTTGCTGCCATCCTATCGGCGCTTTCCTCAAGATGATGAATTTGAACGGCAATTACGTGTGCGAAATCTTTATGCCTTCAATCGCCGGAGTTATTGGTTGCGGCGATTCGAAAACTTTGGCCGAAAAGAGCGGGTAATGGTGCAGGATTACACAATCGAACATATCATGCCTCAAAATGAGAATTTAAATGATACATGGAAACAGGCGTTGGGAGACGATTGGAAACGAATACATGAACAGTATCTTCATACCCTGGGTAACCTGACCCTGACCGGATATAATTCCGAATACAGTGACCGCTCTTTTGCCGAAAAAAGAGATATGGAGGGTGGTTTTAAAGAAAGCCCCCTTAAATTAAATGAAAGGCTCGGCACATGTGCGGAGTGGAATGAAGATGCAATTATTGAACGAGCCGCCAGGCTGGCAAAAAAAGCGATAGTCATATGGAAGGCGCCTGTATTGGACGAAGATATTCTTGATGAGTACAAAGAAAAAAAGACCAGCGTCACGACGGAATATACGGTTGACTCGCATCCGCATTTGACTGTCGGGCCGATGCGGGAGCTTTTTGATGCTTTTCGAACCGAGGTCCTGTCTTTGGATGAATGTGTCCGTGAGGAATTTCTCAAACTTTATGTTGCCTACAAGGCTGAGACTAATTTTGTCGATGTGGTGCCTCAGGCTAAACGGCTTCGGTTGAGCCTGAATCTTGATTATGAGGAAATCGATGATCCGCGTGGCATTTGTAGGGATGTTACCAGTTTAGGCCGATGGGGTAACGGGAATGTTGAGGTTGGTTTGGAGCGTCATGAAGATTTAGCCTATGTCATCGGTTTAGTGCGGCAGGCTCTTGAACGGCAAATGGGTGAAGAGGAATTGGAGTTATGAAGACTAACAAGCACAAGCTCGATGAACGCAACCATGTGGAAAAACCGCTGCTCGATCAGCTAGCCAGCCTTGGCTGGGAAATTATCGACCTGACGGATGAAAAGCAGACTCCGGCCTATACCTTCCGCGACAATTTCACCGAGGTGGTCATGCCGAAGGTTCTACGGGAGCAGGTCAAGGTGATCAATCCCTGGCTGGAGGATGACCAGGTTGAAGAGGTCGCCAGGCAGTTGACGGCAAATTTTCCAGGAACGGGGCTTATAGAGAACAATCAATACGCACTCCATCTGCTGCTGGAGAATACCAGCGTCAGTGAAAACCGCAAGACGGGGGAGCAAAGCCCGACGGTGCGGTTCATCGACTATAAAAATATCGACAACAATCGTTTTATCGCGGTTTGTCAGTTTAAGGTCCGAATCTTGGGCACCGAGCATCATATCATTCC
>CAZITB010000262.1:0-2077 GCA_964542055.1 uncultured Candidatus Kuenenia sp.
TTCCGGGTTGTAAAATTATTGCCCATAATTTATCATTAATGGCTTCAACTCTGGGTTTTCCTGACATTGCTTGTAGATCCACTGTCCGAATTTTGCCAGGTCTTCTGCTGTTGTCCAATAACATCCGGCTGGGCTACCTACTATATGAGGAGATTCGTTGTCTTTTTTATTAAATTGGGCATCAGATGGTGGAAGAGGTGTAACCTACATTCCGCACCTAGTTTATAGAATAAATTTTTCTGTACACATTGCCTAAACAATTAATAATAGCTAGGTGCTTATCAAGCAGATTCGTGATAAATACTTGCTGTTTAGCCTCATCAATAACTAATTCGTGAATGCCTTGGAAGTTTTGAAACACCCATCTTGCCGTAGGTTTTTGATATGGTTTGTTCTTCATATCAGGGAAATATGAGCTCGTCTTTTGGAGGTTTGTACGAATTTGATACTCCAGCGCTGCATATACCATCAAACAACAAGTCATGACCATGAGTAGCGCTTCAATTCGCTGTGGCTTTTTAAGAAACAAGGATGATACAAGAAAGTCGGGGCTTTTCAGGAACCTAAATCCACCTTCAACTTTCTGTTGAGACTTGTAATTGTCAAGCATACTCTGCATGTCGAGCTGACCAGAGACATCGTTGGTAGCAAGAATAAATACGCCAAGATTAGTTTCTGCTGCTTGTTTTTTATCTGCAGAGCATTGGAGAGCGCCTTTGATTTGATAAAGTTTAGCTCCTTCAGCGCCCTTTGCTGGTCGACCACGTCCACTGTGCTTAGTGATTTCTTCTATATTCGATGATGCAAGCTCAGCGAAGGTTTGCTTGGCCACCCAGACATCAAGCGATTTCAAAGCATCGGCACGGCAAGAAAATGTTAAATTACAAAGTTTTTTAAATGCCTTATTTGAAGTCATCATTGATTTTTCAATGCGATTTTCTAGAGTTTTTATCTCACGCTTTTTAGCCTGTTCACTTCGAACGACCAACCATTTTTGTTTGATTCCACTGTAGTCTGAATCAACGAAAGCACCCTGATAACCATTGTTTAACTCAGAAAAGTTAAGCGTATCTAAGTTCGCTAGCAGCTCTTTCACTTCTACAATCTTTTGCGGTACGCGAGTGATAAAATATTGAAGCTGAAGAGCAAGGTTGTTGATAATTTCTGAAGTGTAAAGTGATGAATCTCCGATTAGGTAGCGGCAAGTTTGGGCCGCTTTCAAACTTTTTATGTGTGATTTAACCAGTTTTTTAAAGGTCTCTGAATCATTGCTGTTTCCACTGTGGGCTTTCATGTATACCGGTATGCCAGCTTGATTTTCTGTGATTAAGCTCAATATCACCTGATTGAGTTCAGGACGATGATCTCGACTATATCCCCGCGTTAAATGGACGCCTGTAAAATCATCATCAACAGCATAAGCACCATCTACATGAAAGCTGGTCGTATCCATGTTGATACCTTCACAAGGCAGCCCTAGGTGACTTACAACTGCTTCACCAAGTATTTGATATAGTTCACTAACGCCATGCTCAAATAATTTATCTAAACAACGACCCAATGCATCATCGTTGATATCAGCTGGTTGTATTCCTTCTCCTAAAAGGCGCTCAAGCGGTTTATCTTCAAAGTACTGGGAATACATATGCAGTGTCCTGCCAGTAAAACCAAGACCATTCAGTATCATCGCTTCTAGCAACTGACCGTAGCTCACTTTCTTATCTGGGGATTGTTCTGGCAAAGCCTTATCAATTAGCCTTGCTATACCGACTTCCTTACAAAAACCTGCAACAAGGCCATGATGATCAAGGTTTTTAGTGCGAATATTCGGTGCGTTCATTTTCATACCCCCAAAGGGGAGTAATAGATCAAATACGAGATCCCGTGTCAAGGTATTTTTTATTTATGATTAAATTTAATTCATTTTTTTAGGGTGCGGAATCACGGGTATATCAAGCAAATTAAGTAAATCGGAATCAGAATATCCATATTGTTGCTTCAAAACAGTTACACAACTATAGTTACTAAACTCATTCTTGCTCATTAATAACTCCTGTGATTTATATTAAGTGCTTAG
>CAZITB010000263.1:0-2064 GCA_964542055.1 uncultured Candidatus Kuenenia sp.
TTAATATCCAATCACAAATACGCTTCTTTAGCTCGGTTTAGTAGGAAATCATTAAAAATAATTTTTAGTACTATATAAGAGAACTTTACACATTTTACTAACCTGCCTGAATATTAAAAAGAATTTAACGCATTGTCAATTTTAATTCAAAAAAGGTAACTGCTCACCCCTTACCAAAATCACCTGCACCATTTAATGCCTGAGAAATGGCAACCATCGGATTAACACCTTTGTATTTCATGGTTTGCAGATAACTTGAAATACGACAATATGCCAAAGCAAACTCATGAACTCGAAAACAGCCAGATATTTTTTGCTTAACTTTGGTCATTCTCAGATCTCGCTCAGCCCGGTTATTGGTGAATGGTACTTCGGGTCTTTTGGCGAAAAGCAATACGGCCGTTTCATATTTTTTCAATCGCTCCCATAGGTTGTGTGCATCTGACTTTGCGATTCTGCCGCGACGGCCATTGCTTTTGGTTGGGATAGGGGGCATTTCTTTTTCCGCACGGGTCAAAATATTTCTGTAGCGTTTTTGTAATGTGAGATAGGCTTTAGCATTCAGGCATTTGTCCTGGCTTTCAGATACAGCCTTGCAGGCCTGCTGTAACAGGGCTTTTATGTTTTTTGCCCACCTGTATTTATTTGAATCATGGACAAAGGTTAATTCACGCAATAGATGCGAACCACACAAGCCATGGTCACAGTTTTCATATCCCATATAGGAACGCCAGCAGTCATGAATAATGGTGCCACCATATTTGGGGATAATATCAATATCCTCAATGGCTTCCTTACCCCGTTTTCTGTGCAGACATTTAAGTGTGATATCACCGGCGCTGTATATGTGTATCCAATGGTTTTTACCTTCAACCCTCAGTGAGGTTTCATCGGTATGAATACAATTATGAGCTAAAAGCTGTGCCTTTGCATGCTGCTCCCATGGCTCTAATGCCACATAAAGCTTTTTAATGTAGGAAAGAAGGGTCGCTTCTGAGATGGTCTGCCCTATTAATGTCATCATCATTTTAGCCACTCGGCTCAATGAAAGCATTTCAGATACAAGCAAAGAGATAACATAGGCCTTTATTCCGTTCCCATATTGCAGTGGGCCCGAAATATCTTCTGGGAAATTTGCTTTTTGAGCTGAGCTGCAAGACGGACAGTCTTTGACCTGGCTATCCCAATGTTCAATGGTCTTTTCAAATATAATATCAATCCGAGTTCGTCGTTCTATCGATGAGGGCTCAATATTCGTTAAATCCTCACCACAACATTGACAGCTATCAACGCAAAGAAGATTATCAATTTCAACCGTTCGGGTATTGCCCGTTTGGGTACTTATTTCTTTCAATCCGTTACTGTTTGTTTTTCCATTGCCAGTGGATGAATCATCCTTACTCGTTTGTGATGGGGGGATACTTGAGTTTTTAGATGTCTTCTTCGTATGTCTCTCAAGGAAAATAGTGATCATCATATTGAACAACATAAGCAATGCCTTGATGAGCGTTGCCGTTTCATCTGCTACTTTTCCTGACTCAATTTGTTCATTCAGCCCTGCTTTGATGCTATCAAACTCTTCGCGCAAGGATTCTTTATTTACTGCCATAAATCATAGCTAACCTGTTATTTAATAGAGCTATTGTATCATGGGTTTTTACGAGCCTCTGCGAAGGCCGAGAGCGCTTCTTTGAAAGGTCATTTAATGTTTTGCATTAGAAGCGCTTGTTTCTGATTATCTCAGATCTCTAAGGCTGCTTCATGGCAAGGTAATAGTCGGATTTGAGAAATTAAGATTTTTATACAGAAAAACGTGTCAAGAAGTTTTTGACTTTTTTTAGGGGTGAGCAGTTACCAAAAAAGAACTATTCAAAATCATGTATTCAATATATTAAATGAAAGGGAATATTATTCAGAGAAAACAAAAGCAGAGCTTTACGACCCAGATAAGATGCCTGATAGTTTGCGAGAAGCACATCAAAATCTTGATAAGGCAGTAGAGTTTTGTTACCGAACAACGCCTTTTAAGGATGATGAAGAAAGATTGGAGCATTTGCTCAAACT
>CAZITB010000264.1:0-2032 GCA_964542055.1 uncultured Candidatus Kuenenia sp.
TTTTTCATACACTCCTCCGGGCGACTGGTTCAGAAATGAGCTAGTCGCTTTTTTTTATGCAAAAGGCCCTGTCCATCTCTGCAAAGTTAATACTTACATATGGGCATTATTTTCTTAAAAATAATCAGTCAAAAACACGTGGTAAATACGGGAGTTAGTGTTTTTCTATTAATAGAAGGGATGTCATACGGATATTTCTTGGTTTAGCGATAGAAAAAGTGTATAATATAGCCTTAATTATGATTTGTTATGGAGGCAAAAATGAGGGTGATACCTTTTATCTTAGCAGTTCTGTTTTTTGCAGGTGGAGTATTTGCGAAAACTATCATTGTAGATGCCAATGGAAGCGGGGATTTTACGACCATTCAGGAAGCAATAGATTATTCGATGGATGAGGATATTATTGAAGTAAGGCCAGGTCTATATAGTGAACAGATTAATTTTCTTGGTTTGGAGATAACTGTTCAAAGTTCTGAGCCAGACAATTTAAGTTTGATAGAATCAACGATAATTAAATATGATAGTTCTGCGCCAACGGTTACTTTCGATTCAGGGGAAAGTAACAAATCGATTCTCAAGGGATTGACTATTAAAGGAGGTAGACCTGGGATATATTGCTATTATTCAAGCCCCACAATTATAAATTGTCTGATTAGGGGCGACGGTTATTATAGTATAGGCATAGAGGGTAATAATGCCCTTCCTTTAATAGCAGATTGTGATATAAAAATGCTGTACAGCACAAGTGTTGCAATTTGGCGTTGCGATGGATTAATTACTGGTTGCCGATTAACAGAAAATAGTATCGGCCTAGAACAATGCTATGGCACAATAGAAAATTGTGAAATCAGTGATAATTTTTTTGCCGGTATAGCAGATTGCAATTCTTTAATAAATAATTGCATAATTACCAAAAATGGTAGTGGTCCATATGACGGAGGAGGAATCAAGTGGGCTAAAGGCGGAACCATTGAAAACTGCACGGTTTCTGATAATTTTGGCATTGGAATAGAAAGGTCTAGGAATGAACAATACACAAATTTACTTGTTAAAAATTGTATTGTAACAGACAATTCGCAATACGGCATTGCGAAAGAAGTAACTTATGTGCCCATGACTTTAAAATATAATAATGTCTATGGCAATGTGCTTGCAAATTATGATAATATTGCTCCAGGTGAATCACAGAAATCCTCTTTTTGTTTCTGAAGAAGATTATCATTTAAAATCTGAATATGGCAGATGGGATGATTCTAATGAAGTTTGGGTTTATGATGATGTTACTAGCCGATTGATTGACGCTGGCGACCCTTCTGATAGTATAGGCCAAGAACCGAATCCCAACGGAGGCAGGATAAATATAGGTGCTTATGGTGGAACTATGTATGCCAGCAAGAGCGATTCAACAGGAACAGAGCCAGAGCCAGTTTGTGAAAATCCGCCAAGTATGGATACTAATGATGATTGCCAGGTCAATTTGATAGACTTTACCGCTTTTGCTATTGAATGGCTCCAATGCGGATATGCTGACCCTAATGATTGTAATTAAAAGGTTTCCTAAATAAATATGATTTCAGTTTACGCTGAACCAATACAATATGAATATAGTCGAGTTAAGAAAAATTGCATTAGCATTTAGAAAATCTTTTGAATCTGCAGATTTAAGACAAGCACCAGGAAATCTTCCTTATTTTCCAGATGGTTGCTGTACTTGTGCATCCCTTTTTATCGCCACTTTTTTGAGAGACAAATATGGCTTGAATTTTAAGCGTATCGATTCTGGACATCGAAATGGCAGTCCACATGAATGGATTGAAATAGATGGTATTATTGTCGACATTACTGCAGATCAGTATAAAGACTCTTCCTCTGCTGTGATAGTTAAAGAAAAATCTTCCTGGCATTCTAATTTCAAAGGTTGCCAGATTAGTGATAAGTATTTGTCTTTATATGAATACGCTAAGATTCCAGGTAATGAACCGGCCAGACTCTGCTTTTAAAAGAGAAATCACTAGCTTGAACTCTTTCTGTC
>CAZITB010000265.1:0-2019 GCA_964542055.1 uncultured Candidatus Kuenenia sp.
ATGTATAAAAATGCTCAGCAGCTTTTTCCTTATGGAACACAGTTGTTCAGCAGGAGACCTGAATTAAGTGCCTTTGGGCAGGCTCCTATATACTTTTCCAAAGCCAAAGACGCTCATTTCTGGGATGTAGATGGTAATGAGTTCATAGATACGACAATGGCTTTTGGGCCTATTTCGCTGGGATATTGCTATGAACCGGTCGATAATGCTGTAAAAGCACAGATGGACAAAGGTATAGTTGGAAGCATCAATAGTCCGGTCGAAATAGAAATGGCTGAACTGCTCAATGATATGATCCCATGTTCTGAAATGGTGAAATTTTGCAAAAGCGGCGGAGAAGCTGATGCTGTTGCGGTCAGAATAGCCAGAGGATACACAAAAAAAGACATTGTGCTGTTTTGTGGTTACCACGGCTGGCATGACTGGTATCTGGCGGCTAATCTGGAATCTGGTGAAAATCTCAATCAGCATTTGCGGCCCGGTATAAGTGCCAAAGGGGTGCCATCTGCACTGGCAGGTACGACAATTCCTTTTGAATACAATAATATTGATTCGCTCAGAGATGCTCTTGAACAGAATAAGGGCAAGGTGGCCTGTATTATTATGGAGCCTACGAGATTCAAACACCCTGATAGGGATTATCTGCAGAAAGTAAGACAACTTGCTGATGATTATGAATGTGTACTGATCTTTGATGAAGTAGTTACAGGTTTTCGACTTGCTAAAGGTGGAGCCCAGGAATTTTTTGGTGTAAAGCCTGATATCGCCACTTTTGCCAAAGCTATTGCCAATGGTTATGCACTTGCAGCGGTTTGCGGAAAAAAGGAGATAATGGCATCACAGGCAGACAATTTCATCAGCAGTACCTACTGGAGTGATACTACAACTTTGGCCGCTGGAATAGCAACACTTTCAGAAATCAAAAATAAACCTGTGATCGAAAAAATGAACCAGTTCGGAAAGCAAATGATCGATGGGCTTAAATCTTCAGCAGATAAACATAAGCTCAAATTTAACATTCTCGGCCATGCATGTGATTTTTGCGTCAATTTTGACTACGGCAATGATTCTGGAAAAGTCCTTACGTTGTATATGCAGGAAATGATCGCCAGGGGTATCTATGCCTCAGGTATCGTTTATACTTGTTACAGACATACAGATAAAGATGTTGAACGAATGCTGGAAGCTGCGGATTCAACATTTGCGGTGATTTCAAAAGCGGTCGTCAATGGTACAGTCCTGGAAAATCTAAAATGTCCCCAAAGGCAAATAGGTTTTAAACGATTGGTTTAATAAGGAAAAATCATGCGGAAATTCGGTGTTATAGGTTTAACTGAAGGCAAAGGCCGACCCTATTCCTCGTAAGGTTCCCAAGTCCGTCGAACTTTAAGCAATTAAAAACAATTTAGGAGCCAACAAAATGTATATAGAAACAAGCGGCAGTCAAGCAATGGGGTATTTGTCAACAAAGCCTACCATGATTATCACTACCCTTCATGAATCTGGAATTGTTAATGCTGGAGTATTTGGAGCCTATACCAATCTTTCAGGTAGTCAAGTAGGAGTTGCTATATCTAAGAAAAGTCATACTTACTCAAATATATTGAGAACCAAGGAATTTACTATAAATATACCTGGCTCAGATATAGTGAAATCTATCGAGATTTTAGCAGATAATATACCTGTTAAAAAAAGTGAATTAGAAGAAGCTGGACTAACTCCTAAGCAAGGTATAACTTTTAAAACACCATCTATTTCTGAATGTGCTGCAGCTGTAGAATTCGTATTTGATAAAGAAGTTCCCATAGGTCATCACAATTTTGTGATAGGGGAGGTTAAGGGTGGTTGGATAAAAGAAGAATTTCTTGATAGTGACAGTAAAATAGATATATTTAAAGCACAGGTTTTCAAGGATTTTAAATATCCAGAGCCTTTATATGTGTTACCTGGTAAAGTAATAAATGGGTAACCGTTCACAGATATTTTCATAAAAATTCAAAATGTTAAAATAGGCAACTT
>CAZITB010000266.1:0-1979 GCA_964542055.1 uncultured Candidatus Kuenenia sp.
TACAAAATGAATAAACCTGTACTTTGTTTTGAGTTTTTGAAAATCTGTGTCAATCCGTGTCGAGCCCAATTTTTTCTTATCCACAGCACACCCCCAGTCCCCTGGCGATTACCTTAAATTCCCTGGTGATCGCGGCGATATCGATATCCCTGTCAAAAACGATCACGTTCTTTTTTTCAAGGTACCTTTCGTACTTTTCGGGGTAGTTGTTTTGGAGCCATTTCAAAAACGCCTGTTTATCTCTATGCGGGGCATCGGGCGCGTATTTATGGCAGTTCTCACACAGCAGTATCCCCAGGTCAATATCCAGTCCCGATGCGTTATCTCTTCCGCCGATATGATGCGCTTCAAGTCTTCCTGCGGTCGTCCCGCACTTTGCGCAGGCCTGACCGAACAGCTGATGAATAATTTTTCCCCACAGCGAAAATGCCTTTTGTTTTTTTTGCGATTTCATGGCTACATGTCCTCTCAATTTGGTCTGAAATTTTTTTATTGACTTTTAAACTTCCCGCCGTCTATAATCTCACATCTTCACGGACGGGGCATTTTTTCTTTGTCGCATGGCGGCGATCTCAGCAGGCAGATTATCCAGGAGAAAATTCTTGACCGCAGTTTTAGCATCAACATTCTGCACGGAGGCAAACTCATTTACCGCAGCCAGCAGCTGCTCGTCATTTTTCCTCTTCTTTTCAAAGATCAGATTCTCAATTTTCCTGTATGCCATTTTCCAGTTACCTCTATTTAATTTAGTATCACTAAGTAACAGTATCGACTTAAAGCACCTTTGTTGTCAAGCATTATTCTTCTTTAATTCTTCCAATATTAAATCTTAAAGATAGCGTGATTAAATCTATATTCTTTGTTAATAAAGGTTTATATGCGGCCAAAAATGGGAAAAAAAATTAAAAAAAATATGCATTTACCCCTTTGGATCGCCGACTACGTAGATTCGGAATGTGAAAAATACGGTGGTCACGGTGATTTAGTATCTGCTTCGGTGATGGTTTTTATGAAACTTTCGCCGGAAGAAAAGATCGAAGCGTATCAGAGTTTCAAGATGCGTCAGATTGTTGAAAATGCTGCTGCAGATGATAAAAAAGAGGCTTCAAGTAAGAAGTCGAAGCATGCTTGATAAGGAGTTCTGTTATAAGTTTTATAAGGTATTGTTTTTCAAAGTTGTGATTACCCGACATTTGTCCGCCTTTTTAGGATAATATCGGATATATTTAATAGGAAATTAATGACAGATTTAGTTTATATTATTGTACTTTTTTTGACCTTTTGGTTTGGATTAAGGCATTTGATCTCGCTGATCATAAACCAAAATGTACATGGTCGCCTCAGACCTGGCCAAAAGCTCTGTCATTTAACTTCTGTGTTAATCCTGTTTACCGGTGGAGTGCTGTCGCTTTGTTATAAAATGGCTGTTTTTTCCTTCATTGCGATCCTATGTGAATATTGCTTGAGAATGTTGATAGTGAAATCAGGAAGTGTTAATGGCTAAAACAAGGATAATTAATGCTGTTTTTGCGAATTTTATTTTTTGTTTCAGTGTATTTAAGTGTCAGTTTATGGGAAGTTATAATGTTCCAGCAGAGAACGTCACTTTACCCATACAGAATGGGTTTCGCCGCATTTTCATTAATTCAATGGATATCCATTGCTATTGGAAGCATTGCGATTTTAGGCTGGTTTTATGGAATTGCAGTGTTACTTGTTTGTATGTTTATATTTCAATATTTCTGCCATTTTACACTGGGCCTGCTGATACATTGCGTCATTGTAAAGAAAAATTATCTATTGCCATCGGCAATATTTTCCATAAACACTTGGATTTTACTTATTCTTGGTGTGCTGCAGGTGTTTGATTTCAGATGAAAGTTTCGGTTGTAAGTTGGTTGCAAAAAGGCTTTTAAAACATGCGAAATATGCAACCGGCTTTAGTAAGATAGACAAGTTAATAATTGCGATAACCCCAT
>CAZITB010000267.1:0-1943 GCA_964542055.1 uncultured Candidatus Kuenenia sp.
CCTAAAATTGTAATTAATCGCTGCAGTAGAACTCTGCTCACCAACAAGTATAGTAATATTGTTCAGAGTCCAGCCGTCAAATTGATGACCAGATTCGCTCTCATACCAGTCTGTTAAAGTAAAAGCAATCATTCCGTCACCAACACCATCCACACCGATGGTTGATGGCACTGATCCATAAGCCCACCAATCACCTCCCGCATCCGTTACTGCATCATAAGTTGTAACTTCGCCCCACATAGGACCTGTACTTGCAACCCAACCATTATTGTAGACGTGTTGCTCTACAATAATATGATCAGGATGCTGTGCCTGAAGAGTATCACTTCCAGAAACTCCCGAATCCCATTCCGTCCTCGCAGGCGTAATACCATCAAACACACGCTCTTCGACAGTATAGGCATCGGCATAACCTGCTGCCATAATCACTGTCATTAAACTAACCATCAATACTTTCTTCATCTTACTACCTCCAAAAAAACAATAAGTTTTAAAAAAATAAACTTCACGCTTTTAATCCAACATTTTTCATACACATGGTCCAACGCAAGTTCCCATATCGCAAAAACGATATTCAAGGGCCCTTGACGGCAATTTAATATTTTCTTTTTCCTTTTGAAGATATAACTCAACCGCTGCACTTCCTATCTCATATTCCGGCTCAATCATTGCTGAAGTAGTTAGCCCAAGCTCTATTGAAGATTCTGCCGCAAAAGTTATTATTGACAGTTCTTCAGGAATGCTTATTTTCAATCTTTTTGCCGCCTTATATATTCCGCTCATTGAATGGGACCAATATGCGAGTATCGCCGTAGGCCTCTCTGGACCACTTAAAATTTCACAGAAATACTCAACCGCCTTTTCACCGGGATAGACAGGTTCATTTGGGCTATATCGAACCGGCTCAAGATTTGATTCCTTCATCATTTCAACAAAACCATTATACCTGTCAATTGTACTGAAATGGGCATCCAAGGTGTTTATTGGATGATATATGTCAACATAAGCGACTTTCCTATGTCCAAATTCAATTAACTTGGCTGTCGCTTGTTTAGCTGCTTTGAAACTGTCACCATAAACACTATCAAACGGTAATTTGGTGTTCAACCAAACTGTACATAAACCGATGTTTCTAATCAAACAAATCAATTCTTCTGGCATATGATGTGTGTAATTAACCAATAATCCGTCAGAAGAAAGAGTACGAAAAGCCAGAGGTGCTGAAGAAAGTTCATTATTGGTCCGGTCAGGGATCTTAGCTAAAAGTAAATGTTTATTATTTTCTTCAAGATAGTAACTGATCGCATCAGTTAGCCTGCTTGGCAGATAACTTCTTTCTCTATGAGTACTGCTAAGCAAAGCCACACAGTTAAACTTGCCGCTGGTGATTGATTGGGCATGAGTATTCGGTCGATAGCCTAAATCTTTAGAAATTCTTAATATCTGGTTGGCCCTCTTATCACTTATCCTGAACTGACTGGCCTTATTGTTTAAAACCCGTGAAACTACTGAAACATCAACCCCGGCCTTCTTTGCTATCGTTTTAAGAGTTACTGCCATGACTATTTAGTCCTTAAAAAATTACAAAAGACTCTTTCAATCAATGTAGCTCAATCGCTTGACCTAAATAACAAAATAACATAATATTATAGATACTGTCAAGATTATTTTTCTGCACAAATGATTGTGCAGCCATGTGCAACTGTTTGTGCTTTGCAAATCTTTAACAATCAAACACTTATACGACCCCCTTTTCTTAAAATTCTTCAAAAATTTCATTTTTTATAAAATATAAGGTACTCCTGATAGTTGCTTTTGTGCTGCAAGTAAAAGATTTTTGAAAAGATTTGTTCGGCAGGAATATTATTGACAAAGTTATAGACGTTTAGCCTCTTGTTCAGATCAGTTATAGCAACAAAAGCACATAATTAAAAATCCATAAT
>CAZITB010000268.1:0-1938 GCA_964542055.1 uncultured Candidatus Kuenenia sp.
CAGATGCTCATCAAGATTCTTTTACAGCGATCCGGTCTGCAAGTCGATATTGCCGAAGATGGCGAAAAAGCCGTTGAAAAAGCGATCTCTCAAGACTACTCTGCCATTTTTATGGACATCCAGATGCCCGCTATGAATGGATATCAGGCAACCGCAATGCTCCGCAAAAAAGGCGTCAAAACACCTATAATTGCGTTAACTGCAAATGCGATGGAAGGCGACTCTCAGAAATGTATTGACGCAGGCTGTGACGATTATCTTTCAAAACCCATTGATCATAAAAAATTAATTGCAAAGCTGGATAAATATATCGTATTCAGCGAGAATGTTTAGCGAAGGCTTTCGCTTTTTTATAGATTTTTTGGCTGTAAACTTTTATAATGGCCAAAACTATGGGAAATATGTTTTACAAGTTAGGCAAAATGGCCGGGCCGAAGTGGCGAAAAACCAAATGGATATATAAATCTGCCACCGGCTCCCAGCAAGAGATTATCGAAGTCGAGAATACGATAGGAAAAGATTTTGCTGCCCAGTTCAAAAAGCAAGTCGAAATCGATCCCGACCCGCAAGCATCTGAACTTCTCAATAAAATTGGTGAAGACCTCACGTCATGTTTGAAAAACAAAAACAGGCATTTCCATTTCGATTCAGTTGTAGAGCAAAAACCCAATGCTTTTGCTCTGCCCGGCGGATATATCTTTGTCAGCAGGGCGCTGCTTGAACTTTGCAAGTGGGATCCTGACGAAATCGCAGCCATAATCGCACACGAGATAGCACACGTAGTCCGCAAACATGCAATGGATCGCCTGATTGCATCTTCAGCAATTTCTCTCGGTTTGAATTCGGTCAGAATCAGCGGCGCTCTATCGAAATGGATCAAGCAGTTCGGAGTCCAGTCACTAAATGCTGCCTACTCTCAGGATCAGGAAGCCGAAGCGGACGATTTCGCTGTTAGATTGACCCACGCCGCCGGTTACGATCCCCATGCCTGCTTGCGTTTGTTCACAGCTTTACAAAATCTCAGCCAACAGGAAAACACTATCGCCGGCCAGTATTTCTCGACACATCCTTTATTCAATGAGAGAATAAAAAATATACGCAAATCGATTGCCAGGCTAGAACGGTAATTTAAGTAGAATTCTTAATCTGCTTTGAATATAATATAATTTTTCAGCTTATGAGGTAAAAAATGGAACTCGACAACATCATAATTTCTCAAATTCTTGAAACTGCCATTGTTGCCGCTCGCCTGGCTGGCCAGCGTGCGATGGAATTGATGAATTACACAAAAATGAGCGAAAAGCCAACCGGTGAACTGGTCACAGAAGCCGATACCATCTGCCAGGAGATAATCATTTCAAGGATAAAGGAATCGTTTTCCGATCATGGTTTTTTGGCCGAAGAATCGAAGACAGATAACCTGCTGAAAATTCATCCCAGAGGCGAAAATATATGGTGGATTATTGATCCCATCGATGGCACAAACAATTACGCCCACAAAATTCCGTGTTTCGCCGTCAGTATCGGCGTTATCGCTGACAACAAACCCGTTGCCGGTGTCATATTTCAGCCCGCTACCGAGTCGATGTACTCGGCTTCGATAAATTCCGAGGCCCAGCTCAACTACTCGAGTATCACATGCGGCGAGGAAAAGTTAAATAAATATGCCCACGTCGGAATCGACAGCCATTTCGAAAAAGCCATTCCCATCTGGCAAAATCAGATAATGCTCATGTCGCGTTTTCGTAATTTCGGTACCACCGCAACACAGCTCGCTTATGTGGCAAGCGGCGGACTGGTAGGGACAATGGCTCACTATCCCAAACTATGGGACATTGCCGCAGGCATGATTATTCTTAAACAAGCCGGTGCCGTTGTCACCACGTGGAAGGGCGATAAGATGGAAGAATTTGACGTTGCAAACTATAACCGCGAGCC
>CAZITB010000269.1:0-1925 GCA_964542055.1 uncultured Candidatus Kuenenia sp.
ATTTTTAACATTGAGTGCGTTGCTCAATACTACCAAAATACCCGTGAACGGTTACCAATTATATTTGTAAAAAGTTCAGTATTTTTGATAATGAACTTAGTGGGAAGCCTCTTTCAGTTAGTTCGATACACTCACCTTCGAAAAAAATCCTTCTTTTAGATAGTGGTTACAACATAATCAGTTATCGGCATGTTTCCATACCTGTTCCTTCAACTTTAACTGATTCAATAGAAGATAGCTGTTACTTACCAGGAGCTAAAATAAATCACCAAAAAAATATCTGGCCAGCGCAGCAATTTGATGCAATTTCCGGTAGACATTTGCAAAAAACTTTAAATGTCTCGTTTGTTGATGGACATATTGAGCGAAAAAAAGCTGATGAACTAACAATAGATAATTCAGAAACTCAAATCAGTCTATGGAAATAGTTTTATTTATCAGTGCTTCGATTTCACTGGCAGTTGGATAAGTAATCTGAAGTGTGAATCTTTTTTCCATTCCACTTTCTTTTTCAATAAACCATTCTACCTTACTAGGTAATTTGTTTTCTTCTTTTACTGATATTTGCCATTTGTATTTAACTTTCGAACCTGAAGCATCAAAGGAAAACCATTTCAACTGATATAGATTTTCTTCAACTTTTTCCCATTTGGCGTTTTTGGGGATGTTCTGAACAGATTCGAAAGGCAATAATCCAAAAGTACCATTTAATAGATTTCGGATTTGTACAACTTGGGAGTGATTTAAACTGCTTAAGTTTTCTTCGCCAGAGGGAATCGTTAAAAATATTTGCTCATTTAAGTCCCAAAAAGAAAGGTTATCTCCCTGTTTAACATAATAAACATCAAGGTCTTTAGAAATGATTTTTTCTTCAACAGGGCGGTCAAATTCGGAAGAAAATTTTATGATATGTACATTTTTTATGTTCAGTATTTTATCATAAAGTTGTTCTAAACTTAAACCCTGAGCAGTTCTAATATTTGTGACAAAAAGGCTTAAAGAAATTAAAATCATCGCAGCCACAGCAACTTTGGGGAACTTTCTCAAATTTATAACTAACCTGTGCTTTTCAAACGTTTTTGAACCTTGTGACATATGATTTTCAAATGTTTTTCCAGGCGAAATGATACCGACATCACTGGCACCTGCATCACTAGTATTAAACTCAAATTTAGTTATGACACTTGAATTTGACCTTGTTCGTATATCATAAATCAAATGATGTAATACTTGCATTTTGAATAAACACTTTGGACACTTTGCAACATGTTTAGCAAAAGAGGTTTGACTGATTTCATAAGGGTCCATCGTAGAATCAAAATTAACTGGAAAACATAAATCGAATAAATGTTTCGCTTTGATTGATGCACAATTGAAAGCATCCTTTATATCAGTTTTTTCTATTTTTTCTATAAGCTGCTGTCTCATATCAGAAATTTGTTCTGCATAATTCAGTGAACAGCTGTAGGATTCTAAATCTGCATCGCTAAGATATTTCCATTGTAAGTTAACGAATAAATCCAACTTTTCATCTACTAAAGCGTTATCATATTTAAAATTATTGCTCAAGAATATTTTTTGCAGCTTGTCGAGTTTATCTTCAGATAACTCTAACTCCTGAATCGTCATCAAATCGTTACAGCATTCAGGGCACTTGTTGATATGGGAAGTTATTGGGGTTATTATGTTAGATTTCAAAGACTCTTTAGAAAGAAGAGGCAAAAAAGGCCTTACAGTTTCACAAATTACTTCTTTTCCCACAAATTTACATTGCTCAAACAAAAAATTTAAATTGTTCTTTTGCTGTGAATGTTCATTTGAGCTATTATCTAGGTTTTGTTTGAGTTTTTTTATTTTTTCTTTGCAGACTTTACATTTTGTAATATGGTCAAACAAATCACAAGGTATCTCTTTAGCATTATTAT
>CAZITB010000270.1:0-1923 GCA_964542055.1 uncultured Candidatus Kuenenia sp.
TAAAAAACAGCCTGAATAAATTGAGGGTTAGAAAAACTATGATTTTCAAATGTTGACTCCAAAGAATAACCACGAATGCTTTATGAAGTCATTCTATAGATATTCATGGAAACTGACAAGTTAGAATTTTTAATGTGATATTATTGCTGCATAAATCGTTTACATTAAGGCTTAATTTTAGAGGTTCAACAAAAAACGCCAAATAGGAATTGCATGAATCTGACCATCATCAATTTTTATTTGCTCCTCTTCATTGCGGGTTACAATATATCCATCTTTAAGTTTTAACTCAGACATAGCTTCACCAAGAGATGTTATTTCCCGTTTTCGGGTTTTTGGATCTGCCATGGACTCACATACCTGGACAAGCATCCGGCTGCGATCATATCTTTGCATTATAAAATCAACTTCACGTCCGGTTTTAGTCTTATAGTAGTAAACATCTTGGCCAATTCTTCTGAGGGATATGAAAACGAGATTTTCAAGTAATTTTCCAGAATTAACTAAAATGCCGGAAGCAATGGAATTTACAAATGAATGATCAATACAATATATTTTTTTAGGATTTCTATTTGCTCTTGCTAAAGAGGCATCAAATATTCGGGTTATAAAGAGACAATAAGCATCTTCGAACCATTCAATATAATCTGAAACCGAGGATTTTGTGATTTTGTGCCCAAGTGATTTTAAATAACCAGTCAAATTGTTGATTGAATATAACGATGCCGTATTGTCAACGAGCCAATGGGCCAAATCAGACAATGCCTTTGGATGAGAAATATTGTGTCGTTCTACCAGGTCACGAAATAAAATTGCCTGAAAATATTCCTGATGAGTTTTAACTCTTAGCTGTTTATTTATGCTTACAACCTCTGGAAAACCTCCAACCTCCCAATATTCCTCAAATGCTTTTTGTATCAGCAGGCGTTTTTGTGTAGAAATGGGGCCATTATATTGAATTTTTTTAAAGTCCAGGAATTCCTGAAATGTAAACGGAAACATCTCCCATGAGAGAGATCTGCCTCTCATTTGTGAAGCAATTTCTTTTGAAAGCATTCTTGCAGAAGAACCCGTAATATAAACTTGGCAATTTTCAGTGCGTATCAGGCGATCAACAAAAGGTTCCCAATTTGGTATAGCCTGTATTTCATCAAAAAAACAATAAAGCTTTTCAGTGTTTTTCTTTTCAGGATATAAAGAGTAATAGGCTTCTAAGATCAATCCAAGACCTTCATGTTGTAAATTATGGAGTCTGTCATCAAAGAAGTTTAGATAAAGAACATTTTCTCGAGATATGCCCTCCTCCAAGAGTTTTTTGATTAGCTGAAACATAAAAGTCGATTTGCCGGCTCGGCGGACCCCTATGCATATAGTTGCTTTTCCGGGTATCGACTCAAGCTGTAAATGTCGTTGAACTCCGGTTTTTAATTTAAGTTCCCCAAAGTCAGCTATTATTTCTTTTAATATATCAATCATTTTATTGCCTTTTTGGATTTATTAACTATTGATAATCGGTATTAAATACTACCACATAAGGAGCTAATTGGCAAGAAAAATTGCCAAATATTGCTATGGAATTGAATAATAAAGGTTAATCCGAGTCGGCAATCTGCAACAGGATTTGCAACAGCGATGTTCCTTTACGCTACGGTTGCCATACGGTTGCGGTACGGTCAGGCTCATAAGTCTTTTAATGGCGGTTGTTAATGCTTATTTGACAAGGACTTACAGACGGTGAGCTTCGAACTCATAACCCGGAGGTCGTTGGTTCGAATCCAGCCCCCGCTACTTTCATAAGTGTTGAAAATAAAGGACTTACAGCAATGTGGGTCCTTTATTTTTTGCCCTGTCCTCAGCAAAAATTAACATGGGGAACGTATAATATCTTTCGGATGCGCCAGATAACTGGCAAGGAGTAGCGAA
>CAZITB010000271.1:0-1041 GCA_964542055.1 uncultured Candidatus Kuenenia sp.
GGATAGCTGTTTTTTTATTAACTCTGGAATTACTGAAATATGGGTATTAAGTCTAGCCTCCTCTATTGCAAATGATTGAGTAAACATATCTTGTAATGTGCGATATGAAGGAAGAATAATCCTTTGGGCATCAAAATAATTCAGAAGGTGGCGCAGAGCATCGTGTGTTTTAGGGTAAATTTTAATTAGCTCACAAAGGTGAGATTTAATTTTTGGTGTCTGTTTTGGCAACCAATCATTATAATCAAGCAATATGAGAATGTCGTTTTTTTGTTTTTTATAGGTCTTGATATCAATTGGACCATGTTGTATTGGTATATTTTCATTGAAGTATTTTGCTAAAATATATTGTGTATCATCACCTGCATCTATATCGAATTTATAAAATTGCTGTTTTGCTTTGAAGTAAGCAAGCAATCGGATGAAATAAACTCGTGCTTTTAAAGTTCGATATTTTTTGACAATGTCAATTTCTTCATCAGTCAATGAGAAATACAATGCTCGTTCGTTTTTATTAAATTGAGGGATTGCATAAATGTCTTCAATTTCCTGATCTGATAAAAGATGAATGTGACGATGACTTTGACTGTACATTAATTACTCTCGCAAATTTTATTGAAAACGGCCGTTTTTGAGTAGATAAAATTGTAATGAAATAATCTCTGAGTTTACTGGACTCAAAAATTCTCAATAACCATTCTTGATATTACTTTCTTGAAGTATTATACTTGATATGAGTTTTGAGAAAAATTGGACAACAAGTTAATGCCAACAATTAGTGCATTTTATGGGATACTAATTCAGATGTTCTGGGGTGATCATGCTCCACCTCATTTTCATGCCCTGTATGCAGAATATGAAGTACTTATTGATATTCGCACTCTGGAAGTAATTCGCGGCAAAATGCCACGACGGGCATTGGCGTTAATATTAGAGTGGGCTTCCCAACACCGAACAGAGTTATTGGAGGATTGGACATTATGCGAACAAAATCAGTCTCCAAAGAAAATATCGCCCCTGGAATAGTTTGCACGGCTCCTT
>CAZITB010000271.1:1051-1903 GCA_964542055.1 uncultured Candidatus Kuenenia sp.
GTTAAACCACTACCTAATTATGAAATTGAAGTAGAGTTTAATGATGGTACACATGGTTTTATTGAAATGATTGCATTGATAATGAGTGATCGAGCAGGCGTTTTTTCGATGCTTAAAGATAAAGAGATATTTAATCAAGCTCATCTTGAGTACGGTGTGCTGACTTGGCCTGGAGAAATTGATTTGGCTCCGGATGCGATGCATGATGCAATCAAACAAAAAGGTCGTTGGGTTTTACAATAAAAGGAGCTTCTATGTTGGTTGGATATGCACGTGTCTCAACAGTTGAGCAAAACATAGATCTCCAGCTTTCTGCATTGAGGGAGGCTGGTTGTGAGAAACTCTATCAAGATCATATGTCAGGAACCAAAGCCAATCGCCCAGGTCTTGATATGGCACTTGAGGTTTTAAGGAAAAATGACACGTTGGTCGTTTGGAAACTAGACCGATTAGGCCGTACAGTCAAGGGATTAATCGATTTGGTTAGCCAGTTACATCTGAAGGAAATTAACTTTAAAAGTATTACCGATAATGTTGATACAACAACGCCATCAGGCCGTTTCTTTTTTCATATGATGGCAAGCCTGGCGCAAATGGAGCGTGAATTGATTGCGGAGAGAACTAAGGCCGGCCTGTCTGCTGCAAAGGCTAAAGGTCGAGTTGGTGGTCGTAAGCGAAAAATGACGCAAAGTAAAATTGAGTCGGCTAAACAGCTATTAGCCTCCGGAATCTTGCCTAAGGACGTTGCTCAAAACCTAGGCGTCTCCATTCCAACTTTATATCGTTGGATACCTGCCTCTGAGCTTGAAACATAAATTTTTAGTTCTTCTATTGAAATCCCACTTTTTGGAG
>CAZITB010000272.1:0-1872 GCA_964542055.1 uncultured Candidatus Kuenenia sp.
CATTTATACTTCTCCGCTAGGTTATGACTGGTTCAACGGCACGTGTTACAGCGATTTGATGAATTCCAAGGCTATGGATTTCTTTCTTGAGCAGGCTTACCAGTCTTATTTTGACAGGTACAGCCAGTTTTATGGAAACTTGATTCCGTCTGAATTTACAGATGAACCCTGTACTATTTTCCGGGGGCGTATCATAGCGGGCGCTGTTCCGTATTCGGATGAACTGCCGGAAAAATTCAAAAAGATGCATGGTTATGATCCAGAGCCGAAGTATCATTTGCTATTCGAAGATGCACCTGGCGCCGGGCCATTTAGGATTGATTACTTTAGAACTGTCAACAATCTTTTCGAAATGAATTTTTCTAAAAAGCTGGGTGATTGGTGTCAGTCAAAAGGAATTTATCTGACAGGACACTATATGGCAGAGCACGGGCTATTGGCGCAACAGGTATGGGGCACGAAAGTCATGCCCAATTATCGTCATCAGGGTGCGCCGGGCATTGATCATCTGGGCAGACAGATCGATGAAAAAATTTCAGCATTGCAGTGCCGCAGCGTTGTTAACCAATATGGCAAAAAGAGGATGCTTAGCGAACTTTATGGCTGTTCCGGTCAGAATGTTTCTTTCGAGGATCGCCTGTGGATAGCCGCCCAGCAGATATGCCTTGGTGTTAATATGCTCAATCCTCATCTGTCGCTTTATACGATGGCGGGCTGCCGCAAAAGAGATTTTCCGCCGAATATCTTCTATCAGCAGCCGTGGTGGGAGGTAAATGAGCAACTTGATATACCGCTTTCCCGCGCTTGCGCAATAATGAGCCAGGGGAAATTTCATCCGGAGGTTTTGGTAATCCATCCCCAGGAATCTGTTTTTGCCTTGTGGCAAACAAGAACTGATCCATATCCAAATTTTGGTAAGATGAACTGGGACTGGCATTCGGCTGAGCTTGAATGTATAGATAAGATCAACGATCTTGACAGAAAGTTCAAAGCTGTTCTTGATGAGTTACTAGCTGCGAAGCGGACATTCGATCTTGGCGATGAAACAATTATCAGAGATGATGGTAAAATAATTTCAGAAGATGGCAAAGTTTACTTTAGCATAAATCAAATGAAATATCCAGCCCTGGTTGTGCCTGAGATGTCAACTATGGCAGAATCAACTTTGGAACTTATAAAAGAATTTAAAACATCTGGAGGTCATGTCTTACTTTGCGGTAAAGCTCCAAAGCTGCTAGATGGCCGAGATTCAAAAGAATTGAATGATTTTATGAGTTCCTTGAAAAAAGTAAGCTCACAACAATTATCCGAGGAATTGCAGTCTGTTATTGAGCCTGCTGTAGAAGTTGAATCTAAAGAAGATGAACAAATTCTTTCGATGCTCTGGACCCATATTCGTGAATTGCCCGATGGTAGCAGGCTGGTTTACTTAACGAATTTGAATAGAAACGATAAGATAAATTCAGCAGTCAGGTTTAATGGCAGTTATAAAAGTATAGCCCAACTTGATATCTGGACCGGTCAGGTTAATCCAGTTAAATTTGAAAATCAGGATGATTCGATTACTAAAAAAATGAGTTTCGCGCCTGCTGAAATCAAAATACTGCTGCTGGCAAAACAGCAAGCCCAATCAAATCAGGTTGAAAGTTCTGAACTTATTCAGGTAGAAGATATCGGTGAGTCTTTAAGCTGGACCGCAACACGTCTGGATGACAACTCAATGACTCTGGACAATGTTTATTACACTAGAGATAAGCAGTGGTCTAAGGAACCGATCTTTATAACTACTTTGCAGACGGTTTTGAATGAAGAAAAATATGCAGGGCCGCTTTCGCTTAGATACACTTTCGAAAGTCTTACGGATGAAATCAA
>CAZITB010000273.1:0-1870 GCA_964542055.1 uncultured Candidatus Kuenenia sp.
ATGTTGATGGCTGTGGCGCAGATAGGTTCCTCAAACAGAACAGGGAGGATATTTGAATGTATAAGAGATGCCTTCAGAGAAATGGAAAACAAGGCGGTTGGAGCGATTTGTCTGGGGACGTACGATAATATATATAGACCGAATCGCAAAATTTCACCCGATTTTTAGCCCATGCTCACTCAGATAAGTTTTAATACCATTACGATCGGGAAAATATTTTTTTGCAAGCTTTATATATTCTTCGATAAGAGATACACCACGGCCAGTGACTCTTGCCATAAGAGGAATCGGCATATCATACAAATAAAGGATGAGGACTGACTGAAATACTTTCAAATATGCATCAACACTTTCAGGTGTGTGATATGTTTTGCGGGCAATTTCAGCAGTAAGAAGGCCCGAAACAGAGTTAGCAACAATTATATTTTTATGTGTCATCGCAGTGCCTGAATCCAATATAGTACCGGGGGTGGGAAGAATGACGTTGTGAATATTCATGTAAGATTTAGCAAGGTTAGCCACAACTGAATAAGAACGCAAAAAAAGCAGGGAAAGCTCGACCTGTGGAAGTAAGGTATCCTGTAAGTAAGCTTCAACAAGAACACGTGCACATTGTTCCATGTTAAGTTTATTAAGGTCACCAAGCGAATGAATGGGTTTTTTATGCTCATCTTCAGTAAACACAGTAAGAACAATAGGCAAAACGACTCTTCGGGCAAATTGGACACTTGGAGGTTTCCGTTTTGAGATACTTAATGCTAGCCAGACAATCTGTCCCGGTTTTAAAGTGGACAACGGGGGACAATACTCTTCACGGCGAGCCGCAAGGAACCGGATCATAGACATAGCAGTTGATGGACCTATTCTTGCATCTTCAGTGAGAAAACTCATTAGTGATGATAGTACTTTTTGAGGGATGATAACTTCCTTATCCGAGACTTTATTTAAAGGATGAACAATAATGGAACTGGGATCAATAAGTTTTGCGGAAGTTGGCATTCGTGTTCGTTTACATTCCCCCTCAGCCCAACGTGAAATAAGAGCGCGGCGGTTTATGTGTTGGTTAACATTGATGATAGTTGCGCTAAGATTAATACTTTTAAAAATATCTAAGGTGTTATCAAGTACCCGTTGGCGATGATCAGAGAACTTACGATTTTTGGCAAGTGACATAGCCCATTCTTTAGTAAGCAGAGGAATTTGCACAATTTGACCGCAGTATTTTACAACCATGTGAAATGGTTTAGCTCGTGGAATATTATGAGTATTTTCAAAATCATCCATTAGACTATTGAATTTAACTGTGGCAGCTTCGGCAACCCACGATTGCTCAGATAATTCAAAATGCAGTGCTAATTCATGTTTTTGAGCGGATAGCAAGTCTCGTCCAAGCAGGGATTCATAGTGCCGAGGTTCCTTTTTTAAGCGTCCCATATTGACCTCCTTTGCAGAGAGCAAGAGTTTTTTTTAACAGGTTTATTACTACTTTTATCAAAAATGCGGCGAACTTGCATCAGAGTGAACTGATAGTCAGGAGTATTATATTCTTCATAAATCTTGAAGTATTTTTTTACCAGATTTATAGAGCATCCAATAGCCTGGCGGATAAGTGGTAAAGGCATTCCACGGTCTGTCAATGCGACAACTCGTGAGAACATGAGAAGATAACGTTCTATACTAGCATAAGTGTGACCGGTACGCCTTAAGATCGCAGTCTCAGTATAGCCTTGCAGGAAAAGCTCAATGATTTTTTCGGCATGTGATATACCTGGCCCCATGTCTGCAACATTTCCCCTTAGGGGAAGAACGATGTTATTGTGATCTTTTATTAACTTTTGGATGACACCCGGGTGAATAGCCAGTAGAAAAG
>CAZITB010000274.1:0-1391 GCA_964542055.1 uncultured Candidatus Kuenenia sp.
ACTTATCTTGACCGGCTCAGCCGCAGCCTTACTGATACGGTTATGCTGCTGGAGGAATTCCAGAAGGCTGGGATAAAACTGCATGTTGTCAAAATGCCCGAGTTCAGTACAAATTCACAGGGTAATTTCTTAAGCAGCCTTCTGGCGTCTTTTGCGGAATTTGAAAGGGATCTGATCAAGGATCGAATCGCTTCATCAAGAGAGCACCTGAAAGCCTATGGCCGCAGATTGGCGGGTCGTATTCCGTTTGGCTATGACACTGATCCTGTCACGAAGCAATTGGTCGTTAATAAGAAAGAGGCGACTCAGATCCAAAAGATATTTGCAATGGCCTGCGAGGGCAAAACTCCCTCTGAAATTACCGCTATTATCAACAAAAGAGGCTGGCGAACCAAAAAGCATATTGCCCAAAGCAGCGGCAAAGCAAGCGGCAATAATCATTGGCTGCCCCGACAGATTGGAGCCATGCTGAGAAATCCCGTCTATATTGGTAAATTCAAAGACGGCAACTCTGCTCGTCACGGTGAGCATGAAGCGATCATTGAAGCGGATCACTTTGACAAAGTTCAACAGATAATTGATGCCCGTCGGACAAAAGATGTTTATGGGAAGCGATCAAAACGCAAACATGACAAATTTCTTTTACGAGGAAAGATTATTTGTCCCAAATGCGGTCGAAAGCTAACGACCGATACCGCCAACAAAAAGCAAACCAATGAGAAAGGCCGCATCACTTACCGTTATTACCGCTGCCGTTCTACCGCCGGGGGCAAACCTCCCTGTAAAGATGTGCGGTATTCCGCCTATGAACTGGAACGGTTTGTCTGTTATGCTACGAGAGATGCAAAATTCTGGCAGAAGCTCAAGAAAGTCATGCCCGATGAAGCTGATACGCCAAACAGGATGTTTACGATTTGGTCTTTGCTGGATGAATCGGTTCGGCACGAGTTTATCCCCGACATCATCGAAGAAGTCCGGTTGACCAGAAAAGGCCAGATACAAATCAGCTGCTATTCAGACTTATTGAGTAGATTCCCAATTTTTGAAGAGTAACGATTCAATCTGTCGCAAAACTGAGTCCAGAGTGCACAACAGCTTTAAGGTATATAAAATTCTTATAAAATTTCGTTTTCAGGCTAAAATTTGAGGTTGATTTAGCTTGGTGCTACATATGAAAATTGCATCTTATAAAATCAAAATGGTATTATATGATTAAGCATATTTCTTATGCAAATCTTTCATCAATTTCACTCAGATAATTGCTAGATTAATTATACGCAAATAAACTTGGATTAAAGAGATAGTTTTTCAAAAAGTTTTTTATTGACAAAGCAAAAATTCTGTTTAGCATATTGCAATATACTTAATAGGATTGAATTTATGGATCAAGA
>CAZITB010000274.1:1401-1862 GCA_964542055.1 uncultured Candidatus Kuenenia sp.
GATACTCGGATAAAAATAATCCGTCTGCTCGGCGAAAAATGCTTATGTGTAGGGGCTTTATCAAAACGATTGGGCATTACGCCTGGAGCGGTATCACAGCATTTACGGATATTAAGATCTGTCGATTTGGTCATGTCCGAGAAAAGAGGGTATTTCGTCCACTATTGTCTCAATGAAAAGGTCCTGCAGAACTGGAAATCAGAATTAAATAAACTATTTGATATTTAGGAGAATTGTTATGTGTTGCTGCAATGAAAAACAAGACTGCCAAAAACCGGAAAACCTGAAAGATAAACCCCAAAATTGCTCTAAAGAGCAAATCGAAAAATGTCACGGTAATGTGAATCACCATCCGTGTACTGCAGAAGATTGTTGTGAGAAGGAAGAGAGTTAATGAAGAAAGCTGTAATTATTCGTTGTCAGCAGACTGAAGATATGTGCGGCGGAACTACTGATTTTAA
>CAZITB010000275.1:0-1862 GCA_964542055.1 uncultured Candidatus Kuenenia sp.
GTGGCAGGCCTACATGGAGACGCTCACGCCGGGCATCATCCAGGCCGCCGAAGCGGTGGAACTGGCTGAAAATCAAACCCGCTGGCATGACTGGAGCCGGTATTCGGGACGGCAACACAAGAAAATGAAAATGGGGGGTATGGTGGGCCGGGCGGTCTATCGGGGTGACCTGGCCGGGTTTTTGCCCATGCTGGTCATGGGGACCTGGGTCAACGTGGGCAAGGGCACGGGGATGGGACTGGGAAGTTATCGGCTGGCGAAACAGAACCGAACAACCAATGAGGATAAATCTTATGGATGAATTGAAAAGCAAATGCGACACCCTGGCGAGGCGGCTGTCCATGCTGGAGAGCTTGCCGGAAAATCCGTGGATTTCAAGAAGCGACGTAAAAGGAGGAAAAATAGTATGGAAACCCCACAGCCTACCGATCTTATTCTGCTTATAGGCACCAATCCGCTGCCTAATTACGTGGTGGCAAGTTATTTTTTGAAGAATACCTCAAAACTAAATCGTATCTGGCTCGTTTATTCTGAGGGCACTCCCCGGCAGCAGGGGACGTATGAACTGGCAAACAATATAAAAGCCTTACTGAATAAAAAGTACGAGCGCATTGATTGGAAACTGGTTCCGCTCTCCAGCGTCAGCCAAGCCCGTTCAATTTTACAGGATTTCCAAAAATCCTGCCTTAAAGAATTACGGGATAGTCCGTCAGTTCATCTAAATTACACCGGTGGAACCAAAGCGATGGGCATTCATGTTTACCGTTCACTCGAACACCCTGATTCGATGTTTACAGGGGATATCCCACCAATAAGGACGAAATCCTTCTCCTATCTTGACGTCCGGACATTTAAGATTATCGAGGATGAGTCCGGAGCTTTGACTCAAGATTTACGTCAGCATCCAGAAGTATCACTCAGTTTTGAACAGATGATCGGGTTACATGGGTTCCATCGCGTCAACTCGCAACCGTCCGACGCGGAGGATATAGAGTTTTCTTCAGTAGTGTCCGCCTTTACACGGATTATTGCAGATGGCCGACTGACCGAATTTTTCAATAAAAGTCAGGGAGGCTATGATAGGAAGCTTTTCAAACATAAGAAACGGCCGCAAGACTTAGCGCTGCGGCCGAAAGACCTGTGTACCAAACGTCTTCAGCAACACACTCCAAATGCTTCTTTTCGAGAGGTTTTGGATGCGTTTCCAATAGGATATCGTTTGATTAAAGACGGCAAACTCACTACCACCGAATTCGATAGCAATGTATGCTGCAAACGCGCGATCAAGTTTTTAGATGGCTTTTGGTTCGAGGAGTATCTCAGCGAAATTATCAAGCGACGTTTCTCGGAGCTGGAAGTTAAAACTAACTGGGAAATCGCTAAAAATGAATGGCGCACGAAATTTGAGCTGGATATTATGCTGGTGCAGGGGTATCAATTAATCGGGGTTTCCTGCACGACATCCGGCGTCAAGGACCTTTGCAAAAACAAAGGATTTGAGATATTGCAGCGCACCCGCCAGATTGGCGGCGATGAAGCGAAAGCTGTTATGATTACATGTTTGTCCGAAGACGGCAACGGCGATAATATGGCAAAAATTGTGGAGGAAGAATTACAGTTTGATACTGGAAATACAGGAAATATTTTGGTATTGGGCGTTCATGATCTGGCGGAAGAAACACTTGTGAATAAAATCCAGGAGTTTATGATATAATTTTATATTGTAAGGAGCATGCTATGGGAAAACTTCAAGCAGTATTGATCGATACAATGTCGATTCAACGCTACATTTTCGGTAGCAATAAACCTATGACCGCAAATGACCGTTGGCACTTATTTTGCATCCAGTGGACAAAATAACG
>CAZITB010000276.1:0-1862 GCA_964542055.1 uncultured Candidatus Kuenenia sp.
TCACCCACTTTACAAGTAATGTCACCATCAATAACACCCTCAAAATCACTTAACTCTTCGTAAGAAGAAATCTTAGTTACTGTTCCATTAGTCAACGGCAAAAACATATCACCTACACATTGCTGGCCACTTGGTGGAAGTGGCTGTATTTGTCTTCCGACCATAATATCAACTAACAAGGAACAAACATCTACTTCGAAAGCTAAACTTTGATTTGATAGCATTTTCTCTCCAGGTGTCCTCCATGCAATTTCACAAATGGTCGGTTGACCTTCTGAATCCACAAAAACTTCTACTTCTATATATCCATTTTTCAATCCAATACCACTAACGATGTCTTGAGTTATTTTTACGCCATCAAATTTAATCTTGTCTGGTGGTTCCGCAACCGTAATCTGAGCAAACTTTTCTTTTTTCTCGGCAAAACTAAGATTGGTATATGGGAGCCATGTTAGAAACGTACCCACAACCTCACCATCTTGAATTAGTGAATCAAAGCTCCATATTAAGTTTGGGCAATATGTCTCTGCTATAAATCGCCCAGTAGAATAATCAAGATTAAGTGACTCTAAATCGTTCCCACTCTCAATTTTATATACTTCTTTCGATGATAATCCCTTACGCCATTTAATAATGAAAGGGAAGCCACCGTGTTGTTCAGCAAAATCCCTAGCATCGTCAATAGAACTCAACTCCTTATAAAACATAGTTCTATACCCTAATTCATTAATCTTGTCCTTCATTACAGCCTTATCTCTTACACAACTAGATTGGTGTTCATTTAACGCACCAGAAATTTTTAACAATGATGCAAATTTTTGAATTACCTCCTGATTATATTCCGAATCATTATAAAAAAAATCTACAATAACTTCATTTTCAACACAAAACCTTTTAAACCTTTCAACCTCATGTTCTATAGACTCTGTTTTGTCATAGATAAAACACGGAATGTTTGAAGTTTTATCGAGGTGATTTCGACTAAAAAACATATTTTGTTTAAATCTTAATAAGACCAAACTTATGGTCTTATTTGATACGACGCTTCTTGAAAGTGTATTTTCACATTCCTCTACAAATAATAGTGTGGGGTTTTTAGTATTTAATTCGTGCTTCATAAAACTATAGTTATTATTTCCTTAGACACATTTCACCTGACCGTTGTAGTCAGTCACATACTAAAAGTGATGCACAAAAGTTATGGCAGATCAGGAAATATTTCTTTTATTTTCTCTAATGTTTCCTGTAGTTGATTATCAA
This sequence comes from uncultured Candidatus Kuenenia sp., assembly GCA_964542055.1. GTDB lineage: Bacteria > Planctomycetota > Phycisphaerae > Sedimentisphaerales > CAMDDF01 > CAZITB01. The sequence goes on from CAZITB010000276.1 coordinate 1,261, forward strand.
ATAGTAAATAATCTTTTAACTCATTTTTTTTAACCCACTTATAAGATCTGACCTCTCCGGGGTTTGGAGTTATGGCTTTTTCATCACCGATAAATCTAAATCCAAAATAAAATTTTTCAGAACCATGATATCTTATCTCGTCTTTTGTTTTTATTTCATTAAAATAAAAGACAGTTGGACTACTGCATTCACCTATAAACTCTAAATCTTCCTCAGAAATATTAAGTTCTTCTTTTAATTCTCTATATATTGTTTCGAGTAATGATTCCCCTTTGTCCTGCCCCCCTCCTGCTACAGTAAAATATTTGTTTCCAAAAGACTCTAAATTAACTAAAAGAAGCTCGTTTTTATTATTAACAACTAATGCCACAGACCCTTTTCTGAATCTTGGCTTCTTCTTTTCAGCAACGATTTCAAAGGAATGATAATGTTCTAAGTTTCCACAATAATTTAGGCAATCCTTCTCTATTTCGGAGAAATATTTTTTTTCATAATCTTTTAAAAAGTTTAAGACCTGTTTTTTAGTATTAAAAGTAATATTAGGATTATTCTTGTAAAAATCATTACGGCCAAAGAATACTCCACAAAAAACACCACCTACT
>CAZITB010000277.1:0-1849 GCA_964542055.1 uncultured Candidatus Kuenenia sp.
CGCGAAGCCATGGTCGATAATTTCGATAAAAAGGACCCGCAATTCGTTTCGCTTAAAGAAGAACTGGTACGGCTTTTTAAAAAGAAAAAATTAAGCGAAATTTCGCAGGAAGAAATGAAAGCAAACATTGAAAGTTTGCGAAAAATACACGAACGAATTAAAGAACTGAACAGGGAAAATAACTTGCTGAAAGACAAATACCAGAACGATAAAAAGTATGCACGTATCCATAAACGGCTAACCGAAAATGGAAAAATCACTCAACGCGAAATACAGTTGTTCAATGCGTTACAAAGTGTTAAAGCCAAAGCCGATGAAACCGTTATGCAGAATACACGCATATTAAACAATGAAAGCTATTTTGAGCAACTGATGATAAAATTGGTCTATAATCAATTTGCCAAGCAGAACAAAATAAAACTTAATCCGGAAAGTTCAAAATACATAAACAAATTAGTTGTAAAAGAATACATGGACGAATTTAATGGAGTGGTAGCATGACAACTCAAGATTTTCAAAATAGAACCAAAGAACTCATCGACAGCCTGAAAGGCGTTTGTGCCAATTACGGCTTGGGCAACGACGGAAATGAATTCAAAATCATCACACAGGTTTTCCTGTATAAATTTCTCAACGATAAGTTTGCTTACGATGTCAAGCAAATCGATGAATCTCTGGCAAGTGCGGATAACTGGGAAGAAACACTCAGTAAATACAGCGACGAGGAATACGAATTGCTGCTGATAAATCTAAGCGCAGATACGGCTAAACTCAGGCCCCACCATTTCATCTCGCACCTGTTCGATAAACAAAACGAACCCGATTTTGCAAAAACATTCGACGATACATTGCGTGATATCGCCATCACCAACAACGATATTTTTTCTGTAAAAACAGCAGGAGGTGCAAAAGTTACTTTGTTCGACCGCGTTAGCGAATTTATTGCCGACCCATCAGAGCGCGATCCTTTTGCAAAAGCACTCATTAATAAACTCACCGGTTTTAGTTTCGAGCACATTTTTAACCAGAAATTCGATTTCTACGCGACTATTTTCGAGTACCTCATAAAAGATTACAACAGCAACAGCGGAGGCAAATACGCCGAGTATTTCACGCCTCACGCCGTGGCGAAAATCATGGCGGCTATTTTGGTTCCCAAAGAAGAACAGGGAAAAATTGAAAACAAAACCTGCTATGACCCCGGCGCGGGGTCCGGCACGCTGCTCATGAACCTTGCTCATGCTATTGGCGAAGATAAATGCACCATTTATACGCAGGACATATCACAAAAATCTTCCAGCCTGTTGCGTTTAAATCTCATTCTGAATAACCTGGTACACTCCATCCAAAACGTTATTCAGGGCAATACGCTCCTTAATCCATACCACACTGATGAAAAAGGGAACATTGCAAAATTCGATTACATCGTGTCCAATCCGCCGTTTAAACTCGACTTTTCCGATTTTCGCGACGATTTGGACACCAAAGAAAACAATGAACGCTTCTTTGCCGGTATCGCCAACATTCCTAAGAAGGCAAAAGACAAAATGGCGATTTACCCATTGTTCATCCAGCACATTATCTACAGCCTTGAAAAAGGAGGAAAAGCAGCAGTGGTAGTGCCAACCGGTTTTCTCACTGCGCAAAGCGGAATCGATAAAAAAATACGCCAGAAACTGGTAGATGAAAAAATGCTTGCAGGAGTGGTTTCCATGCCCAGCAATATATTTGCCGCTACCGGAACCAATGTTTCTATTTTGTTTATCGACGATGCCGACAAAGGCGACGTCGTTCTCATCGACGCCTCCAACCTGGGCGAACCATTTAAAGACGGTAAACTGCAAAAGAC
>CAZITB010000278.1:0-1842 GCA_964542055.1 uncultured Candidatus Kuenenia sp.
TAATTCTCAAAATAAAGAAAAAAGTTGATATCAAGTCATGTGCAAAATGCTATAACCTGCATCCATTGGCTAATCCGCAACCCCATCACAGGTCCGGACGCCGTGTGGTCGAAATGGTGACCAAGGCCGCAATTTCATTTGCCCACATATCACGGGCAATAGATTTTGCGCTTTCTGTTATGGGTTAGACTCATCATTCCCGTGATGTATGTAATTCTACTTTAAACATATTTGCATTTGCTACAAGCACTTCAGCTTCCGAAGCATTTTGCTGTGTGATTTTATCTACTTCGTTAGTCCCTTCAGCAATTTGTCTTATTCCTTCCGCCTGTTCATCGGATGCCGCCGCAATTTCATCCGTCAGTTTTCCCGCCTTCGACGTAACTTCTGAAATTTCAGAGAATGCCTCATTTACCGAAGTCAGAATTGATGAGCCTTTCATGATTTTATCTATCATCCCTTCAATCAGAACCGTTGTGTTTTTCGAAGCCTGGCCGGTTCTCATGGCAAGAGTTTTGACCTCGTCCGCGACAACCGCAAAACCGGCCCCCGCCTCACCGGCTCTGGCAGCCTCAATGGCGGCATTTAGCGCTAGAAGATTTGTCTGAAAAGCAATCTCATCTATGGTTTTGATAATTTTTGAAGTTTCCTCACCGGCTTTTGAAATATTTTCCATTGATTCCGTCATTTGTTTTATAGAGCCGTTGGCGTTTGACACAATACCTTCCGCATATTTCATCAGTTCATTTACCTGACCGGCATTGTCAGCATTTCTTTTGGTCATGGAAGACATTTCTTCAAGTGATGCTGAAATTTCCTCTACAGATGATGCCTGCTTCAACGAATCATCTGACAGTTGAGCGGACGAACCAATCACCTGTAAAATATTTTTCCCCATTTTTTCGCAAATATCGTTTACGGCATGACCCATTATCCCGATTTCATCTCTCTGCTCAAGTCTGAGTCTTTGTGTCATATCGCCGGCCGCAATGGTTTTCAGCATATCGGTAATCAGATTGAATGCTTTTATCATTCGATTTGTATAGATAAACGATATTGCCAGTGTAATAAAAGAGAAAATTAGAAAGAGAATCCAGAGAATCTTTGTTGTAAGAAAATATGCAAACCCAGAAAGTTTTTCAGAATACTCCGAAAAAATATCGCCTTTTATTTTGAAATCCTCTGCAAATTTGAAGATCGGTTCAAGCAGAGAACCGTCTCCGGTCTCGATGTATTTATAGACAAAGGGCATGTTTTTTTCAAAATCTTCAAAGGATCCTTTCCACTGGTTCATTAAAACCTTTACATATTTATGTGTGCCTAACAGACCTATCAAGTTGATTACACCGCTTGCTTTCTCATAGGTAAGGGAATCAAATACCTCGCTCATCTGTTTCGCAAGTTTTTCCCTGTCTATTTCGTCTCCCTCTGAAAGAGCTTTCATTTTTGGGCCGAATCGGTTGATTTTATATCCGTTTTCCAGGTTTTTAAGAGATAATTTAAGCACATCTTTATTGCCGGTAATCACATATCTGTTTAAATACTTAAAACCGTTAAGATTTACATCAAGCCATTCTCTTTCCATCCTTACGACAACAAGAATTGTGTTTGTTACATGAATAATATAGTTACCTGCCAAAACCAGAATTAGAGACAGTATTACCGGCAAGATGATGATGCCGGTAATTTTTTTTCTGACTGAACCTGTTAGGGGCGCACTGATATTTTTTAAATAATTTGATTTTTTATTCACAATTAATCCTTTTCATAATAAGTGGTTATATCGCCAAATCGGTTCAATGTCCGCTACCATGAACCCCCGCACGGAATAACGCCCCCATC
>CAZITB010000279.1:0-1837 GCA_964542055.1 uncultured Candidatus Kuenenia sp.
CCTGCGACCTCTTGACCCCCAGTCAAGCGCGCTAGCCAAACTGCGCCACGCCCCGCGAATTCCGGATTTTACAGCAGAATGTTTGAAAACACAAATTAATTTATTGGGCGCGACGAAAAAACCCGTCGAACATCAGCCCGAGTAAATTAATTTATACATATTGGGCGAAATGGAGTTGATTTATTTGGTGTTTGGAGGGCGATTTTTGCTTGCGTATTTGGGCGAAATTAAGGCTCAAAAATGACACTAAGTATTTAAGACTCGGGGTAAAATTTAATGTAAGTTCTTGTAAATACAAGACTTAGTTTGAATTGTGGTGAAATCAAAAAGTGTGCGGTTTTGGGCACTTTTGAGCGGGTTTAGGCCAGTTTACTGTAAGGCGAAATCCGTTTTTTCGTTCTGTGCAATAAAGTTGCAAATAAAATAAGCGCAAAAAAAATCCGCTCGCCTCCCATTTCCCCTCTTTTTATATGTCTTTAACTAAAATTCATCCTGTGAGAATCTTGAAGTTTCTACATTATTCTGGTCAAAATTATTAATAACATCGTTGGTATTTATGTTGATCATTATGCTAGGCTGCTGTTGCGGCTGCTGCTGTTGGCCTGTATAATCTTGATACAAGTCCCTTGTTTGTTTCTCTAGATTGGCCTTGTCTGCCTTGAATCTTCCCCTTAGCGGATCATTCAGATTATTCTTCAAGCTCCATATATCAATACCAAAATCCCGTATTTCATCTTCCGATAAGCTCCCTGTATCACCCTCCCTTATCTTCTTTTCAAGGTCTTCAACGATCATTAAATATGGCTCGATCTCATCGTTTACCATGAACCTATCTGTGCCCTCGACAACACGTTCACCAAGTTCCTGCTTTTTTCTCTGTAGTTCGTTCTCCCAATCCGCATATTTTTTTCCAACCCTTATATCACGAAGATTTTTTTCGGCATCTATTTTCCTCGATTCCGCAAGCGGTGTTTCTAGATAAGAATCAGTAAGCTTTCTGGTGTCCTCGGCAGTTGCAGAATCTACCGCTTGTTTAGTCAGCTCTCCTTTTTCCTGTGCTTTAGGCCCCGCGAATTTAACTAAATCATTCGCATAACCTGCATCAAAACCAGCCTCAACCAAATGTTGAACCCTTTGATTAGCTGGTACTGAGTTTGTAAATTTAGTAATTAAATCAACTTGCTCTTTTGGAGTTAAATCGCTCCAGGTTATCTTGCCGAACTTTTCCAAAGAATGCCTTGCGTCTTTATAACCGCCGCTCGAAAGTTTCATAACTGTATTGGTAAGCGTCGCAGCCTGAGCGGTATTGTTTGGGGTCACACTCAAAGCCTCGTTATAAATTTCAGAAACTTCCTTTAAAGATGCACCGGATTGTAGAAAGCCTTGAGTTCCTGTGTTTAACCCTTCCAGGTACTCGCCAAAGTTATCTGCATCGCCTTTGGTGAACGCTGCTCTTGTTTGAGCATAAAAAGCTTCCCATGCTTCCTTTGTTGCTTCGACGCCAACGGATTTGCCTAAAGTAATGAACTGCTGGATTTCTGCAGGTGACATATCTGCCGCTCCGACCATTGGCGCAATGTCATTTGCTAATTTGAGCATCTTTTTATTTTGGCCCGCATCAAGTCCGTAATTAATGTCAAGAGCAGTAAGAATCTGTGAAGCTTGTTCTGGAGATTTCAAACCACCGCTTTTTTGTATGCCTCCAGCCTGCTTAGACCAAAAGTCTTGTTTTCCAACTGTGCCAGTTTGCAATTCCAGCGATTGACCTAGCTCCTGGAGAGACAGATGGTTTCCGTGAATTTCTTTTAATAACCCGCTGATACGCTGCAGTTTATCT
>CAZITB010000280.1:0-702 GCA_964542055.1 uncultured Candidatus Kuenenia sp.
TTCAATACGGATTTGGACTCCGCTTGGCATCCATGGGTCCGCTTAAGACCGCGGATTTAGCGGGCTTGGACCTTACCTTCAACGTTCATAGGTATCTTTTCCCCTACCTGGAAGACACCCATGAGCCGTCTTCCTTGCTTCGCCGTATGGGTGAAAAAAACCAAATAGGAGTTAAGACAGGACAGGGATTTTATTCATGGCCGCAGGAATGTATCGATGCGGTAAAAAAACAACGAGACACGACCCTTCTGAATATAATAAAGCAAATGTTTGCCACGGGTCAGGATTGAAAGGTAGAAAAAACGGACAAAATAAAATGATCTATTGCCACAAAATTGATTGAGTTGGGTTTCATCATGGTTGCTGGTCAAAAAGAAATAAATGATATAATTTAGCCCCATTGTTCGGGGGTCAAACAACGTTGATAATGTATTGCATTGAATTTTAAAGGTCCAATTTTTTGAAATAATTTATCAAATACAAATCAATGTTGATTGTGACCTTATAAAATGTATAGATTTAATATTTCGCTCATAATCCATTTTAAATTCTTGCTTAAATAAGGAAATTGTATCTAGTTTATAACTCGGTTAACTAAGTATAATTTATCGAAATTTGGTTAAGCATAGCAACAAATTTATCTATAACCTTTTGATATTTATCGTTCCAACTGAATTTTGAAATCGTAGAAAATTATGGAGA
>CAZITB010000280.1:712-1822 GCA_964542055.1 uncultured Candidatus Kuenenia sp.
GGATTGCTTTTTCTTGTCTCTTCCGGCCTTACGCTCATCTTCGGCATGATGAGCGTGCTCAATTTTGCCCATGCCTCTTTTTATATGCTCGGCGCATATTTTTCTTACACGATCCTCAAGCTCACAGGCTCATTCTGGCTTTCGCTGGTTATTGCCCCCCTTAGCCTGTTTATCATCGGAGCGCTTGTTGAACGCTTTCTCCTTCGAAAAGTTCATATCTTCGGACATGTCCATGAACTACTTTTAACGTTTGGTTTGGCCTATATTATTTCTGAAATGGTCAAATGGATCTGGGGAAATTATCCGCTGTCTGTCGATGTCGGCGGGCTGCTCAGTGGGAGCATGCAGATTTTTGGTATTACCTACCCGGTTTGTCCTTGGCTGCGCTGTCTTTGTGGGTTTGCTTATGGCATTTATTCTCTACAAAACCCGAATCGGCATCATCGTGAGAGCCTCGGTGAACGATGACGAAATGGTGAACTCTCTGGGCATCAACGTCCCATTGGTTTTTATGGGTGTGTTTGCAGTGGGGACCGCTTTTTCCGGGTTTGCCGGTGTTATTGCTGGGCCGCTGCTGACCACATATCCCGGAATGGCGCACGACATTCTGATCGATGCTTTTGTGGTTATTGTCGTAGGGGGCTTTGGCAGTCTTGCCGGCGCTGTCCTTGCAGCCTTTATGATCGGGGAACTACAGTCATTCGGGGTTATTCTTTTTCCTAAATTTTCTCTGGCATTAATCTACATGTTAATGGCGGGAGTACTGATTATTAAACCTTACGGTCTTTTTGGGGAAGAAGAATGATGCAGAAAAAATACCCAACCAGCGCCAGCAGTTGTATCTTTTTTGTTTTACTGATAGCGTCCCTGCTGCCTTTTGTATTGGCCGAGTACCAAGTGACGATGGCCACGGAAATGATTATTTTCGCATTGTTTGCAGTCAGCTACAATCTTTTGCTGGGGTACGCTGGGTTGCTTTCATTCGGGCATGCCATGTTTTTCGGGGTAGGCGCCTATGGTGCTGCGATCGTTTTTGCGCTGATTCCCGATTTGCCTTTCTGGATAGTCTTTTTTATTCCCTTATTGCTTGCTCTCCTGGTGGCGCTTGCC
>CAZITB010000281.1:0-1818 GCA_964542055.1 uncultured Candidatus Kuenenia sp.
TATAAGTCATTATATAAAAAGAATTTAGCTCGCGCCACTAAAAAATCTCACTCACGTTGCACCCCGTGATCCAAAGCTACTTCAACAACGTCTCAAAGAAGAACAATTTCGTAAGGGCCAAACTCGTCGCAGCCAAACCGAAGCGAGAATCAGTATTGTCAGTCATTGTTTTTGCGGCAACCCGATGAAGCAGAAAGGTTTTAAGCATCGCGAAATTCATATGGGCCTGAGTGTTTTGTCACATAATCTGTGGGTTCTTGCCCGAATAAAACTGGCCCAACAAGCCGCCCAGGCAAAACAAGCTGCTTAGCTTTTGTTACCTGTCGGATAAAGTTATCAACCGCTTTTACCAGACAATCCCTACGCCGAAATCGTCAAAATCGGGGAAAATTACAATGTCATGCCAACACTTACTCGATTCAACTCCAAATTGTAGGCCTGCGATATCCAGTACTTCTCAAAAAGCTAATTTGCGGACAGGCTCTAAATAATTGATGCGTTTGCCTACTTTTGGCCGCCCCCGCTGGTCGCTTGTGTTATTGTTAAGTGGCAACGGTTCAGGAAGGACAGTTGCTCCGACTGCCTTTGGGCAGGTATGATGAGAATATAGCTGCATGCAATGTCCACTCCCGCTGGTCATTTCATAATTTACATAAAATTTAACATTTTTGTTATTTATTGATTTACAAATAAGAATAATTACTATATAGTAATAATATGTAAGTATTTAGAGCTAAGGAAAATGAATATTATCCAAAAGGAGTAACTATTATGTCAAACGACAAGTACACATCAATCGTAAACCTTGACTTCCAGTACGCACACAGGTTTATGAACTGGCCGTGCGAAGCAAAGCACCTTCACGGGCACTCAGGTCTTGTAACAATTGAAATTGAAGATACCGTAGACCCGGTAACAGGGTTTGCACATGCATGTAAAGAGGGATTCAAAAAAGCATGGGAAGTGTGTGACCATTTCCATCACGCAACAATATTTCAGGAAGGAGATCCGCTTCTTGAGGCAGTTCTTGATATATACAAAAAGGAAGGTATTAATAACGACCCAGAGCATTGTGTCCCTCTTAAAAAGATAGATCACCCACTTGCTTGGTCATATCCAGAGTATAGAATAGTAGTTAGCAAAAAGGTTACTACATGTGAGAATTGGTGCGAACTCTTATACGAGCTTCTTAAAGACAAGATGCCAATCAAAAAAATTACTTTTCGTTCATCTTCTATGAATTGCGCATCAAAAGAGTTTAAATAAAAAATTGGTTTGAATGTTAATAAAAAATCAAGATTAACGCAAACGCCCAGTCATGCAAATGGTTGGGCGTTTTCATAATCGAAGATTTATGACCCGCTGGTCGTTCAACTTTCCGTAATTTCCGGCAGTTCAAATGAATGACAGTTGCACCTTTTTTTAGCAGGAGGAGAATTTTATTCTACTGCTGATGGTTCAATTTTTTGGATTCTTTTGCGTTCTTTTCCCATCAATATTCCCTGCATTATCATCAAGCCCCAAAACGGCAGCCACAGAATTATCCAAAACAAAGTGATATTATAAGTAAAGAAATTTTTCATTTCTGTGCGAGAACTGCCATCATAAGAAAGAAAATGATCGAATATTCTAAGAATTTGAGGAACATTTTCTCTGGTAAAATAATAATAAAGAGGATTTGCGGCTCCGGGTACCCACAGGCCAATAGCAATCGCCCCGGCAGCGATAACTCCTATGCTGATACCGCCAAAAGCTATTAAACCTCACTACTGTCCGGTTATAAGTTGAATAATAACAATTGGTTATCATAATCGCTCT
>CAZITB010000282.1:0-1805 GCA_964542055.1 uncultured Candidatus Kuenenia sp.
ATTTTGTGAATGATCAGAATTATAAACTTGTAATAAGATATTTTGATAATTTTGGAATACCAATCCAATAATATCCGATTTTTTTGAAATTATGGCATACATAACGAATGCCAATGGATTTTGAAAGTGTAATGTTTTAAAAGTCCGGGGCAATTCCTTCAACCCGGCAGAGCAGACCGGTTCGTTTACTGAAAACTCCTTGCTGGGTTTTGCAGACTGCAAAGTTCTATTTATTGCATGCTGGCATTTTTTCTGATTTTGTTCCAGTATTTTATTCTGTTAATAATTTAATCCAAAAGCCCAAAGGGGTATAATATTTAGGTAGCCAAATTCTATATCGTCTTTTACCACAAATGATTTACCATCTTTCTCGATTTGCTTTTGTTGTTTATTTTCCCCACCCACTTCAAACGTCGAGTTATCAATCACAAAATCCGCAGTTTTTGAAGATATTACTTCATTATTTAAACGCATTTGATTAAAGAAAAAAGTTTCTCGCAGATTTCCTGCATTTAATTTCTCACCAACCAAATTGAATATGATATTTGTATTATCTAAATACACTTTGTCAACCTTTCCCAACCCTCTGATACCGCTTGTTTCATTGCGTAGCTGTCCGATAAGTCCCGCTTGCTCCATATAAAGGAAATAATCGTCCAGAGAATTTCGACTAACGTTAATTATTTTAGCTATTTTGGTGAAATTGGGTTTAAACGGTACACTTTCAGCGATAATGGAAAGTAAACGTTTTAGTTTTCTACTTGTTCCCACATTTAAGTTGGCGTATTGGGGAATGTCTGTTTCCAGTGTTTGTACAATTATTTGTCCTAAACGTATATCCATCTCATTATCAAATCCGAAAGGGTAGTATCCGCGTTTCAAATAATCTTTAAACAAAGGTATTGGATGTTTTATATTAGCAAGTTTAACCTCATGGTTAATAATTTGTTGCAAGGAATAGACTGAAATATTGTAATTATGGAAAAAATTTAAGTATTCACGAAATGAAAGCCCTTGCAATTTATAGATTATAGCACGACGGCTTAAATCGGCAGAACCTTTAAGAATATCTAACACGGAAGAACCTGTAAACACAACTTTTAAAGCAGGAAACGAATCGTAAATATTTTTCAATTCACGTGACCAATTTGCGTATTTATGAATTTCATCAATAAACAAATACTCACCTGCATTTTTATAGAACTCATCTGCTAAATCAATAAGTTTATTTTCACTAAAATACATATCGTCTGCCGATACATACAATGCTTTCTTACTGTTTAGGTTTTGCTTGATATATTGCAAAATCATTGTTGTTTTTCCTACGCCACGAGCACCAATAATACCAATCATACGACTATCCCATGATATCCTTTCATATAAATATCGTTTGAAATCCGTTGTCGTATTTTGCAAAAGGGTTTCAAATTTCTGATAAAGTGTTTTCATTTTCGATAACTATTTATTGCAAAGATACAAAACGCACAACAAAATAAACAATTATATGTAAAAATGCACAATTATAAGTGCGATTCACATTGTTGTTTTTCCTACGCCACGAGCACCAATAATACCAATCATACGACATGGCAAGCCCGTACTCATCCTTGTTCTGCTCCCGCACAAACAGCAGGATCTTCTTGCCCGTCTCCCTGTGCTTAATATAAGATAACCCCACCGGCGATTCCGGCGACGCACTATTCTGCGATTGCCAGTGAAAAAGAAAATCATTCAGAGCGTAACCCTCGTACTTGATTATAGATGAATACTCTCTCTTTACAACTCCACTCCAGACATCTGGTAAT
>CAZITB010000283.1:0-1790 GCA_964542055.1 uncultured Candidatus Kuenenia sp.
GTGCTTTCTAACGCCTTTTTCAGGAACATTCTTTAATAAAAACGAGGTGTTTTCGCTGCTTTTGATCACTTGTTGGCATACCTTTCCCGGCAGCGATTTTAATCACCGGATTGGAATGAGTGCTTAATATTGTGTTTGCTTTTGTTTTGCTGGCAACAAGCCTGATGAACGAAAATCTTGCAAATGACGTATAGTTTTATTATATTTGCACGTAATTTAATATAAAGATTTATGGAAACTAAATTGACATTGAGACTAAATGATAACGTTATCAAAAGAGCTAAAGATTATGCACGCAATCATAAGATTAGTCTTTCTAAATTGATTGAATCTTATCTTGACAGCATTACTAAACAAAAGGAAGAAGGGAAAAAGATTTCAATTACTCCTCTTGTTGAAAGCTTGAGCGGTGTGATTGATTTACCTGCTGACTTTGATTACAAAAAAGAATATCGTGATTATTTAGCAGAGAAGTATAAATGAAAAGAATATTCGTTGATACAAATATTGTGATTGACTTATTGTCACGGAGAGAACCCTTTTTTGAAGAAGCAGCGGAATTATTTTCCCTCGCAGACAAAAAACAAGTAGAATTGTCGGTTTCGTCTTTGACTATTGCTAATACCAGTTATGCGTTGTTACGTCAAATGGATTCGAAAAAAGCAAAATCGGTTTTGAGAAAGCTTAGGTTGATTTTGAAAATCTTGACATTGGACGATAAGATTATTGGCTTGGCTTTAAATGATGATAATTTTTCAGATTTTGAGGACGGTCTTCAATATTTTACAGCGATTGAAGATGAGCAAGAATTGATTATTACTCGAAATCTTAAGGATTTTAAAAACTCAAAGTTACCGACAATGACAGCTAAACAATTTATTGAAACGATAAAATAAGGCCAGTTGCCAATAAAATGGACTCTGAGCGGTCTGCAAGACCCAGCGATGAGTTGGTGTTTAACTACACCCGGTGGGTACAATGCCCCAGGTATGCCCCATGAAAGTCCACGTACGCTATATCTGCCATCGGGCTTCATTGCAACAATCCCGGGTCAGTTTTAGCACATTTAACAGAATGCCTTGCAAATGAATCTAAAATATGAGAGTAAGAAATATAATAATAATCTTATTGTTCTCTACATATTTATTTGCCTGTCAAAATAATACAGATGAGATAAATTATCTTCCATCGGAAGATGCAAATTACACGAGTGAAAACATTGAATTTCATTTACCATGTGGATATAAAATCGCAGGAACTTTTACCTATCCAAAGAATTCTGTTCAAAAATTACCTGCTGTTATATTAATAACTGGAAGTTCTGCTCATGACCGTGATAATTCAAAACCAGGAAAGGCAATCAATTCTTACCGGCCATTCAGGCAAAAAGCCGAAAAATTATCTTCAAATGGGATTGCTGTACTTAGATTAGATGACCGTGGAATTGGTAAATCAACAGGAGGGCATATTGATAATATAATCACACCTGAAAGTATTGATTATTAATGGTAAACCAGATTGAAGAGTACCTTATACTGATGCTTTTAAATTAACAAATGCAACTAAAGCAAATGGCAACAATAATGTTGAAGTAAAAATTTTACCAAATTATTACCATTTGCTACTGAAAGAGAGTCCTGATAGTATAGAAACAAGATACGGAAGAATACATTCAAATAGAGTCCCATTTCACCCTCTGGTAAATTTACACTTTCTTGAAGATTCTTAAAAATAAATTTATATTTTACGAATTTATTCACAGCCTTCGGCAAGTGTGTGACTATGCTCAT
>CAZITB010000284.1:0-1787 GCA_964542055.1 uncultured Candidatus Kuenenia sp.
TTGAAAGTCCTTCATCAGTATCTTTAGCCACAAATAGTGTATCAATTACCTTTCCAGCTAATGGTTTATTTGCAAATAACCATCGGGTAGTATCGGGTATAGCAAGGGGCTTGTACTGTTGTGAATAGGACCCCATTTGAAACAGAGTGGAAAGGAAGGTTGCTAATAAAAATTTTTTCATGGTATAACTGTTTTTTTATAGGTGTCATTTATACCCACCTTGATGGAAGAAGAACCCTTTGAAATATCCCAGGCATGTTTTCCCCTAATTAATAGGATATCATTTTGCGTGGGGATATACGGATCACCGGCAAAGTCATTGGGTTCATACAGTAAAACAGGTTCATCTACTACCCAGTACTCCAGAAACTTATCCGGAAATTCTTTTAAAAGTTCTTCTGACAGGCCGGGTTTAGTGACCTTAAAAAGATAAATATTCTGCAATCTTGGATCCTCGAATGCAGGATATGCTTTTTTGTATTCAACAATTTTGTATTTGCTGATTTCTGCAGAAAGCGTTTTACTTTCCGCAAGAGATTGGATGGTAGAATCAGTGTTCAGAACCATGGATTCTATAACTTCATGATTACTTACTATTATCTGAAAGTTATACTGGGCTGACATTTGAAAGAAAAAGGACAGCCAAAAAAATGCTAATAAAAAACATATGATCTTTTTCATTTTTTGTTTTTTACTTCTTTAAAATCAGAAAACAAGTCGAAAGTTCCTCCGTCCGGATCATTAGAAGATGGTAACCTTCCTGAACTGAATCCAGGCGGATTTCGGAAAAGCCCTCGCATCTGCCTTCATTAACCACTCTTCCCTGGATGTCGATGATCTGATAATCGAAATCCTCTTTCCTCCCCTTAACTTTAATGAAATCAGTTGCAGGATTGGGATAAACCGATAAATCCTTTATGATTTCCGGCTTAACGGATTTTATAGGCCAGGTAGGTCCTCCCAGGTTTTGGGTTTTCAACAGCAAATTCCAGCCGGAAGCAAACAAGGTGGAATCGTTCACCTGCAGCAGACTGATCAGGGTAGTGTCCTTTAAAGGTATGCCGGGGTAGTTTTCAAACTGGATTCCCCAGCTTTCTCCCTGGTCTGCTGAAAAGGCCATCAAATTTACTGTATAAGGAGGATCATCAAAATATTCTTGTTCAATAGCTGCAATAATCGTATCATTATTAATGAATATCAAATCTGCAATACCTAACCAGGAATTATTAATAGGTATAAGCTTTTTCTGCCAGCTCTGCCCTCCATCCAGGGAATAAAAGTAGGAAAGCTTGCCATAATCATGACAGTAGATAAGATCACTATTCTCAGGATGAACGCGTATATCGAACTTATAATAGCCATCATAATCCTCAAGTAAGATCGACCACTGTGTAAAGGTCCGATCTGATTTTATAACGATACCCTGATCTAATGAACCATTAACATCCTGCCGTTTTGTCCCGCAAGCATATAATAATCCTCTGTAATAAGTTATATTGTATAACTTTCCATATTTAGCTCCCGATCCGGTAATGCTAAATAGTGTATCCCAAACTTTTCCGCCATCTGCACTACCGATAACTCCTGATGAACCTACACCGAATATAGTATCTTCATCAATTATACAGACATCGTCAATGGGATAAGGAAAAATACCCAGATCTCTGAGAGAATCCTTTTGAAAATCATAAAGAGAAACAAATCCATTAGGAATTGTAACTCCCTCCACCCAAAAATAACCACTGATTATAGCCACCGAATCTGAATAGCGGTTTATGGACTTAATC
>CAZITB010000285.1:0-1778 GCA_964542055.1 uncultured Candidatus Kuenenia sp.
GAAATGGAAGTGCATGGAACCTCTATCGATGATATAGATGAAACTAAATTTTCTGATTATTTCAAAAAAGAGTTCGAAAAAACCTATAACGAAAGGGGGCTAACATTCGAGCAAGCTCTTAGGGCAAAAAGAGTATTGAGAAAAAACCGGTTGACACTTGCAGGCTTGTTATTTTTCGGAAAAGAACCACAAGCCATTAAACCTGCATTTACGATAAAAGCAGTTTCCTATTTCGGGAATGATATTGAAGGCAATCAATACAGAAGTAAACCTAAAGATTTGTCTGGAACAATACCTGAACTCTTTGAAAAAGGTATTGGTTTTCTAAACAGTAACTTAGATTTTATTCAGTCAGGTGAGGGTTTCAATACACAGGGTAAGTTAGAGGTTTCAAGTATTGCACTCGAAGAATTATTGCAGAATGCTCTAGTTCATAGAGATTATTTCAAAAATTCACCTATCAGATTGCTAATTTTTGACCAGCAAATTGAAATTATCAGTCCTGGTAAGCTCCCAAATAGCTTAACAGTAGAGGATATTAAGTTTGGAAACCCTGTCATTAGAAATAATCAAATTGTTTCCTTTAGCACACATACATTACCTTTTAGCGGATTAGGCTCAGGAGTAAAAAGAGCTTTAG
Source organism: uncultured Candidatus Kuenenia sp. (assembly GCA_964542055.1). GTDB lineage: Bacteria > Planctomycetota > Phycisphaerae > Sedimentisphaerales > CAMDDF01 > CAZITB01. The sequence goes on from CAZITB010000285.1 coordinate 641, forward strand.
CAGAACAACCCAATATCGAGCTAATCAACGATACTGAAGGTGAGCAATTCAAGGTAATAATTCCAAGACCAAAAAAGAAGTGAAGTTAACGTTTGAGTCCAACCTCAATTATCAGCTAGATGCCATAAAATCCATAATGGATTTGTTTGAAGGGCAACCTATGGAGGATTATGAAAAATAAAGACCTGATTAATCTTAAGGGAGGGGATGTAGATATAGAGTGTGAAGGTGAGCAATGGCTTTTTAATTTTAATTGTCTTTGCGATGGTGAATGGTATTATGATAATTGTGGCGAAGTCGCCTCTTGCTGTAGCTAAAGCATTAATTTTTTGATACAGTGATATTACCGACGGGGAACTAGTTAGCTAGTTTTTGGGGATCTTGGCGGTTATCCCAAAAGGTGATTAGCTCTACCTCTTTATTCTTGGGTTTTATCCTGTAGTAAAGTGCGTTATGCCCTGTTATCAAGGCTTTTCTGATATTTGCCTTCTTTCTGGAGGCTTGGAACATTTCGGGATTTTCGGTAATCTGAGTCAGCAAACTATCAACTACGTTCATAAATTTTACAACCTCTTTTTGTCCAGTTTTCTGCTAAAAGAACTTATTTTAAAGTTCTTTTAGCAGTAGGTGTCCAGCTTATCTTCATTAGTCCATCTTATATTTGGCTCTTGCTTCCTTCATAACTTCCTCATGGTGTATAAGCTTGCCTCTTTCGGCTTCTGACAAGCCTTTTTCTATTGCTTCCTTTTCCTCGGGACTTAACTTATCCCACCAATCGACAGATTGTTCTTTTAGAACAGCTTCAACCCTGGCAAGGATAGCAGGTTTTTTTGTATTTAATATAAGCTGGACCAGCTCTAATTTTTTCGATTGAAGATTCATATTTATATTCATTAACTTATACAAATTTAATGATTAATATTCATTTATGGTTTAAATTAATAGATGATGATATTTATTGGTTTACACCTACAGGTCATCATTATTGTTCAACTTACACCTATTCACTGAACTCGCCAGCCTGGAATAAATTTTCAGGTTAATGTCCAAAATACATAATTTTTTTCTCGCTTCCAGTTTGGCACATTTGCAAAAGCACGAATCATTCCAGATTCACTAACTTTTGCAAAAGACCCAA
>CAZITB010000286.1:0-1749 GCA_964542055.1 uncultured Candidatus Kuenenia sp.
GGGTACCTGAGGTGAAATTTTCCGCCTTTCTTTTGCCATTGTATCAAGTTCATCCTTGCATGCAAACAGACTCGTAACTTTATACCTCATCAATTTCGTCTCACTGTGCTCCATTAAACGGGCGCAGATCAGATTCAACGCACTTTCTTCTGTAGGAAAGCTGCAGCGTATTTTAACGGTTCTCCTGATTATCCTGTTTAGAGCCTCTATCCAATTGGTGGTGTACATCATACGATGCAGTTTAGTCGGATATTTCAAATATGTGAAATAATCATCCATCTCCTGCTCAGGGAAAATATTCTCAAAACTGCTGTACTTCTTTGCCCATTTCTTCACAAATTTATCCAGCTCGCATTTACCATCTTCTAAACGGTAGCTGCCATCTTCAAGCTTGAAGACCGCTTTGAAATCTGAGGCAACTTCCTTCTTGTCATTTTGGCGAACCTTGCTGAGCACATTGCGAAGCTTATGAATAAGACAGCGTTGAAAATCGCTTGAAGGATAAACCCTGCTCACAGTTTCCGACAAACCCTTTAGACCATCTGCAGCAAAGCAAAGAACATTCTTTACTCCACGCTCTTTGAGGTCTTTAAGAACTGAATGCCAGCCTTCGCTGCTCTCTTCTGGTATATTGTAAACACCTAATACATCTCGGCTTAGGTCTTCCTTTAGCCCTAAAGCAACGTACATCGATTCATTGGAAACCTTGTCCCTGCGAAGCTTTACCTTTACCGCATCAATGTAAATGATGTACCAGTCTTCATCCAGCGGCCTGTTCTGCCAGAGCTTGCGGTATTCTGTGAAATTAGAGGTTATGCGAGATATGCTGCTCTTGGAGTAATTTTGCTCGAAAAGCTCATGGAAAATCTCTTCGATCTCTCGAGTCGTAAGGCCTTTGCTGTATAACCTAAAGGCTAAATTATCATATTTGCCTCTCTGCGAATTTAACAGATCAAGAAAAAATGGCTGAAAATTACCAAGACGATCTCGGGGAATGTTTATCCTGAAAGTGGATTGCAATCCCTGGACTAAAGCCTGACGGTAACCATTACGCTTGTTGCTCGTGGATTTGTCTTTCCGGCAGCCGTTGACGTAACCCAAAAATTCATCCTGCTCGGCTTTGAGAATAGTCTCGAATGTAATCCGAATTGCATCTTCCAAACTTTTCCCGCTGTGGGCAAGAAAATCTTCAACCGCTTTTTCCAAAATTGTGTTATAATTCCTTTTCATAGGGGTTCCTTTTTGTTTAATTTGACTTTTTTTAACATACTAAGCATATAGCTTAGAAAAGGAATCCCTTTTTCTTTAGACACACTAAATGGGACGGTCTCTTAAAAAACCTCTGTGCGCCTCTTTATCGGTGCGGTCAATCTGTGATGGATATCTGCTGTCCACTTATTTCTCCGCCGAAGGCGGATTCATGCGTGGCTCGGTTTAAATATCAGTTTCGTGAAATCGCTGCGTAATACTAACGAAAATCAGAGCCGCCCGCGGGTGTCCGCCGGCTATTTAGCTCCCAGATCGAACACCATCTTGTAATCATCCATCACATACCCGCCGCCGATATCCATCACGATAGACCCGCGGTTTTCAAAGCCGAGCTTCTCGTAAATCTCAATTGAATCGCAGTTGCCCTTGTTCACTGTGAGATAAATCTCGCTTGCGCCGCCGGCTTCGGCAAGCTGCTTAACGTATTCAAGGCTCTTTTTTCCGAGCCCCTCGCCCCTGAATCCCTTGGCCACATAAAAC
>CAZITB010000287.1:0-1748 GCA_964542055.1 uncultured Candidatus Kuenenia sp.
TTGTTTTGACAATGAGTATCTCATGTCATATCATGTCCTTAGTTGGCAACTGTAAATTGTTGGCACTAAAAGACTTGCAGCTGTAAGTCTTTAATGGGAAAGTGGTTATGGAATGGCAGGATTGCCCTCATAACCCGGTGGTCGTTGGTTCGCAAGATAAATTTAAGTAAAGCGAAGATATTTCCATTATGCCGCAACGACCATTTGACCTTCAGAACGAGCTATTTCGATGATGGCGTTAGATATATCATTTTGCCACTGATTTTTGCCACATGGGATTGGCTCTATTCTGCTGTCGATTCTCGCTGCTATATGCCATAATTTTTTCACCGAATCTCTTGAAATGACACCATCGAATTCAGGTGAAACTACAAGTAAATCTATGTCGCTGAATCTACTAGCTGTTCCTGTTGCATACGAACCAAATATTACCCCAAAACTTACCAGCAATCCAGCTTTGGAGAGGGCATCAAGATATCTTTTTACATCTTCTATAATTGTTTCATTAACCACTTCAGCACCTCATCAATTTTTACTATATAATTTTGTGCCTCCAATTTTGAGATTGGAATCAAGAATGGAATCGGATACCTGCCTTCAAGATTGAATTCGTTCATTTCAGCCAAAAGGTCTAAAGTTGTCTCGGGTACATCAAGTTCTGTTATTTCCGCTAGCCGCACAAGGTTATGCATTCTGGGAGCAATCTGGGTGGTAGTTGGCATACTTTAGCCTTTAAAAGTTTCTCTATTGCTAAATTGGCAAAGAATAGACCGTGTCGAATTTTATCACTGTCAACTAATTGTTTTGCAACTTCGAAATCTTCCTAGCTCCATCCTGCCAGTAGGAGATTTGTTTTGCAATATCAACCATTAGCTATCTTTCAAATAATTCTATAAAACAAGATTAATCATAATGTAAAACGCAGTTTTTTTCAATCCAAAATAGAAAGAGTTCGTCAAAAAGTTCGTCAATTTGCAGTGGATACTGACTTGTCAGCCACTTGTTATTCACTTGTTAACCAACTTGTAATCCACTTTTTTGCTCAAAAAACGCGTTATAAGTATTTGTTGATACTAGACTTACAGATAGAATATTGGATTTCTAATCCGTAGGTCCCAGGTTCGAATCCTGGCGGGTGTGTTGTTTTTTGGCTTAAAAATGGGGTTTTTGGTTTATAAATCATCAAATTTCGCTTTAAATATTGCCTTGATCGTCCAGAAATTGTCCAGAATTATTTAGTAAGCAGTCAATCCTTAGTGGGGATTTGGTTTATACAATCAGTTTATTGAGGGCTTCTACAGCTTTGTTCTTATTAGCATCAGAGCTTTTGAGATAGAACTTCATAGTAGTTTCGATTGAACTGTGACCCATCAATTCTTTCAAAGTATGAATAGGTGTTCCCAGATTTGCAAGATTGGTTCCGTAGGCTTTTCTAAAACAATGCAAAGATAATCTGTCAGAAGTTTCTATCCCTGCTTTGTTGCAGTAGTACCTGAATGTTCTATTGCAGTTTCTTACCATGACGGTGTTACACCATCTATGGGCTTGTCCATTTTCTGCCATCTGTTGCCAGGTGCTTTTTATATGTTCGAATCTTTTTTCAGACAAAAACACATACGGATTATCACAACAAGAGAACTCTTTGAGTTGTTTTAAGAAACTTATGACCCAATCAGGGCAGGGGATAAATCTCGACTGGTATGATTTCCTATGGTATACAAGTCAGGGCATTGGGATTAATTATGAAT
>CAZITB010000288.1:0-1743 GCA_964542055.1 uncultured Candidatus Kuenenia sp.
TTCTAAGATACGAAATAGCAAGGACTTAGCAAAATATGGTGTCGAAGTTCCGACAGATAGATGATCTCAACGGCCAACTGCTTTATCTCAAACGTCAATTGTTCGGCAAAAAATCTGAGAAGCTTGACCCAAATCAAAGAATGCTTTTTGAACAGCTCTACGAAGATACCAAAGCTAAATTAGAAGAGCAAAGAAAACCTAAAGCCAAAAAATCCAGAAAGAAAAAATCAAAACATAAAGGTCGCAGGCCGCTGCCAGAGAATCTTCATCGCAAGACGATTGAAATTGAACCTTCAAAACAAGATTTGGTATGCGATCATTGCGGTAATGATAAATCTCGGATAGGCGAAGAGGTTACAGAAAAACTCGAATATAAGCCCGCCTCCTTTTATGTCAGCCGATATGTCAGACATAAATACGCCTGTAAAGAGTGCCGGAATAATGTATCTATCGGGCAGCTGCCTCCTATGATAATCGATAAAGGTATTCCTTCTGAAAGTGTTATTGCACATGTTATAACCAGCAAGTTTGCGGACCATCTTCCCTTTAATCGACAGGTTGGTATATTTAAAAGGCACGGTGTATATGTAACGGTTTCCAATCTGTGTGACTGGACGGGCATAAGCGCAGATTTACTTGTTCCTGTTGTTAAACGTATGCAGGAGCTTATCCGGCAGTCGCCGATTATCAATACGGACGATACCAAAATCCCGATCAAGTGCAAAAAACGCAAAGGCAGTACCTATAACGGTTATTTATGGGTTTACCTTGACAATAAGGGCAATGTTGTCTTTGACTTTACGCCAACCAGATCAAGAGAGGGACCGATTAACTTTATCGGCAAAGATTATAAAGGTTATGTCCAGGCCGATGCCTATAGCGGATATGATGAGTTGTTCAGGATATCGGATGCTACTGAGGTCGGCTGTAATTCTCATGCCCGCAGGAAATTTGAATATGCTGTGGACAGCGATCCTGTGCGTGCATCGCGTATGCTGGTATTGTGGGGCAGATTGTACGAGATAGAGAAACGTGCCAAAGAGCAAAACTACAGCGATGATCAGTTACTGGCAGCCAGGCAAACAGAAGCCTTGCCGATATTTGATGAGATCAGAGAAGCCCTGAACGAATACAAGGACCAGGTGTTGCCTAAGAGCCCGATGGGCAAGGCGATTACTTACACTTTCAATCAGTGGGATGCGCTTGTGCGGTATACGAGCGATCCGATTCTGAGCATTGACAATAATGTGTCTGAACGGATGCTGAGAATGGCTGTGATCGGACGCAAGAACTACCTTTTTGCGGGAAGTGAAACCGGAGCCCAAAGGGCTGCGATCTTTTACAGCCTTGTCGCCAGCTGCAAATTGAACGGCCATGACCCGTTTGCGTATTTTAATGATGTATTGAAAAAGGTCAGCACCCACCCGGCCAATAAGATAGATGAGTTGCTGCCGTGTAACTGGCAACCGCCAAAATCAGATAAGACAGATGAGACCGACGAAGATGTCACCAACAAAGCCCAAACCGCCAAAGTCGCCTGATTGAACAAATTCTCCGCCCCCAACTATTTTTTTGCAGGGGTGTATTTCATCGACACGTTACCTCATAACTTCATTGGGAATATTATGGTTTTCCTGGGCATACTTGCAGAAGTTCTTGATAACACTCAAAGAGTTATTGATTGTTCTATTAGTACTACAGCGCGATATAAGCTCAAGAAAATGAACCTGTATATCCGATAAA
>CAZITB010000289.1:0-1733 GCA_964542055.1 uncultured Candidatus Kuenenia sp.
GACTGATTAAATTTAAAACAAGAATTGCAGCAAGGATTAAGTTTGGTTTTCTATTTAGTGTCTGTCTATAATGTACGAGTTTTTTCAACTTTTCCCTTTTGGAATTTTATTCCGGTTAGTTATTGAAGGCCATTTTCTGTGACTTTTTCTTGTTATTCCATTTTTTTGTTGTTTTCATCATTTTTATCTGTTTATTTCTCTCATTTTAAAACTATTGAGCGCACCTTTCCTATTCCATACACGCTTGTGTATGGTTTATGAAGACCGGTATGCCTAAACCAGTTTCACTATATGGGCTGCCATTACCCTGATATTGTATGCAATTATGCTCCATAATACTTTTGCCACAAAATGGTCCCAACCTTTCCATGCACAGCGCACCAGGTTGAAGCCCCGTTTTATATTGGATATTATTGCCTCTGCTCCACTCCGCCATTTTTTCAGCCTGGTTTCCATATTTTTGCTGCTGGTTATATTTTGCAGACTGCCAACTATTTTGTTGAACACAATATTTACCACACCTTTTTCTTCTGCATGTGACTGGTTGGCCAATGACGCATAGCCACCGTCGGTGGCATAATCACGCGGGACTTTTCCATAGTCTTCAATTACAGAATCAAGTGCCGGGGCAAACAGCTTGCTGTCTGACGGGTTGCCGCGCAATACGTCACAATGCAATACCAGGTTGCTCTTGCCACTGGCCAGGTCTATTTTATGTCCAAACTGAACCTCCCGGCTACCTTTTACAATGATGTCGGTATGCCGTTCGTAAATGGAAAATATTTTTTCCTCGTTGGGAACTTTTTCACCTTTTATTTCTTTAGTGTAAGCCATGTCATAAACTAACTCCATGACTTCTATATGCTGCTCCAATGCCAATATAAGCCCCATTGCTTTAATGCTTGAGCATGGCTTTTTTTTTATCACGTTCGATACCTGGTTGATGGTTTTTATAAACAAGGTGAATTGATTAAGGAACAGGTCTTTGCGCTTATCGCCTTTTGTGTTGTTTATTTTGAAATAGGTTTTTTTGGCCTGTGCCGTATAATCCCGGTAGTTTATCCCGTCAAGTTCTTCTTTTAAGTGTCCAAGTAACCGATGGGCCTCTTTTATACAGTCCCAAAGCAACGAATTATTGGTAGGGTGATGGATATTGGCCTCTACTACGGTACTGTCCTGTCTTATGCTTTCTAAATCTTCTATGCCTGCTTCTATGGCAAGCTTGTTCAATGCAAGCATTAACTTCTGTAAATTTTCCGGGGTTATCTTCGATATGTAGTTCTGGTACATTTGAAAACTATACGGACGGAGTTCATCTATCTTGACAAATAAAGCACATATCCTTGAGTCTGTCTGGTGATATTCCAACTGCCTGTAATCAAGCCCCTTTAGTTCTTTGTAGATCGCTGCGCGCACTATTTGTTCAACACTGGGGGTATCCTTTCTTCCAAATATACTTGATTTCTGTCCCCGGGTAATATCTTCTGATAAAAGTGCGATAAGATGAGGATGTAGTTCAAGTATGGTATCTATTAATCCTAACTCCGGATTCCTTGACCAGTCAGGCTTCTCAAACTTTATCTTAAAATCTTCAAATAGTTTCATTTGTATTTTTTCCTAAATTTACAAAGGAAATGGCTTCTTGAAAAGCAAATAGAATGCTAATTATCAACATTTTATTGTTTATTGACAGACACTATTTAGATTTCATATAAATTAACTCACTTATTTGT
>CAZITB010000290.1:0-1715 GCA_964542055.1 uncultured Candidatus Kuenenia sp.
GAAAATGATAGGGCGTATACCGCGGTATACGCTTTTCAAGCTGCATAAGATCGGTGTCGACATAGCATTCAATTCGCAATAGTCTTCTCATCTGCTGGTCGTGAATCAATTGTTGCCGGGTTAAATGGTCAAGAGTCAGTGCTATCTCCCGCTGGATAGTTGATGGGATCGAGCTGTCCCAGTTTCTATTATCAAATCCGGCTGATAATCTTTGAGCTCTTTCTTCAAGTGATTGGTTAAATTTAGACATAGCAAGTTAAAAGAATCCAATATTAATAAAGATTTAACTGTTTTACACCCTTTAGGGTGGTAAGTTTCCGCGACTAAAGCTAAAATATATGCCTCTGATTATCTGCCGCGGAAAAAAGCTATAGATTGAACATTATTTCAGCTATGATAAGGCCAGTCGGTTTTAACCTCTTTTATAACTGTATCATCAATGCTTGCCTTATCGGAAAATATCTTTTTAGCGCATCTAACAACACTTCGCGGAAGTGAGGTTTTAGTGCCGTTTTCTTCCAGTGCCATATTAGAGGCAAAAGATTCTTCAATTGTCCTGCTTGGATCTGCTCCATTATTAAGCTGGCGATCATACCAGCGTTTTGTAGAGTCGTAGATATTTTTGTCGGATTTGCCGATTATGCCGTAAACAATATGATAAATTTCTTCGGTAAGAACATTTTTATCATTAAAGCCTGGCTGGTATATATCGATCCTGAATCTACCGGTATCTTTATCAATGCAGGTCGACCCCTGGATGGAGTATCTATCATTATGGTCGGCCCAGTATTTACCATTTGACTGGATCGCTATCTGTTTTGATGCTGATGGAGCGTTATCATCAAAAACTACCATAGCATGTTTTTTCAGCCAGTCGATATTTTTAACTTTATCAACTGTTTTCTCAAGTTTTGATGGTGGTCTTAAACCATGTTTCCATTCACTATGAATGTGCTGGCTTTGATAGACTATGGGCATTTTGGGTTTGTTATTGGTAAATGCAAGTCTGGCTTTTTCTTCAGTCCAATCTGGCCATACAGTGTCAATGTCAGGTTTTGAAATTAACGGCCTTTTATCTGACATTATCCTTGCAGCTTTCATAGGCTGCTCTTCCTGCATCTTCTGCCACAATTTTTTTGCGATCTTTACAGCAGTAGGCTTATGCTTGGTAGAACCGCCCCGGTTTCTTATATTTGTAAGTTCTTTTGCAAGTTTGGGCTGGTTGTCCTGAATATCCTGCCAGTACTGTTTTTGAAGTTTTACAGCCGTTTTAAGGTCCTTTGTCGCGGTTTTTTCACCCTCGGGCACAAGTCTTTGCCTGAAATTCTTGTGCGGTATCCACCAGAAATATCCGCCTGGATTATTTTTACGGATCGAGCCGGGAATTTTATTTTTGTTTTTTTCAGGGATAAGTGGTATGGCCTTTTCGCCTTTTTTGGGCATCCAGTAATAGCTGCCGTTATTAAGGTAAATGGTTCCTGGAAAATCTTTCTCTTTTCTCCTATCGATACAGCTTCGATAGTTATCTCTGCCTTGCCACAATTTAACCGCATAATCGTTAATAAGCTCTCTGGCATCGTTCCACGCGTATTTTAATGCCCGCCTGTCAGATTTTGACATTTCATATAGATAGCCGAACGAATCCAGGCCTTCGGTATTAGCCTCTTGAATGAGTTTTTCAAGTTTTGATGGTTTCATATTTGCCCATCTTTTAT
>CAZITB010000291.1:0-1705 GCA_964542055.1 uncultured Candidatus Kuenenia sp.
GAGTCTGCACGCCGTTTCTGGCGGTTTGTTTTTTGAGGGTGCCGTTTATGTTGTACTCGCGCTCAACAATGCGGCCTAAGGCGTCGTTTTCTTCAATGATCAGGCCGTAGCTGTTGTATTTTTTTTCGTGCCGGGCACATACTCGGTTTTGATGGTTTTATCCGGATCGGTTTCTGAGGTTACGAGATTGAAGCCGTCGTCGGAATATTCGTAGGTCTTGCAAAGCGACCGGCTCGCGCAGTTCGTAAACCCTTCCGCGCCGATCGTCGTGGAAGCAAACCTGTGAAAATGCGCTAGCGCCTTACTCGAAAATGTACTGCATGGATGCCTGAAGGATTTTATTCAAGGCTTTCTGTAAAGACTATTGAAAACAAAATATTTTCATCTTCTTCTCGAAAATTTGTGATATACAGTAAGGATTCTAACTTACTTCTACGGTAAAAGTCGTTTATAGACTCACCACTTTTGGGATCGGAGTGCCAATTATTGTATGTTGATTTTAGTTCATCTGTGAAGACAAAAACATCTCCTCCCAATATACCAATTTCGTCGTTTAAAATGCTTTCAATCATTATTAATGCATCTTTTTTATTCCACGCAAAGCCGTTTATGCCATATCCATAGAGATATACAGATGTTTTGAGAATTTTATTTTTTAAATCCAAATCGATCATTTTTCTAACCGTTTTATTTTTTTTCGAAAATTCTATGATTTATTGCATAGTCAGGTTCAACTATCCACACAAAAAAACCTTCTTGGTTTCTAAATTCTCCCGGCAACTGTATTTTGAGTCTAGTGATTCCGTCACCGCCGCGAATAATTGACTGTTTTCCTAAACCTGCATAGTTATCAACTATTCTGGGGAATCCGTGAAAATCCGTTTGTGCAGTAATACGATGAGTGCGCATTTGGGTCAATGCCTTTGGGGTGTAATGAGTACGAGCCAAGGGATTGTCCCGCAAATAGGATCTGCACTGAAATCGAGTATTCTTCGAGGCTGTGTTGAATCCATTGCGACTACCAAAATTTTGAGCTGAACCACGAGCTGCTCGGCTTTCGGCGTTGACTAGATTTGTTCTGTAGATTGAACTTTTAGCTATTGCACCAGCCCCCATGCTACCTAAGCTTATGAGAGAATCCGTTGCAGTTGCGATTTCGGGTGACATGCCGGTGTGATGAAGAATCCGTTCGGTTTGGGTCAACTGATGCTGTCCCGTTAACGTTGTGTGCAAACCTGCTTGGATTTGATCAAGGCCATGGGCAAAGATTGCCGCCCCAAAAAAGGCAAGAGCTCCTCCTGAGCCTGCAGCAACTGCTGATCCTAATGAAGCCTCAATGAGCCCTCCTCCCGTTTGAATGGGTCCTGCGACATATGGGTGAGTTAAAAATTGTCTTGCTGCGTTGACTGTAGCGAGTGCGGCTCTATGAGAGTTTGCATAGTAAATGTCTCGATCATACATGGCGGCTTCGTCGGCATCCATGTCCCAGTAACCATCAAACAGCCCGAACAAATCAAAATGAGTGAGGGGGTTGTTGTAGACGTAGGCGTAGAGGTTGTCCCCTTCGGAGTAGCCTTTGGGGTCGCAGGTGGTCCAGCGGCCGAGGGCAGGGTCGTAGTAGCGGCGGCCGAAATAGATCCAGCCGGTTTCGGGGTCGACTCGTTTGCTGGAAAATTGCCAGGGGGAATCTAGGCCGTCGTGTTTT
>CAZITB010000292.1:0-1680 GCA_964542055.1 uncultured Candidatus Kuenenia sp.
AATATTCAATGCAAATGTTTAGTTTTGTAATCCACATCCATGTTATCAGCCCTGCCGGTGAAGCAAAATTTTGGATAGAACCCGAAATAGAAGTTGCAAAAAGTGTTGGATTTAGTGATCATGAACTTAATAGTCTGGTCGAAATTCTTAAAGAGAAAAGAGATGAAATCAAAGAAAGCTGGAGAACCCATTTTGGATATTGAAGTTACAAATATCTCTGAACATGGTTTTTGGGTAATGTTAGATGAAAAGGAGTATTTTCTTCCTTTTAAATACTTTCCATGGTTCAAAAATGCTCGCATATCTGATATTTCAGAAGTAGAAAGGCTTTCAGAAAAGCATTTATACTGGAAAAAACTCGATATTGATTTAACACTGGACATGATTGAATCTCCTGAAAATTACCCCTTAATTTCCCGATAATTATTATTTTAATGATCTTTTCATTGTCTGTTCATCCCTCAACATACGGTTATGCCGGATTGCCAATCCTTTTATTTTTACCGGCTCTATTAATTTATTCATACCTTAAAGCCTCCACCGGATTTCTCCTGGCTGCCCGACAGCTTTGCCAGCTTACCGTCAGAAGTGCAATCCCGAGGGCTATCACCCCGGCAAGGGCAAATATCCACCAGCTTAGTTCAGTCTGGTAGGCGAAATTTTGCAGCCACCGATTCATGGCATACCAGGCAACGGGGGTTGCGATTATGAAAGCGATGGTAACCCATTTTACGAAGTCTCTGTTGAGCATTAGCACAACTTCCCAAATTTTCGCACCATTAATTTTACGAATGCCGATTTCCTTTATACGTTCACTTGTTGTTTGTAGAATTTGCCCGATTAAGCCCAAACATGTGATAATAAAGGTGATGATTGAAAATATGGCAATGGCTTTACCTTGTCTTTCTTCTTTCTTGTAGAAGTCATCAAAAATGGAATCATAAAAGGTATACATCATTGGATTTTCGGGAACAAATTCCTTCCAGATATCCTGAAGCAGATTCATTTTTTCTGATAAAATACCAGGCATTAATCTAATGTTCAGAGATGTATAATTCTTGTTATACATCAGGCAAACAGGCTCCATCCCATTATGTAATGATGATGTATTAAAGTCTTTAACAATCCCTATCACTTTAAATCCACCCTCTTTGCCATTGTTAAATGTCCGGTTTTCAAGATTATCCCATCCATACATATTAAACGCAGTTTCATTTATATAACAGGCATTTCCAAAGTCAGATATTTCGAATTTGCGACCTTGTTGTAATTGAATACCAAAGGTTTCTATGAATTTTTTATCAACATTAATAGAATTAAGGTCAAAATTACTTTTATCACTTAAATCACTTGACATAATCATATAAACACTCCCCGGAGCGCCAAGGCTAAGAGATGAGTTTTGCACAAAAGGCAATTCGTCGATCCGCTGTTTTAATGCATCGACATTATTCATATTTTTATCAAAATCAATTCGTACCAGTTGCTCTTTATCAAATCCAAGGTCTTTCGATTTAACATAGTGAATTTGCTTTTGTATCACTATTAAACCAATCAGCAATGCCATTGCTGATGACAATTGAAAAACAGTTAACACTTTTTTACCAAATTGCCTGCCTGCAGCAGTATGCTTTTTGCCGAGCATTTGTTGTAAATCGAAACGGGAAAGAATATAACCCG
>CAZITB010000293.1:0-1665 GCA_964542055.1 uncultured Candidatus Kuenenia sp.
TTAATGCCCCAGGCCGGACAATCCATGGAAGAAGGCACCATCACCGCATGGCTGGTCAAAGAAGGCGACGTTATCGAAAAAGGTCAGCCGATCTTTGAAATTGAAACCGACAAAGCGACCATGGAAGTCGAAGCTACAGATGCTGGCAGGATCGCGAAGATCATCGCTGGCGAAGGTGCGATAATAGAAGTCAAAAAGCCCGTGGCTTACCTGGCAGAAGAAGGCGTAGATATAAGCGCCTATCTGGCAAGCACTTCCGAAACCCAAACCCCCAAGCAAGACCAACAGGCCAAGCCAGAGCCAAAGACAGCATTTGAGCCCGAGACAAAGGTTGTAAGCAGCACCGGCGGAAGAATCAAGGCCTCACCCGCAGCAAGAAGAATCGCAAAGGAAAAAGGGATGGACCTTTCAGCGGTAACAACCGCTTCAGGTATCGGCGGAAGAATAGTTTCCAGCGATATTGAAAATGCCAAACCGGCATCAACCGCCCCCCGTTCACTGCCGATAACCAAAATGAGAAAAATGATAGCCAAAAATCTCACTTACTCCAAGCAGAACGTTCCGCACTTCTATATCAAAGCCACTATTGTAGCCGAGAAACTTTTGGCCACTTACAAAGCCAATAAAGAGAAGTTCAGCTGCAGTTTGAACGATTTTGTGATCGCTGCCTGTGCGAAAACTCTGGCTCAATATCCTGCGTTCAGAAGCCAGTACAAGGAAACAGAAATCATCGAATATCCTACAGCTAATGTAGGTATAGCAGTTGGAACCGATAACGGATTGACCGTGCCGGTTCTTGTAGGTGCCGACAGGATGGATTTTGCGACACTTGCAAAGAATTCAAGAGCGATAATCGAGTCGGCACGTAAAGGCAAGATAGAAGGAATGGGCCAGGGAGTTTTCACGATTACCAACCTTGGAATGTTTGGAACGGAAGAATTTTCAGCGATAATTAATCCCCCCGAAGCCGCCATACTTGCTGTTGGTGCGATCAAGGAAGACGTTATAGCTGAAAATGGAGCGATCCGGGCCACGCGAACAATGAAAGTACAGCTCAGTGCTGACCATCGAATTGTTGACGGCATGGAAGGTGCGAAATTTGTTCAAACCTTGAAAGAAATTCTTGAAAACCCGGAACAACTATTATAAGTGAGAGCTGTGGATATATTGAACTTTTTAAAAAAAATAGAATTGCCCGAAAACTCAAAAGCGACCCAGGCTAAACTGGAACATTTTAAAGCTAATACGCATGTGCATTTGCCGCCGAATTTTTCGGCTTTTGCAAGTGTTGAAGATGCCCTAAACAGAGCCGCCAATGAGGGGGTTAAAGTATTAGGCGCCGGCAATTACTACGATTACAGCATTTACGAGCGATTCACAAATATCGCTTTAGCGAAAAACATCTTTCCTGTATTCGGCACTGAAGTAGTGGCCTTGGAGGGAGAGCTTCAGCAGAAAAATATCCGAGTAAATGATCCCAATAATCCTGGCCGGTTTTATACCTGCGGAAAAGCAATAACGAAATTTGAAAAACTATCACCCAAAGCCGAGGAACTGCTTGAGTTCATAAAAACAGAAGATGCCAAGCGAATGGCAGAGATGGCCGAAAAGCTTTCAGATTATTTTCAATCCAAAGGCATGAATATCACTTTGGATTATGATATG
>CAZITB010000294.1:0-1634 GCA_964542055.1 uncultured Candidatus Kuenenia sp.
TTCTCTTGATACCCCTGACCGTCTTTACAATAAAATCATCACCGGCTTTTTTGCTGATCAGGTATCCATCGAAACTTTCGCCGGTTTTTTTATTAACGAAAGTATCACAAAAAGCTGTCCAGCTAAAAATAATCACTAACAAAAAAGCTAACTTTATCCTTACCATTTGCCTCTCCTACTATAAGGATTTATATTCCATTTCAAGCTGATCCTGCCACATTTTCACATAAGACAAATTCAGCTCCAGCTCGGGGCTGCGATTTGCTATGGCAAAAACTGTATTATAACCTCTTATCATTCGCAGCAGCAGAGCTTTCTTTTGTCGTCTATCTGCCTTTCTATATTTTTCATGATAATCCTGAATGTCTTTGGCGATTTGCTCAAGTTTATCAATCTCATCTTTCAATCTCGCATAAACCTGCGAGTGAGAATCCTCAATTTCCTGCTCCATAGTCTTACCTGCAATTTTGGCAATTACATCATCACGCGAACTCGCCTTTTCATCAGCTATTCCAAGCTCAACTGCGTCATTTGCGTCTATAAGCAGCAGCTTGCCTTTTTGTGACCAAACCTTTATCTTTTCTTGCCCCTCTTTCAAATTCACAGGTTCCACAAATTCCCTGCCGTTGCCCTGGCTAGTTTCGATAACTTCCACTTCATTATCCATCATAGCCATCGCAATCAGCTGAGGCCTTTCGTTTTCAATTGCCAGCGAAGCGATATGCGCACGATAAACAGATGTGATCTTTTCACCGACATTTTTACCAAGAAGCTCTCTCATATTGAAATATTCGTATTGAGATTTTTCATTTGGATCATTGGAATCTTCAACCATTATACCGCCAATGACAGCCCGGGGTTCGATAAAAACCTTCTTCGAAGCCAAAACCGGAATAGCGGCAGCGTTTATCGCCCCTTTGGTCTGATCTGCCTTAACATAACTATAAATCGGGGTGTAATTTGACCCCCTGCTTACAACAGAGCCCAGTTCGATAGCCAGTCCGATGTTACCGCCCGCACTGTCGATCTCGAGCAAAACAAATAACGGCCCATTATTCAAAGCCTTTTCTATGGAGTCTTTCAATGCCTTGACCTGGCCGGGAAACTTCAGCTCCTTATCAAACGGAATCACAATTACCTTTTGATCCCTGCCTTTTTCATTATATTCGACGGTCCATTTTGAAAGTTTGAGCCGAACGAACCCTTTTTCGTCCGTCTTGACCATGGTTTGGGAATTTATTTTTTTGTTAAGTGCATAGCCGTGCAAAACTTCACCCGTTTCATCATTGGTAAAAGTATCGCCGCTCACGCCGAAAACAAAGAGCAACTGCAATAAAACACTAAACCCAAAAACTCTTTTCATACTAACCCCTTCAAAATTTTATCTGAAATTCCAATATTATACAATTTTCCTCTTCAATTTGAATTGTTTTTTTTAAAAAAATCGACTTTTTATTGACAATTGCAAAAAGATAATTTCCAATTATTATAATATTTTTTTATTTTATTTAAAAGAGATTTCAATGAAAAAAAGCTCCCAATCAGCCATAGAGACAAGATACCTGGTCCTGCCCAGAGATACCAACCCCCATGGAACCGTTTTTGGCGGGACTATTTTATCATGGATCGATATG
>CAZITB010000295.1:0-1633 GCA_964542055.1 uncultured Candidatus Kuenenia sp.
GCGCAACGCAGATATTGGGCTTTTTACGAAGCCGGCCAGGGTTTTTGAGTTTTTTTCCGGTATAAATTAACCCCATCCTTAGGCCGTCCCGGGGAAAACCGTCACCCCACCACTCGCTTCTTATTTCGCATTTTCCGAAGAGTCCTCGTTCTTTTGCTTTGGAAGTTCATCAATTTTCTTCCAAAAGGCATTATCATCTTTTTTAACCATTTTGTCTTTTCCAAAACCTCTGACATATGAAAAGCTTTCAACTGTATTATCGTCTATAAATCTTAAACCAATAATGTATGGAATATGATCACCTGCGAATGTGGTAAAACGAATAAGTTCCTCAAATTTTAATTTATTAAGGTTAAACCGATTATCTTCGGGGAAAAAACGCAAGGTCACTTCATTGTCATTCGATTCATATACTTCAAATTTGCCTCTATCAACTAATTCTCCAGTTTTTTCATCATAAAAAAGAAATATACTATTCTCAAATTCTCTAATGGCTTGCATTGTTCCCATACCAAATTTATCACCAATGTGCCAAGGGACCCCTTCCTTAATACGAAGTGTCATCGATTTTGCAACATCATACTTCCAAATTCCTTCAATCTTATCGCAAACATTACAATCATCTCCAATTACATAGTTACCCCAAAAAAGAAAAGATAGGAATATTAATAAAATTAAAACCTTGTATCTTATTTTGTCAAAGTTATTTGTTTTTATCATGTTGGAACCAATCCTCCCTTCCCTCTATATAGCTATCAATTTCGTCTTCAGAATATCCCGACTGTTCCAAGCTAATTCTCAGTACTTGCTCATCAACTTGCATCATATCTTGATCATCTTGAAAGAGATTATCGCTAAAACATAACTTATCTCCTGTTCGTTCAGTTTTATCTGGAGCACCAGAGTCAATTACCACGGAACCATTTTGAACAGTAAAAGAAATTCCTGTTTTATATGTTCCTATGTGAAAATTAACTTCATTATTATATGCTTCATATGCTTTATCTATAGTTTTTTTAAATAAAAACTTTTTTATCATTCCTCCAGGGATTGTTTTCTTGAACATTTCTTTCCCCAGCCAGTCAAGCATTTCTCCGGCATCCCATGTGCTCACTGTTAATTGTTGCTCAAGACTTGCTCCACATCCACTATATTCAACAGGTGTTCGGTAAACTCCAAAGCTCAATCCATCATCAATATTATCATTTTGCCAATACTTATTAAGTTGTTCTTGAGTGACTGACACTTCAGAAATAATCCCTGATTGATTGTCATATTTTACTTTAAATTTAACATCATATGTCCCATAGTTTTTTCTCCCTGATGAAATTTTATCATAATAATAAATGTATGGAGAACGCCAAGTAATATTCTGTGTCACCTGAGCCAATCCAATGAAATCGTATAAAGAAGCTGGATTGTTCACCACAAATGCATACAGATTATAGCCGCCATGTTCATCCAACGGATCCCTACTCAACCACCTCCCAAGCTCGCTTGAATAGTATCTGTAACCATAATAATACAGCCCAGTTTCCCCATCCCGGTATTTTGTGCTGAACCGGAACGCATTCTCCCCGGCCATATCCCCGCTGCTGCTGGTGAGCTGGCCAAAGGGGTCGTATTCGTAATG
>CAZITB010000296.1:0-1630 GCA_964542055.1 uncultured Candidatus Kuenenia sp.
AACACCGTCAGGTTGTTTTTGTTATTTGAATTTTCTTTCGAGGCTTCCAGGAAAGACTCGGCCGCGTCCGCCATCATGTCAATCGTTGTATGCGGCTTGTGTATGGAGATGCCCGCTGAAATTGTTATGGCCCTATTATTACAAACATAGCTCACAAAGGATTGGCGCATTTCCGCGGCAAACTGAATAATACGATTCCAGGGGCCAATCAGAAAAAGGTCGTCACCGCCTGCAAATACGGTATAAATATCCTGGAAACCTTTATTCTCGATGAACCAGGGCAGGTAAACCGCAAAATAGTAGTTTATCTGCCGACTTAAAGTAGCCAGCCGGGAGATGGTAAACCTTTCCTTTTTCAGGCCGCATGCCATTAGCAGGCCCAGGTTGTCCACATCGGCTTTTAAGACACCAAGGGCTTCGATTCCCCGGTATTTCCCCTTTCGATCAGGGTCAGGTTCTTTTGCAAGGCAGGCTATGTGGTTCAGTGTTTTGGGCTCTCCCGGTACAACCTGCTCAATATTTTCAAGCCGTTTACTTTCACTTTTTGCAGAGGAAATTATCCTTTCATCATTTTCGTCCTGTTGATCATAAACCGGTACATAGCCCTTTAAAAACCTCACGGCCGCATCACTTCTGGTTATATCTGTGTGGCCCACATTCCAGTATTTCAGTAAGTTTATGTCGCCCGTGGGCCGTTTGTCCCCAAAAGTGACCTGATAACTACCGAAGATCGGTTCAAGTAAATAATTGTCGGAATTATTTGATGCTGGTTCGGCCGGATGGACTGCCAGTCGTTTCTTTTTAACAATATTGGTTCCCAGAAAAATATGATCCCGACAAATGTGACATATAGTTACCTCGTCCTGAATTGTTACGACTGCCGGGCGCTTGCCGCATAGCGGGCAAACCGCCGATTGTTCAGGGCGATTTACAAAGTCGTCCAGATAATTGTCTACGGCACCACCGTAAGCGGCCATATCAAACCCGGCGTATTTTTCCCCCTCCAGGCCAAGATTTAAACGGTCCCATAGTCTGGCCATGTTGCCTTTGATAAAATCCTGACAAGAAGCATCTATTGTTGCAATATTGATGACGGTTTCCCCCAGTGATATTTTCACCAGCCAGTCGTTGATTTTTTTTCTTACGGTTGTAATTGCTGCTTTTGCTGGTTCGGTGTTGGGTGCGATGATGGTGAATTTTCCTGCTGCATTAAGAACGATGGATGTTGAAGGCAAGCCGATTTGCCGACACAGCATGTCAGCTGCAAGTTCGGATAGTAACGATATGGCCAGCGATCTTCCTCTTAATATTTTGGCACGAAATTTCTGGGAGTCCTTGGCACTATTGAAGATAAAATTTTGTATACCGCTAAAATCGCCGCTGATAAGCAAAAATTTATTGTCCTCCTGGGATTGAATGTCTTTTTCCGTGAAGGTTTCTGTTTGGAGATGATAAAGATAGATCGCTGCGGCAAGTGCAGCCGTGGTCCGGCAGTGATCATACAGGGAGACATCCGGTACAACTTGACCAACTCTGGCGGCCGGCATATTGGATGCATAGATCATAAGAAGGCTGTCAAAATGCTCAAACCAAAGTTCTATTTTATCCAGGTCGGAAAGCTGTTTAAGAT
>CAZITB010000297.1:0-662 GCA_964542055.1 uncultured Candidatus Kuenenia sp.
AAGTTGAGTTAATAAAAATAATTATTGATCATGGCCTTGAAAATAGAATTATTACGGCCTCTCAGTTAAAGAGAATAGTTGCCGGAAGTGATCAGCGACGTTACAATCTTGTTAACCGGGCGATCCAGCGCGGAGATCTGATCAGTTTACAGCGGGGCGCATACATACTTGATAATCGATATCGGGAATATCCCTGCCATCCATTCCATCTGGCGCAGTTTTTATTTCCGGGCAGTTATGTTTCTTTTGAAACGGCATTGGCGTATCATGGATGGATTCCTGAAGCGGTTTATACAACAGCCAGTGTTGTGCGTGACCGAAAAACAAGAACCTTTGAGCATGAGAAAATGGGGGCGTTCAGTTTCCATCCGCTTTTAATTCAGAAGGAATATTATTTGGAAAAAGTGGAAAGGGTCGCTGTTAATAATCAGTCTTTTTTGATTGCTACGCCATTCAGGGCTTTGATGGATCTTGTGTGCTTCAGAAAAAAAGAATGGAGCGGCATTGACTGGCTGATAAGTGGGCTCCGAATCGAAAACGAATATTTGCAAACGATTACCGCAAAAGATTTTTCAGTATTAGAAAAGGTTTATAAAAAAAAGCGGGTTAAAGCATTCCTGGCCGCTTTAAGGAAAGAATTACACATTGAATGCAAAAGGCAA
>CAZITB010000297.1:683-1626 GCA_964542055.1 uncultured Candidatus Kuenenia sp.
GCTTGATTTATCCTTTGCAGGGGGGAGGCGTCAGGGCAAAGCCCGGAAAATAAAACTGGAAATCGATGTAGACCCGCCTGAAAATTCCAGTTTTCAATATTCGTATCTTGATTTTCCTCTTGATTATGAAGTCTGCCATATTGAATATTTAGAGGAAATGGCGTATTTTTATTTATAGGAATCTAATTAAGAACAATTCTGGGCAGGTGACTTATGCCAAACCAATTGAATGTTGAGTATCCTCAAAATTTACCGGACCTTTTGCATCTTTCAAGGAAGGATTTCGAGGAAGAGGCTAAAATGGCAATGGCGGTAAAGCTTTTTGAGTTGAAAAGGATATCATCCGGGATGGCTGCGGCAATGGCAGGCTGTGACAGGGTAAAATTTCTGCTGAACCTTCACAGGTATAATGTGCCGATGATTGACCTGGATGAAGAAGAATTAATGGCGGATATGAAAAATGCCTGACACAGACGCTATTGTGATTAATACAGGTCCTTTGATTGCCCTTATTGCAGCCTATGGCGATTTATCACTGCTGGAAAAGCTTTATCGTCATGTTTTTGTACCGTTTGAAGTGTGTAAGGAAATTGAGGCGGGTGGTGACTCCGGGTTTGGTGTGAGCGAGTTCAGGCAGGCCGATTTTATAGAAAAGCAGACGAACGCCGTGGATATTGCCTCCTACCTGCAAAATTCTCTTGATTCAGGGGAGGCGTCTGTCATCCAGCTTGCTTTGGACAGAAAAATCAGCACGGTTTGTATAGATGAAGCTGCGGGGCGGCGCGTGGCGCGTTTAAACGGTCTCAGCTTAACCGGCTCAATAGGGATATTGATAAGGGCAAAAAAGTGCGGAATGGATTTTTCTATGCATGAGGTTATCAACAGGATGGAGTCGAAAGGCGTGTATTTAAGCCCGAAGGTAATTCGTTTTGCAGGTAACAAT
>CAZITB010000298.1:0-1618 GCA_964542055.1 uncultured Candidatus Kuenenia sp.
TGCTGCTGCAACAGGTTTTATGGGGACAACAGCTAAATTCAATGCAGCTGTAACAGATGCAATGACAGACAATAATCATCGCTATGTTGCTGCCATTTGGATGGCTACCTCTTTGGCCTTTTTTTATGTAGCTTGGAATCCATCAGAAACAGCCTTATTTCGTTTTTTGATGGTAGCTGTTTTTATTGGGGGTATTGTCAGAGCTGTTGCTTTGCTAAATTATCCTGCAACCCCATTTCTTATTTTCCTTATTGCAATAGAATTGATTCCAACGGCATTAATGTTATGGTTTCACACCAAACTATTAAATGCAGGTTCGCTATAAAATAAACTCGAATGAAACAATCAAAACAAATCGTACTTATAACTGGCGGTGGTTCAGGCATTGGACTTGCCTTAGCTAAAAAATTCTTAGAGCATAATAATACCGTAATCATAACAGGTAGAAATCTTGCTAAACTCGAAAAAGTAAAACAAGAAAATCCCAAAATATATTTCTATCAAAGTGATGTAACGGATGATGCCGAAGTAAGGATGCTCGCAGACGATATCCAAGAAAAATTTGACGGCTTAGATGTTCTTATCAACAACGCAGGAATAATGAATCTAGTAGATGCAGGAAACGAAAGCAACGACTTGCATAAGCAAATGGAAGAAATTGAAATCAACTATAATTCGCCTATTCGAGTATTGCATTATTTCCTTCCACTACTCAAAAAAAGCAAAAATGCAGTTCTTGTCAATGTTTCTTCGGGTTTGGCGTATGTTCCATTTGCACAAGCACCTGTGTATTCAGGAACAAAATCAGCTTTACATTTTTGGACACAAGCCATTCGACCGCAACTACAACCGCATAATATAAAAGTGGTTGAACTCTTGCCACCTGTTGTCGATACACCATTGGCACACGGAGCTGATATTGCCGAAGATGATAACTTGAAACCAATGCCGCCCGAAAAATTAGCAGATATTTTTTGGAAAGATTTTATAAATGGAAAAGAAGAGATTACACCGGGTATTTCCAAACAATTGAAATTGATGAGTAGGCTTGCTCCCAAATTCATCTTTAAGCAATTGAACAAAAAACCAATCCCAAACCGAAAATAATCACAGATAAAAAATAACAAAATGGACAATTTTACAATTATCAACTTACAAGCCTTGACAGGCACAATCGCAATCGTTTTAGGTTTCAAGTATTGGATTCAACCTCGAATTTCAAAACTATCCTTACACGAAGCACTTTTGCCTTTTGTTTTCTTAAACACCTTTAGGTATTTGGGCTTGACGTTTATGGCTAAAGAGCAGTTTTATGACGGCTTTCCTTCGGACTTTTTAACAACAGTTGGTCTGCTTGACTTTACTACAGCCATTTTAGCCATCATTGCTGCCATTGCATTAAAAAACAAATGGAGTTTTGCCATTCCGTTAGTATGGATATTCAATATTGTAGGGTTTGGAGATTTGATTACTGCTTTTCCTCAATTTTTTAGCTTAGAACTCTATAATCATAACCTCGGCATTATTTGGTTGACGTTTGTAACCTATGGTTTAGCTGCGTTCTTAATTCTACTTTGACAGATTAAAGAAAGTGATAAAATTATACAATTTAATTGTT
>CAZITB010000299.1:0-1595 GCA_964542055.1 uncultured Candidatus Kuenenia sp.
AATAAGAAATAAAATAAAAAGAAGGTGTAAAATATGCAAAAAGAATACACAGTCTGACCTTTCCCCAAGAACTAGTCCACTAATCCATAGAGTTGCTCATTATGCCGCGTCCCTAGCAAATTGAGAAGGCGGCATGTAACTTAATGAACTATGGGGTCTTTCAAAGTTGTAATGAAACTGCCATTTTTCAATCTCATCCCTTGCTTGAGTTAAGCTCTTAAACCATAGTTGGTTTAAACAAGCAGCTCTAAACTTGCCATTGAAGCTTTCAACAAAAGCATTTTGCGTGGGTTTGCCAGGCTGAATAAATGACAACTTAATATCTTTTTCTTTTGCCCAAAAGAACATTGCTTTGCTAGTAAATTCAGGGCCATTATCACAAACTATCGAAGTAGGTTGACCTCTTTGCTCTATCAGCGAGTCAAGGAACCTTGCAACAGCTAGGCCAGATATTGATGTATCAATAAATTGACCGACACACTCACGAGTGTAATCATCAACAACATTCAAAACCCGAAAGCGACGGCCATCACTTAACTGATCTGAAACAAAATCCATTGACCATCGCTGATTAGCAGCTGATGGTAATAGCATCGGTTGTCTTTGGCGCTGTAGCTTCTTTCGACGTTTCGTGCGGACCTGTAAATTTTCGGCTATATACAACCGATATGTACGTTTCTTGTTCACCACGAGTCCTTCCTGCTTTAATAAATTATGCAACATTAAATAACCATATACAGGATATTGAACGGCCAACGCTTTGAGTCGCTCTGTTAGTTCAGTATTGTTCGGTGACTTAGCCTGATAGCGATGACTACTACGATTCATTTGTAATAGTGAGCAAGCACGCCTTTCACTGAACTGATAAGCTGATTTCAAATACGCCACAACTGGTCGTTTGACTCGTGGCGTTACCACTTTTTTGTCAGTACATCCTTCAATGCAACATTATCGAGCATGGCGTCAGCTAGCATACGCTTGAGCTTTGCATTTTCAGATTCCAGCTCTCGTAAGCGCTTAGCTTCATTCACATCCATGCCTGCATATTTTGCTTTCCAGGCGTAGATTGTGCTTTGACCAATACCATACTCACGACATAGATCTTCGACTCTGCTACCAGACTCATGTTCTTTCAAAATCTTAATTATTTTTTCTTCGCTAAATCTTTTCTTCATATTGAGTTCTCCTACTCAGTATTTTAACGGAAAACTCTACGATTAGCTGGGCTAATTTTTGGGGGAAAGGTCACCACGCCCTCAGCCACAGTTTGATAGTGCATAGACTTACAAGTTGCAATAATGCCCTGGACCAAGGCAACATTTTTTTCATTTGTTAGCAAATCTTGAATAAAAGATTTATCTATTTTTAGGGTATGTACAGGAATTTTACGTAGATATGATAAAGAGGAGTAACCTGTGCCGAAGTCATCAAGTGAATAAGTTATACCTAGTTCAGTAGTTTTAATAACGTTATTATGGACTGCCTCAAAGTGTTCGATCAAGGCGGATTCAGTTATTTCTAAGTCCAAACTTGATGGGTTGCAATCATATTTGTTTAAAAGATTGACTAATTTCTCAAAAAAATCATTTTGACTT
>CAZITB010000300.1:0-1590 GCA_964542055.1 uncultured Candidatus Kuenenia sp.
ATCCCACCTCTGGAATGAATATATCCAGCGCTATCACTATCTCGGCTATGCTCCCGTCCCCGGTGATCAAATCCGCTACATAGTCCGGTTTCAGGACCAGACGGTGGCCTTTTTAAGCTTCAGGGCCGCGGTCTGGAAAACAGCACCTAGAGATCAATTTATCGGCTGGACTCACCCAAAACGCAAAGAAAACCTTCACCTGATCATCAATAATGCCCGTTTTCTCATCCTGCCCTGGGTTCAGACGCCCAACCTGGCCTCACGGATCTTGAGTATGACCACAAAACGTGTTGTCCACGATTGGAAGCACCGCTACCAATACGCTCCGGTCCTGGTCGAAACATTTGTCGAAATCAGTCGCTTTACAGGCACGTGTTACCAGGCAGCCAATTGGCTATACTTGGGGAAAACAAAAGGAGTTGGCAGGCTTGGCAACACGAAAAAGCCACAGCTACCCGTCAAATCAATCTGGGTCTATCCACTCCACAAAAAATTCCGACAAAAACTTTGCTCATAAATTGGACCCGTTTTGTTTCTTGCCCGGAACTATTGAGAACTTACAAAAATTCTTTAAATTTTAACCCAGAAAGTTGAGTTCTTTAATTTTTAGTTCGAAGATATTTCCTATTTCGTTATAAAGCAGTTCCCTCCTCTCCTTGGGTTTACCATGTAAATTCCAGCTAAATTTTACTGAATAATAACCCCCAGGAGATTGGACAAAAGGTTTGAAAAAGGGAATTAAGTAAAATTTATCAAATTTTGGGCCTGTATGACTCATTTTATTTACTTGAATAATTGTGTCGTATAAGTCAGAGGATTTACCAAAATAATGATAGGGAGATGATGATACCCAACCTTCAGGTCTTCCTGGTAACCTTTTAATGCTTATTAGGTCTGACTTAGAAAGTTCAATGTCAGCTGGAGGAAGCGCTTTTGAATATTCAGGGAGATGCGGTTGTGTTAATAGTAAAGGCTTATCAACATTAGAACTATCTATACATGAAACAAGAAACAAAGTTATGAAAAATAAAAGATAATATTTCATTTTGAATTTATCCAACGGTTGAGCTGTGGGGCCGGGAAACATATATCACAGCTTATATTTAATGCTTCAAGCAATTGCTAACCATGGCTTTGGGGAAAACCGACGGCTTTTCCCGGTCTCCACAAGCGAATTGTTGGGCAAATACAATATAATCAATTTTTTATATTGAAAACTGGTAGATTCCCATTAGTGTTTTGATATGTTTCTAGCTTTCTTGTAAGTCCTGGCATTTCTGAAAAAGCATCAATTCTAATTCCATAAACAACGAACTTTCCAACAATGATAGCCCTTCTAATATTTAGGTCTACCGAATCTCTATTGTACCAATCTTTTGCACCCCACTGCTGGATACCCAGTTCATTTGAAACCAGTTTTTCAAAGTTCATAGGGTCGAGATGTCGCCAAACACGTTTTCGAATACTATCATTCTCACTCATTCCGATATACCAGATTTTATTAGAGTTCAGGTGCAATGGCACAAATGGATTGTCTTTATCTGGTTCTGAAAAAATATATATACCGGTTGTCGCGTCCAATTGAAGAAG
>CAZITB010000301.1:0-1049 GCA_964542055.1 uncultured Candidatus Kuenenia sp.
ATGTTTGCGTTAATATCAATTTTAAAATCTTGGATGGCAGTAAATAATCTCACTTTCGCAATTTCCTCAGAACTTAAATCTAAAGTATCTAATTGAACCTTTATGGAATTACTCTTATATATTCCTTCTAAAACCTCTGCAACTTTCAAGCAATTATCATCATTCACCCTGGGGACCAATACTTTCTCAGCATTCTTTGACCAATATTTATGAAATTTTGATATATACTCCTTATCTAAATCTGCATTAGACTGATAAAAGAACTTGTTAATCTCATGTAATATTGAGGCCGCTAAAGAATACTCATCTTTATGATTTTGCAACAACTCTTTCTCTGTTATGTCTAGGCCAATCTGTTTTGTTAAATCTAATAAAAAATTGTTAAACTCTGATATTGTTTTCATGTTGTTAATTAATTTTTTTAAACACATTGAAGCCTCTTTACTGACAAATCCAAATATGATTTATCATTATCAACACCGACAAATTTCCGCCTGTTTTCTTTGGCTGCCAAGCCTGTAGTTGAACTTCCGGTAAATGGATCAAGAACCTTGTCCCCTACTTTCGTGCTTGCAAGAACTATTCGTCTGAGCAAATCAAGGGGTTTTTGAGTTGGATGTTTGCCAAATTTTTTTTCTTCTTTTTTAGGAGTCATTATCGGCCAGACGCTTTTCATTTGCTTACCGTTTTGATTGATAACCTCTACCTTATGTTTCTTTCCATTTTTGTATTCACATGGTATGTGTACGGCATAGTGGTCGTCCCAATCCTTCATATCGTGATAATTGAATGTGTGCTTAGCTTTTTTGTTCTTTCTAGCCCAAAGCAAAGTTTCGTGACTGGCAGCAAAAAAACGACACGATAAGTTCGGTGCCGCATTCGGCTTGAACCATGAAATGTCGTTTAGAATATGAAAATTACTCAATTGTAGCGCGAATCCGCATTGATAGATTGAATGATATGTTCCGCTTATCCAGATAGTGCCCTCAGGCTTCAATACTCTGCGACAAGCCTTTATCCAATTGAGGTGAAAATTGAAATTTTCCTCC
>CAZITB010000301.1:1059-1581 GCA_964542055.1 uncultured Candidatus Kuenenia sp.
CCTTGCTTAAATCCCAATCAGCTTTTTTGACACTTACCATTTTACCATTCTGACACGTAAAACTTCCGCTGGATAAGAAATAAGGCGGATCAGCAAAAATCATATCAAAATAATTTTCCGGAAATTCTTTGAGCAGCTCCAGGCTGTCACCGTGATAAAGCGCAATGTCTGTCGTTTTGAAATACGGTTTCGTCGGCATGGGGAATGAATATTTTTAGTCTTCGAAAAGCTCCTGCAAAAAACCATTCTTCAGCATTTCTAAATTAACAACATAATCATTCTTTAGATATGTCTCTTCAAGGGAATGCTGGGCGGTTAACCAGCCCTTTCCATCAGTAATCCAAACAAAAGTTAACCCCTGTTTCTTCAAAAAATCATGCAATTGCTGATATTCTCCTGCTGTGGCTTTTAATTTGGTTCCGCCGGAACCGTAATAATTTACCTCAATTAAATATAATTTTTCTTTCTTGGAATGAAAAAGAGCGAAATCAAACTTCCTGTTGTTTTTATCTATTTCAATAT
>CAZITB010000302.1:0-1579 GCA_964542055.1 uncultured Candidatus Kuenenia sp.
ATTCCAGTTCGGAGGTGAGCCTTTGCTGGACTTTGGCGAAAGGGACTACTCCGCCGGGGTTTTTGAATTCGAGCTGGATTATGAAAATGCGGCTGCCTGATTGAATGGGGCCGGCGATTTCGTTTTTGCCGATTTTTTCGATGTATGGTTCGATAACATCGTAAGGCGGTGCGAGTGAGCCTTTTGTGGCGGGCTGCCAGAGTCCGCCTTTGTCGGCAGCGAATCCGTGGGAGTATTTTTTTGCAAGCTGTGCGAAATCGTGGCCTGCTTTGGCTTTTTGGTAGATCTCCTGCGCTTTGACCATTGCCAGTTGCTGAGGAGTTGGCGGGGTCTGGTTGGGGTCATTAACGTCGGGAACTTCAATTTCGTCTATATCAATATCTATCAATCGGAACTGATAAGAGGGTTTTGAGCTAAATCGCTTGTCCTTTATGGCATTGTAATAGTTTAGCGTATCCTGATATGTTACCGGCTGGGTTTCGCTGCTTTCGGTTGCCAGGTATGACTGGACAATGAGCATTCTTTTCTGGTAGTCCCTGAAGCTTTTCCAGTCCATGCCCATTTGCTCGACATCTTTTTGTGCTAGGGAATAGTTTCCGCCGTGGGAAGCGATGAATTTTCGAAGTTCATCTTCGACTGCTTTGTCGAGTAGTTCCTGATCGAAATTTTCGGGCATCGATTTGCGTGCTTTTTGATATAGCAGCAGGTCGGAAATTTTGTTAATTACCATAGCTTGTACCAGGGGTTTAATATCTGTGCTGAATTGTTCGTAGCTTGCGGCGGCTTTTGCGGACTGTGCGAAATTCTGGGCATTCGCTGAGATAATATCGTCGGTTGATATGGTTTCATTGCCTACTTTGATTGTATAGCCGCCGGAGGCCTGGGGCAGTCCGGTTCGGGTGGGGTATCGCATAGTTTCCATTTGCTGAGCGGTGAATTTGCCTTTACGGTTTGAACCACAACCGGATATAAAAACTGCAGTAATAGCTAAAATTACAGGTAAGTATTTATTTTGTAACATTTTATGCTCCGAAAAAGTTATCCGAACGTGCATAATATAACAGAAAATTTTTTCAGTTCAAAACTTTTTATTGGCTGATTCCAAATAGTTTGGGCAAGAGTTGAGATTGTTGTTGAAAATTTGCCGAATATATAGAAAATGTTTGGATGGTTTATACTCTTCAAAGATATGTTTTCAGGGAACTGATAAGGATTTTCGGTCTGACGGTGCTGGCGCTGACTGTTATGCTGAGCCCTGGGAGTTTGATCGAGCCTATACAAAAATACGGGGCATCGCCTTTGCAGGTTCTGGAGATGCTGGTTTATACTTTGCCGATAATTCTTACTTTTGTTTTACCGGTTTCGGCGATTTTCGCATCGGCTCTGGTTTATGGGCGTTTTGCCAATGATAACGAACTTAACGCATGCAGAGCAAGCGGGGTGAGTATTTTGACGCTGATTTACCCAGGGCTTTTTTTGGCGCTTCTGGTTTCTATATGCAATTTGATTTTGAGTTTTCATGTTATGCCGCAGTTTATTCACATGGCGCAGGAAATTGTTCAGTCTGATGCCAAGCAGA
>CAZITB010000303.1:0-1562 GCA_964542055.1 uncultured Candidatus Kuenenia sp.
GCTTTCTAAGAGACGAAATAGCAAGGACTTAGCAAAATATGGTGTCGAAGTTCCGACAGGCCATACAAAGTCCGCTACTGGTCAAATAAAACGACAGATGGCAAATGGGTTCGCCTCCTTGATAAGGCAAGTGCCGGCGATTTAGCATGGCCTGATGATACGACAACCCCTGATTCCGGCGATGTTGTAGAGCATCAGACCGGTGAATGTGTTGGACACTTTATTGAGTCAATTAAAAATAACCAAAAGTCACCGCTAAGTTTTGTGAATTCACAGGCCATTACTGAAATCGGCTGGGCAGCCCAGATGTCGGCAGCAACGGGCGAAGAAATCCCGCTTCCATTGGACTGGGATAAAGCAAAAGATTTTTTCAAGGATTAAAATGATTATACATATAAAAGATACCAGCTGTAATTTTGAACGTGAACCATTAAAAGCACCATTTGGCTTTAAGGGCGGCTACCTTAGTGAGCTTTGGCAGACAACGGCGTATATGAAATCAAAAACCGGCAAAGAAGCACAGGGCCTTGGCACTCAAAGCACGTTATGGTCAGATGCTTTGGTTTTTACCACTAACAGCGAATCTGCCGGTAATAGTATGATGTTTTTAATGACATCTTACGCTCTTAAACTTGCACAGGATATTGAATGGGAAACACCGTTTGAACTCCTTGATAAAGTTTTGCCGCAGGTTTATGAATACGGCAAAAAAGTAACTAATAATAATCAGCTTAGATTGACTTTTGCCTTAAATGCCTTAGTGGCATTTGATAACGCAGCCTGGATACTTTACTGCAAAGAAAATAATATAACCAATTTTGATGCCATGGTTCCTGATGACATCAAGCCCGCATTAAGCTGTCGCCACGATAAATTAGCCAATATTCCTCTTATGAGTTACAATGTTGGCATAGATGATATTGTTAAGGCAGTCAATGAAGGCTATTTCTTTTTGAAGATTAAGATAGGCTCTGACCCTGACAAAGATGGTGACCTTGACAAAATGCTCCAATGGGATAAGAACCGTATCAAGGAAATCCATGAAAAAGTAAAGGATATTCAAACGCCATATACAGATAATGGTCATATTCCTTATTACTTTGATGCTAACGGCAGATATGACAGCAAAGAACGATTAATGAAGCTATTGGACTTTTGCAAATCTATAGGTGCTCTTGACAGAATAATCCTTATGGAAGAACCTTTCCCTGAAGAATTTAAAAAAGATGTTTCAGATCTCCCTGTACGATTGGCAGCTGATGAAAGTGCCCATTCTGATAAGGATGCACAAGAAAGAATTGAGCTTGGTTATACCGCTATTGCTCTAAAGCCAATTGCCAAGACGATGAGCATGAGTTTAAAGATAGCAAAACATTGCCATGAGAAAAACATTCCCTGCTTTTGTGCGGACCTGACGGTTAATCCTGTTTTGGTTGACTGGAACAAAAATGTTGCAGCCCGCCTGCCCGCACTTCCCGGCATGAAGATCGGCGTATGCGAATCCAACGGCCATCAGAATTATAAGAACTGGCAACAGATGAAACAAGCTCATCCTATGGCAG
>CAZITB010000304.1:0-1547 GCA_964542055.1 uncultured Candidatus Kuenenia sp.
CCCTTTCATAGTAAATTATAGTCAACTCATTATTGCATCAAGCAAAAATTTTACTATCCTCCCCTAATAGCATTTCTCCGCCGTATCGCTCACCTTTGCCATTTGTAATATTCTCTTAAAAGCATCAATTTTTAATTCCTTTAACTAATGTCCCAGAAAGTTTAGTGATGTAAAAATACAGAGAAAACTATATGTTGCTACATGTTTTTGCTAAAATTAGTTACAGTTACTCACTTTTTATTTTAGAAATAAAATATCGCAGCTTGCCTGAACGATCTTTTTGGTCAACATCAATTTGTTTTAGCTCAATTTTCATTGAAGGACTAATTTCCCTATGAACCAATAATAACAAATCTTTAATAAAATAAATATCTTTAACCAATTCCCCATCAATTTTAACCACTAACTCTGAGGTTGTCTGCTGAATAAATAAAATTCTCTTAAAGGAATATCCACTTTTTATTAGATACTTTATCATATATGAAAAGATACTACAGTGAATTTTTTTCCCTTCCGGCGTGATGACAATATCGGCACTTCTGCCAATTATGGGTGGCAGCATTGGAAAAGGAAGCCCACATGAACATTCTAAAAAACCCGGATTTTTTACGAGATCTCCTGTCCTGTATCGCACAAAAGGGAACCGCTTGGCATTCAAGTTAGTGGCAATAATTTCATATAATCCTTCATTTTCTGTTTTATCAAATTCTAACAAGCTGCAATCACTGAAAACATGGTAGTTTTTATGGATGCATTGATAAGCCATTACCCCCATCTCCGCAGAACCATATTCTCCAACAACAGGACAACCGAATACATTTTCTATACATTCCCTTTGGAAGTCATACATCATCTCAGCTGTATACTTAATTAACCCTGGTTTGGCCTTTTTTAGTGGGAGCCCCTTCTTTTTGATAAACAAAGCGAACTCATATAGGAAGGAACTATACCCGGAAAGCAATTTGGGCTTTTTCCGTTGCATCTTATAATAAAAATCAAAAAAAACCTCATCGCTCAGATTAAATGCTTTCTCCCTAAAACGATTGAGGACAAAATCACGAGTTCTTGCAAGCACCCGTTCCTTTCTGTCAATTGGAATGCCCCAAAGATATGCTTCCCTGTCGCAGATATCCACATTGTGCCATTTCAACCCCCTGAACATGGTTGCATAACTGTAGGCAGAGGCCAGCCTGTCTTTGTAAAACTTTAATGGGGCACCTGTTGACCCTGATGTTTTTACAGGATACCCTTTCGGTGCGTTTGATGAAAGGATGAGATCTGCATTTTTTCTTATATCCTCCTTGGTCACCGCCGGAAGTTTTTTCAAATCTTCAACACTGGCTATACTGGCCGGAGAAACCCCCTGATCACTGTATAATCTACCATAAAATGGAGAATTATTATAACAATGAGCCAATAATGACTGTAATTTCTCATCCTGAACTCGCTTTATATGGCTTATACCCCTCTTCTGGTTTAATTCCAGTTCTTCCAGGGAACTTTTTATGGGTTCCTTCCTTAGCGATTCGAGAAGAAAAAAAAGATTT
>CAZITB010000305.1:0-1529 GCA_964542055.1 uncultured Candidatus Kuenenia sp.
CCCGAGAAGATTATGAAAAATGAAGAATTGATTAATCTGCATGGTGGGTATGATCCTTGTGGGGGAGGAACTAGTTGGTTATGCGTGATGCTAGCGTGCTATGAGTGCCCCGCACAATATGGTATTGCTTGCGGGGAAACAGATCCAGCACCTCAACTCTACGCTCAGGGTTATGTCAGTGTGGATTGTAATCCATTGTAATTAATTAATAATTTGCTATCCCTTAGTCTATTATAGGGATAGCATTTATTAATCTAAAAATAGATTATAAATGAAAAATACTTGCATAATTATTTATTGTGTATTCCAATTAAGTATAGTCGGATGTTCTGTAGACAAAAAAGATAATTCATTGCTACCGATAATAAATATTGAACAAAATATTAAAAACTTTACGCCATTAAATTTAAGTAGTTTTGTTTCCGATATTAATTATATTGCTCTTGATTCTGAACCAATTATACTCTCAAGAATTAATCAGGTTGATTTTCATCAAAATTTGATTGCTGTAAGGGGGAGAGATCATTGCTTATTATATGATACAAAAGGCAGGTTCAAAGCAAAAATCGGAAATACTGGTCGTGGCCCAGGTGAATATTTGTATAGCATAAACATAGAGATTGGAAGCGATAATAAGATATATATTCAAGGGCCTCGGGAGATATATGTCTTCGATTTAAATGGAAAATTCATTAAAACATTTGAACCTGAAGTCAATACTGATAACAATGTAGTAGTTGGCTGGTCATTACTTAATGACTCTTTAATAATTGGTAGTATCCCCAATAATGCAGGCGACGAAAAATATAAAGCTATTATTTTTAATACCAGAGGAAAAACAATTCAAGCATTCCCAAATTGGACCTTTTTAAACAAAGCAACTATAAGTACCAGTATGCAAGAAAAGATTCCCAACATACATCAATTCAATGGGGAAACC
Organism: uncultured Candidatus Kuenenia sp.; assembly: GCA_964542055.1. Lineage (GTDB taxonomy): Bacteria > Planctomycetota > Phycisphaerae > Sedimentisphaerales > CAMDDF01 > CAZITB01. The sequence continues at coordinate 941 of CAZITB010000305.1, forward strand.
TACTTTAAAGAAAGGATGAACGACACCTTGTTCTTAATAAGTAATGAACTCTCTCTTGAGCCAGTTTACTATTTTAATCTTGGGAAATATGGAGAACCGATTGATAACCAAGAGCTTGGCTTTATATCTGAACGCTGGAAATCATGGGAAAATTTTGTTTATATTGAAAATATCTATGAATCTAGACAGAACTTGTTTATAGACTGCTTTTTTGGGATTCATACACCAGTGTTAAGAGAAATACATGTGCCTATGTATGACACATACAGTTACGCCTACACAACATTAATTTTAGGAGTTTATGATAAAGCAACAGAAGATTTGGTTTTTGCACAGCCCTATCCAATAGATAATTACTTTCTAAACACCGGGCTAAAGAATGATATTGATGGGGGGGGCAATTTTTATCCTAAAGCAATGGTAAACGATTCAACCCTTGCAATGTGGGTGGATGCATATATAATTAAAAATCATGTTGCTTCAGAATCCTTTAGAAACTCCACCCCAAAATACCCTGAAAAGAAAAAAGAATTAGAAGAGCTGGCAGCCAGTCTTGATGAAAATGACAATCCGGTGTTGATGCTTGTTA
>CAZITB010000306.1:0-1515 GCA_964542055.1 uncultured Candidatus Kuenenia sp.
TAAAAAACAGCCTGAATAAATTGAGGGTTAGAAAAACTATGATTTTCAAATGTTGTCTCCAAAGAATAACCACGAATGTTTCAAAGTCATTGTATAGATATTCATGGAAACTGACAAGTTTGAATGTTGGATATTTTAAATTTGAAAAATATAGTGAAAACAAGCTGGAATTATATCAGTTGAGATAGAAAGGTTTTTGCAGGCACAATCATTGGTCGATTTTGAGAAGAAAAACAATCAACATCTACATAGTCAGCTTCTATTGCCACCTGAAATGCAAAAGGAGCCTTTATCTGTTTCTGAAAGAAACTCAGTGAAGGACTTATTGTTTTATCTGAATTTTTAACTTCAACAAGAAACCATGGTTTTGAATCTTTGATGACTACAAAATCAACTTCCCTTTGATTTCTATCTCTGAGATAGTTCAACTGGAAATCACCAAGTCCCATATCGTTCCAGCCATCAACGGCTTTGAGAAGATGACAGGCGACAAATGTTTCGGCTTTTTCACCGGGGTTTTCAATTGCTGACCAATCTCTAAGGAACCATTTGGGCTCTTTTCTAAGAGATCGGGAAACATTTTTAAACCAAGGTCTTACTAGAAAACCAAGATGCAAATTACAGAGAGTCGTTACCCAACGACGAACGGTGTCTACTGAAACTTGTATCTCATTAGCTAAATTACTGTAAATAAGCTGATGACCTGATCGCACCATAAGCAGTTTTACCAAAAGCTCAAGCTGGTCCAATTGATGAATCTGGGTCAAATCCCGAACATCTTCTCTAAGAAGTTGTTGCAGACGAAGATTTTGCCATCTATTACTAAACCGCTTGTCTCGCTTAAGAAATGGTTCAGGGTACCCACCATGAATCCAAAGGGCAGAGAAATCTTCTTCGCTTATTTGTTTTGGACTACGGATAATTTTGTCAGTGTCGGGTAGATTTTGATATACTGTTTCTGCGATTGAAAATGGATGCATCTGATAAAGGAAGTATCTTCCCATCAGACTATCTCCGCCTCGGCGGTAAACATCCATTCGCGAACTTCCGGTAACAAGAACACGAACACTATCTGCGTAAGTATCAAAAAAACCTTTTAAAAATTGTTTCCATCGGGTAAATTTATGCAACTCATCAAATAGTGCGGTTGGCTTAGACTCAGATAGTGTATTTAGACCTATTTTATCTGCTATAGTAGCAGGGCCCTTTAAGATTAATGTTCGATCGTCACTATTGTCCCAGTTAATGTACTGGTTGGAAAGATTTCTGCAGGAGGTAGTTTTGCCAGTTTGTCTCGGACCGCTTACAAACGCCATTTGTCTCTGTGAGGAGAGGTGTTCAGTTAATAGTGAATCATAAAATCTTTTTCGAGTATCCATAATGGTTTATTATTGTATATGTCGTAAAATTGTCAAGTCTTTTTTAAGATATATCGTATTTTAGTTAAAATTATTATCGCAAATAAAGGTTAATCCGAGTCGGCAATCTGCAACAGGATTTGCAACAGCGATGTTC
>CAZITB010000307.1:0-1501 GCA_964542055.1 uncultured Candidatus Kuenenia sp.
ACACAGGCAATGGATCAATGGAAACATTGGCTATTTATACAGCCGAAAGGCAGTGAAAAGCCGCAGCTTGCCGCCGTGGACTATCTTGTCATCTCACCTTCGAAGCCCTCTTCTGTTCTAACGACTATTCCTTCTATAGTAGACACAAGAGACATTAGAGAACCTAAGCACACAGTCTTTGATGAGTTCGGAAATCCGGTTGGTAATGTTCCGGTCAAAAACAAAATTATGAGTTCGATAGATCAAAAGCAAAGCAAAATTATCAGATTACAATCTAATCTCAATAATTTTGATAAGCAAATTTTGTCAAATCCTTCTATCGAAGACAAAAATACGGATTACAAACTTTTCTGGGGAGAAATACACGGCCATACTGTTTTTTCAGACGGAAGCGACAGAACACCGGAATTTTATTATCAATGGGCAAGGGATGTGATGCAGCTTGATTTTTCGGCCATTACCGATCACGATTTCGGAATCGCCCTTTATGATCCCCAAAAGAATTGGCTTTCAAATCTGGAGACAACTCGCCGATTTAATAAGGACCGTTCTTTTGTGACTTTGCCCGCATGGGAAATAAGTCATGCGGGGTTGGCAAAAGGAAAAGACCTTTATGGCCATAAAAATATATATTTCCTTGACGACTATCCCCCTTTTTATAATTCCAGCCCTTATGGAAAAGAACGAACTAAAATCGACTACTGTGATGTTGATGAGTTAATTGAATTGCTCGAAAATGAGGGACAGAAGTTTTTAATAATCGACCATACCAGCCATGGTCTTACAGACTGGGATAAAATAAATACAAAATATGACCGTCTCGTCGAAGTCTGTTCTTTTTTCGGCACTTCAGAATGGACCGATGTCCCATTCCCTGTAAATTCACAAAGATTCTGCGAGGAAAAAACAAGTCGCCACGGCCTGAATATGGGCCGAAAACTCGGTTTTACAGGCGGTACTGATACTCACATGGCTTGTCCCGCCGGCCTGCACGAGCTGACCTTCAAGCCGATTGACTATAATTCTTACAGGAGTCCAGGCCTGACCGCAGTCTGGGCAAAAGAACTGACCCGTGAAGCGATTTTTGACGCCTTATGGAACCGCAGAACCTATGCCGTAAGGGGCTCTCGCATACTCGTAAAATTCGAAACCAACGGCCAAATCATGGGTTCAGAAATAAAACTTAAATCCCCGGACCAGCCTCGTAACATATCCATACTCGTCGCTGGCACTGATGAACTGGAAAAATTTGAATTGATTCATAACAATGAGATTATCCAAACCTGGAATTTAACTGGCCAATGGGATTTCCAAACACAGTTCGAACACGACAGCCCGTTAAAAGGCCTGCCTCTTTCACCGCAAACTAATTACTATTATATCAGAGTAACTCAAAGCAACGGCCACATGGCCTGGTCATCACCAATATGGGTATCTTTTGAAAACTAATACTACAGCGCGATATAAGCTCAAGAAAATGAACCTGTATATCCGATAAATC